>JAEUPH010000334.1 GCA_016790395.1 Rubrivivax sp. | reverse complement strand
AGCAGGGTCTGTTCACGGCCATCGTCGCCGGATTCCTGATCAGCGCCCTGGGCGGCTCGAACGTGCAGATCGGCGGACCGGCCGGCGCCTTCATCGTCATCGTCTACGGCATCGTCGAGCGCTACGGCCTGGCCAACCTGTTCATCAGCACCGCGCTGGCTGGCGTGCTGCTGTTCGCCATGGGCCTGCTGAAGCTGGGCGCGCTGGTGCGCTACGTGCCGGTGCCCATCATCATCGGCTTCACCAACGGCATCGCGGTGCTGATCGGGTTGTCGCAGGTGAAGGACTTCTTCGGCCTCACCACGCCCAAGCTGCCAGGCGACTTCTTCAGCCTGCTGGGCGTGCTGGCCGCCCATGCGAACACCGTCAACCTGGCGGCGCTGGCCGTGGGGGCGGTGAGCCTGGTCATCGTGGTCACCTGGCCCAAGAGCTACACCATGCCGGCGGGCACGCTGAGCCTGGCGCAGAAGCTGCGCCGCGCCGTGGCCCACCTGCCGGGCACGCTGGTGGCGCTGGTCGTCACCACGCTGGCGGTGCAGCTGCTGCACCTGGACGTGGAGACCATCGGCTCGCGCTTCGGCGGCATCCCGCAGTCGCTGCCGGCGCTGGCGCTGCCCGAGTTCAGCTGGGCCACGGCCAAGCAGCTGACGATCCCCACGCTGACCATCGCGCTGCTGGGCGCCATCGAGAGCCTGCTGTGCGCCCGCGTCGCCGACAACATGACCGAGCTGCCGCGCCACGATCCCAACCAGGAGCTGATGGCGCAGGGCGTGGCCAACCTGGTATCGCCCCTCTTCGGCGGCATGCCGGCCACGGGCACCATCGCCCGCACCGTCACCAACGTGCGCGCCGGCGGCGCCACGCCCGTGGCCGGCATGGTGCACGCGATCACGCTGCTGGGCGTGGTGCTGCTGGCGGCCCCGCTGGCGGCCAGCGTGCCGCTGGCGGCGCTGGCCGGCATCCTGATGTTCGTGGCCTGGAACATGGGCGAATGGCGCGAGTTCGCACGGCTGCGCAAGTTCAGCCTGCCCTACCGCACCATCCTCGTGGGCACCTTCGTGTTGACGGTGGTCTTCGACCTCACCGTGGCCGTGGAAGTGGGCCTGGTGCTGGCCTGCGTCTTCTTCATCTACCGCATGAGCACGCTGTTCACGGTGGAGCCGGTGCCGGCCACCGATGCGCCGCCCGGCGTGGCCGCCTTCGAGCTCTTCGGCTCGCTCTTCTTCGGCGCCGTGGCCAAGGTGGAAGCGCTGCCGGCGCGCCTGCCCGAAGGCACGCGCTGCGTGGTGCTGGAGATGCACCGCCTCATCAACATCGACACCTCGGGCCTGGACGCGCTGGAGCAGTTGCATGCCGTGCTCAAGCGCCAGCACATCGCGCTGGTGCTGGCCAACGTCAACGAGCAGCCGCTGTCGCTGATCCGCCGCAGCGGCTTCGAGGCCGCGCTGGGCGCGGAGTGCATCGTGCCGACGCTGGCCGAGGCGCTGGTGGTCGAACGCCCGCGCGCCTAGACGCGCCAGGGCCGCGGCGCTTCCATCATGGCGGCCAGCGCCACGGCGGCCGCAGAGACGGCGGGCTCGCGCCGCGCCGTGAGCCAGCCCACGGCGAACCAGGCGGCGGGCTCCTCCGCCGTGCGTGCGCGGCAGGCGGCGAGCGCGGTCTCCAGGTCGTTGAGCTGGCCCAGGGCCTCCAGCGCCGCTGCCAGCGCGCGGCCATGGCGCTTCGCGGCCTTGCCGGGCCAGGCCGGCGCCAGGAACTCGCCGGCGTAGCGCAGGCGCTTGAGGCGGCGGCGCAAGGCATGGCGCGCCTCGGCGTCGGACTCGGCAAAGTGCTGCACGCCTTCGCGCACGGCACGCCAGGCGGGACGCAGGACCGCGCGCCCAGCCTCGGCCAGGCCGGCTGCCGCGGCACCCGGAGGCTCCGGCGCCTTCGAGGCCAGCGCCAGCGTGCGCATCAGCAAGGCCTGGAAGCCGGGACTGCGCAGCAACGCGCCCGGGTCCTCGCCGGTGTCCGGAACCGGCCAGGCGAAGGCCGGTGCACCGGCTTGCTGAAGGCGGGGGCCCCAGGTCTCGCGCAGCAGGTCAGCGTCACGCGCCAGGCCCAGTTGGCGCAGAGGAGCGGCCCAGGCGGCGTCGAGCGCCGCGGCCTCCTCGGCGTCGGCGGCCCAGGGCGACAAGACGCGCAGCGCCGTGCGCAGCCTGCGCAAGCCCACGCGCAACTGGTGCAGGTGTTCGGGCGTGGCAGCGCCGTCGGCGATCTCGCCGGCGTTGGCCAGCGCCTGGGCCAGCGTGTCCTGCAGCGCACCGGCAAAGACCTGCGCCGGGGTCGCATCGGCCTTCCAGCCGGGGGGCCGGGCGCGTGTCGGCGGCACCTGCGTCGTCCGCGTGGCCAGCCGCAGCCCCATCTCGGCCTTGGAGCGCAAGTCCCACCAGAGCCCGAAGCGCCGGGCCCAGCGCGCTGACAGGGCCACGAGTGCGGCCGGCGTCCCGCTCTTCAGTTCGAACTCGATCTCGTCGATGGGCGCGCGGCGCTGCGCGTCGCCTTCCCCGGCGATGAAGTGGCCGTGGTCGCAGGCGATCTCCACCGTGCCGCCGGCCACGCGCACCAGCCGCAGCGTGCGCTGCACGTCGGTGCGGTACAGCGCCCCCAAGGGCAGCGCATCCGCCAGCACGGCGCGCAGCGCCTCGCCGGCCGGCGTGCCGTCGTGGCGCGACACGTCCAGCGCCGGCTCGCGGGTCGAAGCCGACAGCGTCACCTCGTGCTCCAGCCGCGCCATCAGGCCGCCGCTGGCCTTCAGCGTCTGCACCCACACGCGGCCTTCCTTGCGCAGGCGCAGCGCCATGCGGGCGCGGGCCAGCGCGAAGTCCGGCGTGTCGAAGTAGACGGCCTGCAGGCGCACGCGCCGGGCGCTGGCGGTGGCCACGGCGCGCAGCACGGCGCCCTGCTGCGCGGGCGGAATGCGGAACTTCAGCTCGGTCTCGAACATCGGGGGGCGGCGGCTCCGGGGCGGGCCGCCGACTAAAATGCCGGTCAACCGATTCTGCCCCTGCCGCCGCCATGCCTCTGTTCTGGAAACCGTACAAGTCCGACGTGACGAACTTCATCGAGGAACTGAAGGCCAAGAAGCCCACGCTGGAAGCCGAGCAGCGCGCCGGCCGCGCTCTGCTGTGGGACAAGGCGCTGGACCGCAGCCAGCAGGCCGAGTTCCGCGACGCCAAGGTGCCGCAGCAGCCCTACGTCTACCAGACCCGGCATTGAGCACGGCCGCGCCCGAGCTGCCTGAACTTCCGGACACGCTCGACCCCGCCGAACCGGCACCGCCTTCGCCCCAGGTCGTGGACGAGGTGGCCGTCGCCCGCCTGTACGGTGAGCCCCTTTTCCGGCTGCCGCAGGACCTGTACATCCCGCCCGACGCGCTGGAGGTCTTCCTCGAGGCCTTCGAAGGCCCGCTGGACCTGCTGCTGTACCTGATCCGCAAGCAGAACTTCAACATCCTCGACATCCCGCTGGCCAGCGTGACG
>JAEUPH010000323.1 GCA_016790395.1 Rubrivivax sp. | reverse complement strand
TCGCCCACCAGGGCGTCGCGCTGCGGGTCGGCCGCCGCGTCGCGGCGCTTTTGCACCTCGCCCAGCCGGTGGTGCAGCGCGTCGATCAGCATGGCGCGACGCTTGGGGTTGTCCAGCAGGTCGTCTTCGAGGTACGGGTTGCGCTGCACGACCC
This sequence comes from Rubrivivax sp., assembly GCA_016790395.1. Classification (GTDB taxonomy): domain Bacteria; phylum Pseudomonadota; class Gammaproteobacteria; order Burkholderiales; family Burkholderiaceae_C; genus Rubrivivax. The sequence goes on along the minus strand of JAEUPH010000323.1, from coordinate 11,628 downwards.
AGATGTCGCCCAGCACCTCGTACAGCATGCGGGCGGAACGGCCGGTGCGGCGTTCCTGGCGCAGCAGGTTCAGGATCTCCCAGGCGCGCTGCCCCAGCAGCCGGATGACGATCTCGCGGTCGGACAGCGAGGTGTAGTTGTACGGAATCTCGCGCAGGCGGACGCCGTCGTGCTGGATGTCGTCGCCGGGATGGGGGGTCGCCAGCGGCGCGGCGATGGGCAGGGGTGCGTTCATGGCAGGGTTTTCCGCAATGCTAACCGCCGGCAACGACCCGTTTCGCCGGCAGGGTCGCGGCGGGAAACCCCCGTTGTCCGAGGTCAAAGCCCATGACAAAACCGCCGCTGCTGTCACAAAGGCCGACGACACTCCAGCGCTTCGGCCGCCTTCCTGCCTGACGGAGATCCCATGAAACTGCGCATCCTGAGCCCGGCCCTGCTGGCCGTCCTGCTGTCCGCCCCCGCCCACGCCCAGACCGAGATCCAGTGGTGGCACTCCATGACCGGGGGCCTGAACGACTGGGTGGTGGACCTGGCGAACAACTTCAACGCCAGCCAGAAGGAGTTCAAGGTGGTGCCCACCTACAAGGGCACCTACGACGAGTCGATGACGGCCTCCATCGCCGCCTTCCGCGCCGGCAACGCGCCGCACATCCTGCAGGTGTACGAGGTGGGCACGGCGACCATGATGTCCGCCAAGGGCGCCATCGTGCCGGTGGGCAAGGTGCTGGCCGATGCCGGCTACAAGTTCGACCCCAAGGTCTACATCCCGGCCGTGGTGGGCTACTACACCGCGCCCAGCGGCCAGATGCTGAGCTTCCCGCTCAACAGCTCCACCACGGTGCTGAACTACAACAAGGACCTCTTCAAGAAGGCCGGCCTGGACCCCAACAAGCCGCCGACCACCTGGCCGGAACTGGTGGGCTACGCCGCCAAGCTGAAGGCCTCGGGCGTGGCCTGCCCCTTCACCACCAGCTGGCAGGGCTGGACGCAGCTGGAGAGCTTCTCCACCTGGCACAACACCTTGTTCGCGACGCAGAACAACGGCTTCGGCGGTACGGGCGCGCGCCTGGCCTTCAACAGCCCGCTGCACGTGCGCCACATCGAGAACCTGGCCAACATGGCCAAGCAGGGCCTGTTCCATTACCGCGGCCGCGGCAACAAGGCCGACGCGCCCTTCTACTCCGGCGAATGCGCCATGGCCACGGCCTCGTCGTCCACCTACGCGACGATCAAGAAGAACGCCAAGTTCGAGTTCGGCATCGCGCCACTGCCCTACTACCCCGACGTGCAAGGCGCGCCGCAGAACACCGTCATCGGCGGTGCTTCGCTGTGGGTGATGTCGGGCAAGAAACCGGCCGAGTACAAGGGCGTGGCCGCCTTCTTCAACCACCTCACCAACCCTGAGGTGCAGGCCGAAAGCCACAAGCGCACCGGCTACCTCCCCATCACGCTGGCGTCCTTCGCGCTGACCGAAAAGTCGGGCTTCTACAAGGCCAACCCGGGCACCGACACGGCCGTCAACCAGATGATCCGCAAGACCACCGACAAGTCGCGCGGCGTGCGCCTGGGCAACTTCAACCAGATCCGCGCCATCATGGACGAGGAACTGGAGCAGGTCTGGGCCGGCAAGAAGACGGCGCAGCAGGCACTGGACGACGCCGTCAGGCGCGGCAACGAGCAGCTGGAGCGCTTCCAGAAGGCCAACAAGGACTGAGCGCTTGGCGATAGAAAAGCGGGTCCGCTTCCGCAGCTGGTGGCTGCCCGGGGTGCTGCTGGCGCCCCAGGTGGCCGTCATCGCGGTGTTCTTCTTCTGGCCAGCCGGCCAGGCGCTGCTGCAGTCGCTGCAGCAGCAGGACGCCTTCGGCACCAGCACCGAATGGGTGGGGCTGGAGAACTTCCGCCGCCTGTGGGCCGACCAGAGCTACCTCGCCTCGTTCAAGACCACGGCGGTGTTCTCGGCGCTGGTGGCGGTGCTGGGCCTGGCGGTCTCGCTGGCGCTGGCCGTCTTCGCCGACCGCGTGGTGCGCGGCGCCGCGGCCTACAAGACGCTGCTGATCTGGCCCTACGCCGTGGCGCCGGCGGTGGCCGGCGTGCTGTGGCTGTTCATGTTCGCGCCTTCCATCGGCGTGGTCAGCCACGCGCTGCGGCAACTGGGCGTGGACTGGAACCACCTGCTCGACAGCGGGCAGGCCATGACGCTCATCGTCATGGCCGCGGTGTGGAAGCAGATCTCCTACAACTTCCTGTTCTTCCTGGCCGGGCTGCAGAGCATCCCCAGGAGCCTGATCGAGGCCGCCGCCATCGACGGCGCCGGGCCCTGGCGCCGCTTCTGGACCATCGTGTTCCCGCTGCTGTCGCCCACCACCTTCTTCCTGCTCGTCATCAACGTCGTCTACGCCTTCTTCGACACCTTCGCCATCGTCGATGCCGCCACCGAGGGCGGCCCGGGCAAGGACACGGCCATCCTGGTCTACAAGGTCTACTACGACGGCTTCAAGGCGCTGGACCTCGGCGGCAGCGCGGCGCAGAGCGTGGTGCTGATGGTCATCGTGGTGGCACTGACGGTGGTGCAGTTCCGCTACGTCGAGCGCAAGGTGAACTACTGAGACCATGGTCGAGAACCGGCCCCTGGCGAACGCGATCTCGCACCTGGTGCTGGTGCTGGGCGTGCTCATCGTCGCCTTCCCGCTGTACCTGACCTTCGTGGCCAGCACGCACACGGCGCAGGACATCGTGCAGGTGCCCATGCCGCTGCTGCCCGGCCCGCATGCGCTGGAGAACTACCAGGCCGCGCTGCTGGGCACCGGCGAAGGCGCCGCTTCCAACGCGCCGGTGGCGCGCATGATGACGGTGAGCCTGGTCTCGGCGCTGGTCATCGCCTTGGGCAAGATCAGCATCTCGCTGCTGTCGGCCTTCGCCATCGTCTACTTCCGCTTCCCCGGCCGCGAGTTCTTCTTCTGGTCGATCTTCGTGACGCTGATGCTGCCGGTGGAGGTGCGCATCGGCCCCACCTACCAGGTGGTGAGCGACCTCGGCATGCTCAACAGCTATGCCGGCCTCACGGTGCCGCTGATCGCCAGCGCCACCGCCACCTTCCTGTTCCGCCAGTTCTTCCTCACCGTGCCTGACGAACTGGTGGAGGCCGCGCGCATCGACGGCGCCGGCCCCATGCGCTTCTTCAAGGACGTGCTGCTGCCACTCTCACGCACCAGCATCGCGGCGCTCTTCGTCATCCAGTTCATCTACGGCTGGAACCAGTACCTGGGGCCGCTGCTGGTGACCACCAGCGAGTACATGTACCCGGGGTTGATGGGCATCAAGCGCATGATCTCCGGCGGCGACGCCGCCAACGACTGGAACATCGTGATGGCCACGGCCATCCTGGCCATGATCCCGCCCGCGCTGGTGGTGCTGGTGATGCAGAAGCAGTTCGTCAAGGGCCTGGTCGACACCGAAAAGTAGAAGAGCACATGGGCGCCATCGCACTCCGCAACGTCGAGAAGACCTACGGCCTCGGGCCCAGGGCCGTGAAGGTGATCCACGGCGTGAACGCCGAGATCGCCGACGGCGAGTTCATCGTCATCGTCGGCCCCAGCGGCTGCGGCAAGAGCACGCTGCTGCGCATGGTGGCGGGGCTGGAGGAGATCACCGGCGGCGAGATCCACATCGGCGGCCGCGTCGTCAACCGGCTGGAGCCCTCGGAACGGGACATCGCGATGGTGTTCCAGAACTACGCGCTCTATCCGCACATGAGCGTCTACGACAACATGGCCTACGGGCTGAAGATCGCCAAGGTGCCCAAGGCCGAGATCGACGCCCGCGTGGCCAAGGCGGCGAAGATCCTGGAGCTGGGCCACCTGCTGCAGCGCAAGCCGCGCGAGCTGTCCGGCGGCCAGCGCCAGCGCGTGGCCATGGGCCGCGCCATCGTGCGCCAGCCCCAGGTGTTCCTGTTCGATGAGCCGCTGTCCAACCTGGACGCCAAGTTGCGCGCTGCCACGCGGCTGGAGATCCAGAAGCTGCATGCCGAGCTGGGCGTGACCTCGCTGTTCGTCACGCACGACCAGGTGGAAGCGATGACGCTGGCGCAGCGCATGATCGTGATGAACGCCGGGCGCATCGAGCAGATCGGCACCGCGGTGGAGGTGTATGGCCGCCCCGCCACCACGTTCGTCGCCGGATTCATCGGCAGCCCGCCGATGAACCTGGTGAGCGGGCAGGCCGACGGTTCGCGCTTCACCGCCGGCGGCGAGACGCTGCACCTGCCCGCCGCTGCTCCGCGCGCCGGCGCCCTGACGCTGGGCGTGCGGCCCGAGCACGCCGCCCTGGCGCCTGCCGGCGCCTGGCCGCTGCGCGTGGAGATGCTCGAAATGCTGGGCGCCGAGCGCCTGATCTACGGCCGCCTGGGCGACGCCGCCGACGCCGCCGCCTTCACGCTGCGCATCGACGCCACGCTGGCGGCCCCCCATCCCGGTGACGTGGTGCGCGTGCACGTGCCGCCCGAGCATCTGCATTGGTTCGACGCCGCCAGCGGCGCGCGCGTGCCCTGAATGGGCGCCTGGCCCTTCCCCTTCTGGGTCGCCCACCGCGGCGCCGGCAAGCTGGCGCCCGAGAACACGCTGGCCGCCTTCCGTCTGGGCGCCGCGCACGGCTGGCGCGCTTTCGAGTGCGACGTGAAGCTCAGCGCCGATGGCCAGGCCTTCCTGCTTCACGACGCCACGCTGGAGCGCACCACCAACGGCCGCGGCACGGCGGGCGAGCGCACGTGGAGCGAGCTGTCGCGGCTGGACGCCGGCGGCTGGCACTCGCGCGCCTTTGCCGGCGAGCCGCTGCCCAGCCTCGAGGCCATCGCCGCCTACGTGCAGCGCAACGGCTTCGCGCTCAACGTCGAGATCAAGCCGACGCCCGGGCTGGACGCCGAGACCGGCCGCGCCGTCGCGCTGGCCTGCGCGCAGCTGTGGGCGCAGGCCGGCACGCCCTTGCTCTTCAGCAGCTTCCAGCCCGCGGCGCTGGCTGCAGCGCGTGACGCGGCGCCGCAGATCCCCCGTGCGCTGCTGCTCGACGCGCTGGCACCAGGGTGGTTGGACGAGGCTCTTTCGCTGGGCGTGGTGGGCGTGGTGACGAACTTCCGCGTCATGGAGGCCGCCGTGCTGGCCCGGGTGCATGGCGCCGGGCTCAGGGCACTCTGCTACACCGTGAACGAGGCGGCCGACGCCCAGCGTCTCATCGCGCTGGGGGTGGACGGCCTCATCACCGACGCGGTCGACCGCTTCGCGCCGGCCGCCTGAACCTCAGACCCCCGTCGGCCTGACGTCGGCCTCCAGGCCCAGCCATTCCGACTCACGCTCCGCCTCGGGCAGGCGCTTCAGTGAGCGCACCAGCGGCAGTTGCCAGGCCACCAGCGCCAGCAGCAGGCACACACCGCCCGCGAAGCCCAGCGAGGCGCGTAGGCCGACGTGCTCGCCCAGCCAGCCGCCCAGCAGCGCGCCGGGCGCTGCGGCCAGCAGCGTGAGCCAGCGCATGGTGCTGGTCATGCGGCCGAGCAGGGGTTCGGGCGTCACCGCCTGGCGCAGCGCCAGGAAGTTGATGAAGATGAACACGGCGCCGGTGGAGAAGGCCATCAGCATGCCGGCGAAGGCGATGACACCCAAGGCGTTCGCCGGGGCCAGCGCGAGCACCAGCCAGCCCGTGCCCGTGACGACATAGCCCACCACCAGGCAAGGGCCGGGGCCGATGCGGTGGCTGATGCGCCGCCCGTACACGCTGCCCAGGATGGTGCCCAGGCCCACCACCATGTAGCACAGGCCGATGGCGTGTTCGCTCAGGCCCAGCGTGCGCGTGGCGAAGAGGATCTGCACCGTCACCGCCGCGTAATGGCACATCTGCCACACGCACATCAGGCCGGCCAGCGTCAGCAGCAGGCGCTGGCCGAGCACGAAGCGCAGACCCACGCGCAGCTCGCGCCAGAAAGGGCCTTGCGGCCGCGCATCGACACGCTCCACGATGGGAATGCCGCGCAGGATGAGCGCCGAGCCGAGCAGCAGCGCGGCGTTCACCAGCAGCGCCAGCGGCGCGCCGAAGACCTTGATCAGCGCCCCGGCCAGGCCGGGGCCGACGACTTCCGCACCCGAGGTCGCCAGCGCATTCTTGGCATGCGCCTCCACCAGCCGCTCGCGCGCCACCACCTGCGTCAGCACCACCTGCGCGGCCGTGCCGGCCACCGTGTGCACCAGGCCCATCACCAGGCCCACCGCGTAGAGCCAGCCCATGCCCAGCCAGCCCAGCCACCAGGCCAGCGGCACGCTCGCCGCGGCCACCGCCACCAGCGACTCGCCCACCACGTAGACCGGCAGCTTGCGCACGCGGTCCAGCCACACGCCCGAGGGCAGCGAGACCAGGAGGAAGGGCGCCAGTTCGACCGCGGTGAGCATGCCCATCTGCGTCGGCGTGGCCTGCAGCAGCACCGCCGCCGTCAGCGGCAGCGCCAGCATCATCACCTGGTTGCCGAAGGAACTGGTGAGGATGGACGCCCAGAGCCGGCGGTAGGCCGGGTCCCGCAGCAGGTCGTCGTCGTTCAGGCGTGGGATCAGGATCTGTAGTCCGCGTTGATGCTGACGTAGTCGTGGGAGAGGTCGCAGGTCCACACCGTGCTCTCGGCGTCGCCACGGTGCAGGTGCACGCGCACGGTGATCTCGCTCTGCTTCATCACGCGCTGGCCGTCGGCTTCCTGGTAGCTGGGAAGCCGGCCGCCGTGCTGCACCACGTGCACGTCGTCGAGGAAGAGGTCGATGAGGCTCTGGTCGAGGTCGTCGATGCCGGCGTAGCCCACGGCGGCCAGGATGCGGCCGAGGTTGGGGTCGCTGGCGAAGAAGGCGGTCTTCACCAGTGGCGAGTGCGCGATGGCGTAGGCCGCCAGCCGGCATTCGTCGACGGTCTTGCCGCCCTGCACGGTGACGGTGATGAACTTGGTGGCGCCCTCGCCGTCGCGCACGATGGCCTGTGCCAGCTGCTGGGACACCGCCACGACGGCGTCGCGCAGCGCCTGGCCTTCGCTGCTGGCGAGCGAGTTGATGGGCGCATGGCCCGCACGCTGCGTGGCCATGAGCACGAAGCTGTCGTTGGTGGAGGTGTCGCCGTCGATGGTGATGCGGTTGAAGCTGAGGTCGGCCGCCTCCTTCACCAGCGCCTGCAGCAGGGCGGGCGCGATGACCGCATCGGTGGCCACGAAGCCCAGCATCGTGGCCATGTTCGGCCGGATCATGCCGGCGCCCTTGCTGATGCCGGTGACGGTGACGGTGCGTCCGCCGATCGTGAGCTGGCGCGACGCCGCCTTGGGCAGCGTGTCGGTGGTCATGATGCCGGCGGCGGCCTCGGCCCAGTTCGCCTCGGCCAGCGCCGCGAGGGCCGCCGGCAGCCCGGCCTCGATGCGTTCCACCGGCAGCGTTTCCATGATCACGCCGGTGGAGAACGGCAGCACTTGCTGCGGCTTCACGCCCATCTGCGCCGCCAGCGCATCACAGCTGCGACGGGCCCGCGCCAGGCCGTCCGCGCCGGTGCCGGCGTTGGCATTGCCGGTGTTGACGACGATGGCGCGCACGCTGCTGCCTGCGGCCAGATGTTCTCGGCACACCTGCACCGGCGCCGCGCAGAAGCGGTTCTGCGTGAAGACGCCTGCCACGGCGCTGCCTTCGTCGAGCGCGAACACCACCAGGTCACGCCGGTTGGCCTTGCGCACCCCCGCCATCGTCACGCCGATGCGCACGCCGGGCACGGCGTGCAGGTCCTTCGGGTCGGGGGCGGTGAGATGGACGGGCATGGTGGTGTCGCAGTGGTCGGCCGGGAGGGCGGCATTGTAGGGACGACGCACAAGCGACGAGGGGCGCCACCCGCAGGCGGCGCCCCTCGTCAGGGAAGGCTCGGCAGGCTTACCAGCCGATGTCCTGGAACAGACGGAAGGTCAGGTCCTGCGGCGGCAGCACCGACTGCGTGAGATCGCCGTTGATCGCCGGCTCCATCAGCTGGTTGCGGAAGGCGGTGACGTCGAAGTGCGACACCGACGAACCGCTCTGGAACGGATTCGGGGCGTACATCAGCGCACGGCCCAGGGGATCCGCACCGGCGTACTGCGAACCGACGGTCGTCAAGGTGCCGATCACGCCCGACGCCACGCGGGAGCGTGTCCGCAGCGCCGCCTTGATGGTGTTGCCGTCAGCCAGCGTGATGCGGACGGCCGGAATGGTGATCGTGTTGTCCGACCCGCCCAGTCCCGGCGGTGGCGAGCCCGCGGCGTTGTCGGCGATGAGCACGCCGACCGCGCCCGCGTTCTGCGCGTTCTTCACCTTGATGGTGAAGCCGCAGGTGCCGCGGTCGATCAGCGCGATGCGGCCGCGCACCGCCTTGATGTTGTTCTCGGTGAAGGGCTCGCAGCCATTGCCTGCGCCAGCGGTCTGGGTGGCCACGGGCATGATCTGGGCCGTGACCGTCGGGCCCAGGATCGGCTTGCCGAAGGAGGCCTCACCCACGGCGTAGGTGCCAGCGGCGCTGCCGGCACCGGCGCCGCCGACCTGCAGCACGGCCGTGCCCTGGCGCAGCACGTTGGGCACTTCGGCCGTCACCAGCGGGCCCGTCCAGACCAGGCCGTTGACGCTGATGGCCGAGGCCACGCGTTCGGCAGCCGTGGCGTCCTTCCAGGTCTTGCCGGCGGCCACCGAGTACAGGTAGTGGTCCCAGATGGCCGGGAAGCCGCCGTTGAAGGCGCCGGTGGTGCCGCTGGTGAAGGTCTGGAAGCCCAGGCCGTGACCCATCTCGTGCAGCAGCACGGCCACGAAGTCGGTGTTCGCGCCGTGGTTGCCGTCCAGGCCCAGGTAGAAGAAGGTGCCGGTGAGGCAGTTCGCCTGGCCCAGGTTGACGTTGAAGTTGGCGTTGATCTGCGCACTCGGAGCGGCATCCACCTCCACACCCGCCAACTTGTTGGCCAGGGCGTACGAGTACCAGGTGCCAGGCTTCGGGGCGTTCGGGAAGTCGCGGTAGATGCGCGTGGCACCGGCACTGCCCAGCACGGCCGAAGTCGCACTGCACGTGAGCGCGCTGAACTGCGCGTTGATCACGATGGGCACGTTGCTGGTGAGCGTGGCGCCCCACAGGTTGGCGGCGTAGGTGAAAGCAATCAGCCGCTGCTCGCCCAGCGTGGTGCCGGTGTTGCCGCCCACGGGCGCGGCCGGTGTGGGGTCGTTGAAGCCGACGCCGGGCGCGTTGATGTTGTTGATGACGATCGTCGCCGCGGCCTGCGCCTGGCCGGCACCGATCAGCAACGAACCGGCCGCCGCCAGTGCGGCAAAGAGGCCCTTACTTGACTTCATGCGCCTGCTCCTTGCTGGACTTGGCGAAACTGCGCGGCTTCGACTGGGCCTTGCCCTTCAGCACGGCGTTGGCGGATTCCTCGCCGCTGACGCAGTACTGGCTGATCGAGCCATCCGGGTTGCGGCGGGCCACCGAGTACATCAGATGCTCGGTGGTGAGTTCCTGGGACACGGTGCCATTGGCCAGCGTCACCGGCTGCGGGTTGGCCCGGCCGGACAGCAGGCCCACAGGGGTGGACGCCTTGCGAGCACCTGCGCCTTCCATGCTGCGGATCTCGGCCGCCGTCGGCGCACGAAGGGCGCCGGTCTGGGCGTCACGGACGACGCGCTGCGCGCTCGCGGCAGACACCAGACCCACGGCCAGCAGCGCGGCCAGGGCCACGTGCCGGAGGGATTGCTTGTCAAAAGACATCGATGTGCTCCTTCAGGCGGTGAGGCGGCGACGCAGCAGCAGCGCGGCGACCCCCAGGCCCATCAGCGCATAGCTGGCGGGTTCGGGAATGCTGGCGGTCACCGAGACGTTGTCGATGCCGATGTAGTTGCCCGCGGTGGCGACGTTGTCGACGACGTAGCGGAAAGCCAGGCGGCCGTTGGTGGGCGCATCCAGGCCGAGCAGCGAGTAGCTCAGGCCGATCCAGCCGCCGCCGCTGTCGGAGCTGAAGGTGCCCAGCAGCATGCCGAAGTCACCCACGCTGGTGGTGGTAGTGCCGACATTGGCGCTGCCGCCGTTGGGGCTGAAGCGGATCTCCAGCTTGTCGAGGAAACCATCGCCCCCGGTCCGCACCTGGAACGACAGAACGCTGGAACTGTCGAGCGTCAGTTCGGGCAGGATCAGCCAGTCGCTGATGGCGCCCGTGGCGCTGCCGGTGGCAACGAAGTTCGCCGCCACGTACGAGTTGTCAGCCCCCGAGGCCGCCGTGAAGATGCCGGCGTTGCCCTGGAACCAGTCGGTGCCGACCGGAGCAGTGCTGTTGTTGACGATCGACCAGCCGCTGCCCGTGAGCGCGGGCACGCTGTCGAATCCCTCGGAGAGCACGGTCTGGGCCTGTGCGGCAAACGCCGCTGACAGGGCCAAGACGGCCAATGCATGTTTGTGCGCCAAATCACACCTCTGACGTAGGTCGTGGATGGATGACGATATGCATGCGGCGGGCCTCACTCAACCCGCAGCTGCGGGGGTGGGCTTTCCCGAAGGAAGGAAGGGGACGCCTGGAGCGTCCCCGCCAACTCAGGCCAGGCGGCCGTGGCAGGACTTGTACTTCTTGCCGCTGCCGCACGGGCAAGGGTCGTTACGCCCCACCTTGGGGACTGCCGGCGACAGATCGGGCGGCGGCCCGGCCACCTGCGAGACGCTGCCGTCCTCGTTCGGGTGGGTGTAGGTCACGTTGGCCACCTGCCCGGCCTGCTGCTCCAGCGCCTCGGCAGCCTGGGACACCTGTTCCTGAGACTGGATGCGCACCGTCATCAGGATGCGGGTGACTTCCATCTTCACCACGTCCAGCAGCTGGCTGAAGAGCTCAAAGGCCTCGCGCTTGTATTCCTGCTTGGGGTTCTTCTGGGCGTAGCCGCGCAGGTGGATGCCCTGACGCAGGTAGTCCAGCGCCGCCAGGTGCTCGCGCCAGTGGCTGTCGATGCTCTGCAGCAGCACCATGCGCATGAAGGGCGTGAACTGCTCGCGGCCGACCAGTTCCAGCTTGGCGGCGAACATCGCGTCGGCGGCAGCCACCACTTTCTCGACGAGGTCTTCGTCGGTGATGGAATCGCTCTTGGCCACGTCCCCCTTCAGGTCGACGTCGAGCTGCCATTCCTCACGCAGGGTCTTCTCGAGAGCGTCCAGGTCCCACTGCTCCTCCAGCGTGGCCTCGGGCACGAAGGTGCGCACGACGCTCTCCATGCTGCTCTTGCGCAGGTTGGCGATCTGCTCCTCCAGGCTGGAAGCCTCCAGGATCTCGTTGCGCTGCTGGTAGATGACCTTGCGCTGGTCGTTGGAGACGTCGTCGTACTCCAGCAGCTGCTTGCGGATGTCGAAGTTGCGCGCCTCCACCTTGCGCTGGGCACTCTCGATGCTGCGGTTGACGATGCCGGCCTCGATGGCCTCGCCCTCGGGCATCTTCAGGCGGTCCATGATGGCCCGCACGCGGTCGCCCGCGAAGATGCGCATCAGCGGGTCGTCCAGACTCAGGTAGAAGCGGCTCTGTCCCGGGTCGCCCTGGCGGCCGGAGCGGCCGCGCAGCTGGTTGTCGATGCGCCGGCTCTCGTGGCGCTCGGTGGC
>JAEUPH010000316.1 GCA_016790395.1 Rubrivivax sp. | reverse complement strand
TCGGCCAGGCTCTCCGGCTTGGGGAGCATCAGGTAGGCCGGCGCCCGGGGGCTCTGCAGCACGATGGCCGCCACCTCCGGGAAACGAGGGTGCTCCACCGGCAGCAGCCGCACGCCGACGCGGCCGAAGCGGTTGTCCGGCCCGTTCAGCAGGCTGACGATGAGGTGGGCCTGGTCGATCTCGCCGCCCACCGGCGCGCCATCTTCGTTGTCCAGCGTGACGTCGAAGACTGGGCCCAGTTCGGCCTGCAGTTGCAGGCTCTTGGACATGCGCGGTTCGACGCCGGCGTAGTGGTCGCAGACCGGCAGGGCTGGCAGCGCCTCGCCGGCGCCGAAGAGGACGTCGCGCGGCGAGGTCACGGAGTGCCTCAGAGCAGGTGCTTGACGCCGTCCTGCTCGCCTGTCAGTTCGGCCAGCGTCTTGTCGATGCAAGACTGGCTGAATTCGTCGATGGGCAGGCCTTCGACGATCTTGTACTTCCCGCCCTCGCAAGTGACCGGGTAGCCGAACATGACGTCCTTGGGGATGCCGTACTCGCCGTTGCTGGGCACGCCCATCGTCACCCATTCGCCGCCGGTGCCCAGGGCCCAGTCGCGCATGTGGTCGATGGCGGCGTTGGCGGCCGACGCGGCCGAGGACACGCCCCGCGCGGCGATGATGGCGGCACCGCGCTTGCCCACGGTGGGCAGGAACACGTCCTTGTTCCAGACGTGGTCGTTGATCATGTCCTTCACGCTGGCGCCGTCGATGGTGGCGAAGCGGTAGTCGGCGTACATGGTGGGCGAGTGGTTGCCCCACACGGCCAGCTTCTTGATGGACGACACGGGCTTGCCGGTCTTGGCGGCGATCTGGCTCAGCGCGCGGTTGTGGTCCAGGCGCAGCATGGCGGTGAAGTTCTCGCGCTTCAGGCTGGGCGCGCTCTTCATCGCGATGTAGGCGTTGGTGTTGGCGGGGTTGCCCACCACCAGCACCTTGACGTCGCGGCTGGCCACGGCGTCCAGCGCCTTGCCTTGCGCGGTGAAGATCTGCGCGTTGGCGGCCAGCAGATCAGCCCGCTCCATGCCGGGACCGCGCGGACGGGCGCCGACGAGCAGGGCGTAGTCGGTGTCCTTGAAGGCGGTCATCGGGTCGCCGTGGGCTTCCATGCCGGCCAGCAGCGGGAAGGCGCAGTCTTCCAGCTCCATCATCACGCCCTGCAGCGCCTTCTGCGGGCCTTCGACCGGCACTTCCAGCAGCTGCAGGATCACCGGCTGGTCCTTGCCCAGCATCTCGCCGCTGGCGATGCGGAACAGCAGGGCATAGCCGATCTGGCCGGCGGCGCCGGTGACGGCCACGCGGACGGGCTTCTTGGACATGGTGGGCTCCTGAGGTGGAAAGGGGGAGGGGGTGCCACGGTGGGCAAGCGCGGAATTCTAGTCCGCCAAGCCTGACTTGACTCTTATGTCTTATGTAAGACACGCCCCGGATTGCGCCACAATCGCGGCATGCCTGCCGCCGCGCCCGCCCTCCCTCCGCCGGCCGCGCCCGCTTTTTCGCCGCTGTACCAGCAGATCAAGTCGCTGCTGCTGAAGAGCCTGGCGGCGGGCGAGTGGCAGCCCGGTCGCGTCATTCCCAGCGAGGTGGAACTGGCCGCGCGTTTCGGCGTGAGCCAGGGCACGGTGCGCAAGGCCATCGACGAACTGGCGGCCGAGAACGTGCTGGTGCGCCGCCAGGGCAAGGGCACCTTCGTCGCCACGCATGCCGAGCAGAGCACGCAGTACCGCTTCCTGCGCCTCATGCCCGATGACGGCGGCCCGGGCACGCTGCAGCGCCGCTTGCTCGAATGCCGCCGCATGCGCGCCCCGGCCGAGGTGGCGCGCCTGCTGGCGCTCAAGCCCGGCGAAGCCGCGGTGCAGGTCCGCCGCCTGCTGCTGGTGCCCGAGCCCGAGGGCCTGCGGCCCGTGGTCTTCGACGACCTGTGGCTGCCCGGGACGCCCTTCAAGGGCCTCACCGCCGAACGCCTGCAGACCTGGCGCGGCCCGATGTACCGCCTGTTCGAAGCCGAGTTCGCGGTGCACATGGTGCGCGCCGAGGAAAAGATCCGCGCCGTGGCGGCCGGCGGTGAAGAGGCCGAGCTGCTGGCCGTGGCGCCGGGCACGCCGCTGCTGTCGGTGGAGCGCCTGTCCTTCACCTATGACGACCGCCCGGTGGAACTGCGCCGCGGCCTGTACCACACGGCCTCCCACCACTACCGCAACGAGCTCAACTGAACCGCGGCCAGGCCGTCCTCCAGTTCCGCGTAAGACAGCTGCGTTGCAATAGACTCCACTGGTTAACCCGAGCCCTGCTGAGTAGCCCATGACCCAGATCACAAGAACCAGACCCGGCACGATGCGACTCATCGATGCCACGAAGTACCGCTTGCCGCTGGCCGGGTACGTGTCCATCCTGCACCGCGTGAGCGGTGTGCTGATGCTGGCCCTGCTGCCCCTGGTGATCTGGCTCTTCGACGTCAGCGTCACCTCGGAGATCAGCTACGAGCGCTTCACCAGCGCCTTCGCCGCCGGCATTGGCTTCGTGCCCGGCATCCTGGTGAAGCTGGTGGCCTGGGCGTTGATCTGGGCCTACCTGCACCACTTCATCGCCGGCGTGCGCCACCTCTGGATGGACGCCACGCACAGCGTGACCAAGCAGCAGGGTCATTCGTCGGCCATCGTCACGCTGGCCGCCAGCATCGCGCTGACGCTGGTGCTCGGCGCCAAGCTGTTCGGCCTGTTCTGAGAGGCACACCCATGTCGGTCAACTACGGTTCCAAGCGCGTCGTCGTCGGCGCGCACTACGGCATGCGCGACTGGCTCAGCCAGCGCGTCACCGCGGTGCTGATGGCGGTGTTCACCGTCGTGCTGCTGCTGCAGCTGCTGCTGGTGCAGGGCCCCATCGGCTACGACGCCTGGGCGGGCATCTTCTCGGCGCAGTGGATGAAGGTGCTGACCTTCACCATCTTCATCGCCCTGGGCTGGCACGCCTGGGTCGGCGCGCGTGACATCTGGATGGACTACGTGAAGCCGGTGGCCATGCGCCTGACGCTGCAGGTGTTGACCATCGTCTGGCTGGTGGGCTGCATCGGCTGGGCCATTCAAGTTCTGTGGAGACTGTGACCGTGGCTCTGACCTCTTCGCTTCCGCGCCGCAAGTTCGACGTCGTCATCATCGGCGCCGGCGGTTCGGGCATGCGCGCTTCTCTGCAGCTGTCCCTGGCCGGCCTGAACGTGGCCGTGCTCACCAAGGTGTTCCCCACGCGTTCGCACACGGTGGCGGCGCAGGGCGGCATCGGGGCCTCGCTCGGCAACATGGCCGAGGACAACTGGCACTACCACTTCTACGACACGGTGAAGGGCTCCGACTGGCTGGGCGACCAGGACGCCATCGAGTTCATGTGCCGTGAGGCGCCCAAGGTCGTCTACGAGCTCGAACATTTCGGCATGCCGTTCGACCGCAACCCGGACGGCACCATCTACCAGCGCCCCTTCGGCGGCCACACCGCCAACTACGGCGAGAAGCCCGTGCAGCGCGCCTGCGCGGCGGCCGACCGCACCGGCCACGCGATGCTGCACACGCTGTACCAGCAGAACGTCAAGGCGCGCACCAACTTCTTCGTTGAGTGGATGGCGCTGGACCTCATCCGCGATGCCGACGGCGATGTCCTGGGCGTGACGGCGCTGGAGATGGAAACCGGCGACGTGCACATCCTCGAAGCCAAGACCACGCTCTTCGCCACCGGCGGCGCGGGCCGCATCTTCGCCGCCAGCACCAACGCCTTCATCAACACCGGCGATGGTCTCGGCATGGCGGCGCGTGCCGGCATCCCGCTGGAGGACATGGAGTTCTGGCAGTTCCACCCCACCGGCGTGGCCGGCGCGGGCGTGCTGCTGACCGAAGGCTGCCGTGGCGAAGGCGCCATCCTGCGCAACGCCAACGGCGAACGCTTCATGGAGCGCTACGCGCCGACGCTGAAGGACCTGGCGCCGCGCGACTTCGTCTCGCGCTGCATGGACCAGGAGATCAAGGAAGGTCGCGGCTGCGGTCCCAACAAGGACTACATCCATCTCGACATGACGCACCTGGGCGGCGACACCATCCTCAAGCGCCTGCCCAGCGTGTTCGAGATCGGCCACAACTTCGCCAACGTCGACATCACGAAGGAACCCATCCCCGTGGTGCCGACCATCCACTACCAGATGGGCGGCATCCCGACCAACATCCACGGTCAGGTGGTGATGCCGAAGAACGGCAACCCGAACGCGGTCGTCAACGGCCTCTACGCCGTGGGCGAATGCTCCTGCGTCAGCGTGCACGGCGCCAACCGCCTGGGCACGAACTCGCTGCTGGACCTGCTCGTGTTCGGCCGCGCCGCCGGCAACCACATCGTCGACAGCTTCAAGGCCGCCGACCGGTCGCACAAGCCGCTGCCGGCCGACGCCGCCGATGCCACGCTGGCCCGCCTCGCCCGCCTGGACGCGAACCCTGACGGCGAGTACGCGCAGGACGTGGCGAACGACCTGCGCAATGCCATGCAGCAGCATGCCGGCGTGTTCCGCACGCAAGCGACGATGGACGCGGGCGTGGTGAAGATCGCCGAGATCGCCCAGCGCGTGCGGAACATCGGCCTGAAGGACAAGAGCAAGGTCTTCAACACCGCGCGCATCGAGGCGCTGGAGGTCGACAACCTGATCGAGGCCGCGCAGGCCACGATGGTGTCCGCCGCCGCGCGCAGGGAAAGCCGTGGCGCACACAGCGTGGACGACTACGGCGACACGCCGCAGCACCCCAACGGCCGCAACGACGAGGTGTGGATGAAGCACACGCTGTGGTACTCCGAAGGCAACCGCCTCGAGTACAAGCCCGTGCAACTGAAGCCACTGACGGTGGAATCGGTTCCCCCGAAGGTCCGCTCGTTCTGATCGAGACAGCCCCATGACGCTCCGCACCTTCCAGATCTACCGCTACGACCCCGACACCGACGAGAAGCCGCGCATGCAGACGCTGCAGGTGGAACTCGACGGCAACGAGCGCATGCTGCTCGACGCGCTGATGAAGCTGAAGAAGGTGGACCCCACCCTCAGCTTCCGCCGCAGCTGCCGCGAAGGCGTTTGCGGCTCGGACGCGATGAACATCAATGGCAAGAACGGCCTGGCCTGCCTCACCAACATGCTCACGCTGCCGGGCACCATCGTGCTCAAGCCGCTGCCCGGCCTGCCCGTGATCCGCGACCTGATCGTGGACATGACGCTGTTCTTCAAGCAGTACCACTCGATCAAGCCCTACCTCGTCAACGAGACGCCGCCGCCCGAGAAGGAGCGCCTGCAGTCGCCCGAGGAGCGCGATGAGCTGAACGGCCTGTACGAGTGCATCCTGTGCGCCTCGTGCAGCACCAGCTGCCCCAGCTTCTGGTGGAACCCGGACAAGTTCGTCGGCCCGGCCGGCCTGCTGCAGGCCTACCGCTTCATCGCCGACAGCCGCGACCAGGACACCGGTGGCCGCCTGGACAACCTGGAAGACCCGTACCGGCTCTTCCGCTGCCACACCATCATGAACTGCGTCGACGTCTGCCCCAAGGGCCTGAACCCGACCAAGGCGATCGGCAAGATCAAGGAACTGATGGTGCGTCGCGCCGTGTGACGCCATGCAAGACGAGCGCCTCGACGAGCGGTCCCTCAGCAAGCTGCGCTGGCGCTGTCGCCGTGGCCTGCTGGAGAACGATCTCTTCGTCGAGCGCTTCTTCCGCCGCCACGAGGAGACATTGACGACAAGACAGGCTGCGGGGCTGCTGGCCCTGATGGACCTGCCGGACAACGACCTGCTCGACCTGCTGCTGGCCCGCAAGGAGCCTGACGGCGAGCTGGCCGCCCCAGAGGTGCACGAGGTGCTGCACCTGATGCGCATGCCGCCGAACTGAACGACATCGACGACCTCCAGAAAGGCCCCCACCATGACCCCCTCCGACGTCAAAGCCACGCTGTCGTTCTCTGACGGCAGCCCGAGCATGGACCTGCCCATCTACAAGGGCAGCATCGGCCCGGATGTCATCGACATCCGAAAGCTCTACGCGCAGACCGGCAAGTTCACCTACGACCCGGGCTTCCTGTCGACGGCGTCGTGCAACAGCACCATCACCTACATCGACGGCGACAAGGGTGAGCTGCTGTACCGCGGCTACCCCATCGAGCAGCTGGCCGAGAAGTGCGACTTCCTGGACACCTGCTACCTGCTGCTGAAGGGCGAGCTGCCCAA
>JAEUPH010000308.1 GCA_016790395.1 Rubrivivax sp. | reverse complement strand
ACGTAGCCCAGCTGCGGCTCGTTCATGCCCAGCACGAAGGCCAGCATGCCCTGGTCGAAGAGCTTGGGCTCGCGCTGCTCGCAGGCGTAGTACAGCTGGCGCACCGACCAGGGCGTCTCGGCGCTGCCCTTGAGCGTGAAGCCGGCGTGCGAGTAGCGCACACCGAAGCGGGCGAGGTCCAGCCCGGAGCGCGAGATCAGTGCCACGCGCCGGCCCGAGCCTTCGAGCTCGGCCTTCACCAGGGCGCCGAAGCGCAGCAGGCGGTCCTTCTGCGAAGGATCCAGGTCCCGGGGCGGGTCACACACGCCCAGCTGGCCGGCCTGGCAGGCGCCCGCAATCGCCAGGGCGGCCGCCGCAAGAACGCGGCGCAGCACGGCCTTCAGCAGCCGCTCAGAGGGACACGACCTTGGTTTGCAACTCGCGGTGCTGCTCGTCGTCCAGCACCAGGAAGAAGGCCTTCTGCGAGTCGGCGTACGTGAACTGCAGGCCGTAGGCGCGCGGCTTGGCGGTGACCACGTGGCCGGGCCCAAGACGGCTCTGCTCGAAAGCCTCCTGCGGCATGAAGAGGAAGAACTCGCCGGCCTTGCCGGCGTCCTTGCCGGCCACGGGCTGCAGCTTCAGCCGCACGGTGCCGGGCCGCGTGGGGGCGGCGGCCACTTCGATGATCTTGTAGTCGCCCTCGGCGACCTTGTCGTCCTTGCTGGACGAGCTGTCGCTGGACTTCTGGATCGAGTTGGAAATGCTGCCCACCGAGGTGGCGATGCTGTCGGACACGGCCGACGAAGCCGAACTGGCCGCCAGCGCGGAGCCGGTGGCGAACAGCAGGGCCGCAGCGGCGGCGATCAGGGTGCGAAGAGTCGTCATGGAAGGGTCTCCAGGCGGCTGGGATGCCGCATCATGCCATTGCCGTGTTGCGCAACGTGAAGCCAGGCGTTACGTCGCCAGCAGCGCTGCAACACGTTCACGCAACAAACCGGGCGACACCTCGGCCGCCGGCAGCGCCGGCCCGGCCACCAGCGTCACCGGGCTGAAAAGGCCGCGGCGGAAGGGCTTGACCATCGCCGTGCCGCCTTCGGCGCGGCTGAAGAAGCTGCCCCACAGGTTGTGCAGCGCCAGCGGCACCACGGGCACCGGGTGGGTCTGCAGGATCTTCATGATGCCGCCCTTGAATTCGCCCAGGCTGCCGTCGCGCGTGATGCCGCCCTCGGGGAAGATGGCCAGCAGTTCGCCGTCGGCCAGCACGGCGCGGGCCTGCTCGAAGGCGCGCTCGTAGGCCACCGGGTCGTCCTTCTGCGGCGCGATGGGAATCGCCTTGCCCAGCTTGAACAGCCAGCCCAGCACCGGCGTGGCGAAGATGCGGTGGTCCATGATGAAGCGGATCGGCCGCGGGCTGGCCGCCATCAGCACCACGGCATCGACGAAGCTCACGTGGTTGCACACCAGGATGGCCGCGCCCTCCGCGGGAATGTGCTCGTCGCCGCGCACGCGGAAGCGGTACATCAGGCGCGTGAGCAGGAAGGCGCAGAAGCGCAGCAGGTACTCCGGCACGATGAGGAAGATGTAGAAGGCCACCACCGCGTTCAGCAGCCCGGTGAGCAGGAACACCTGCGGGATGGTCAGCCCCATCTTCAGCGCCAGGCCCACGGCCAGCGCGCTGACGATCATGAACAGCGCATTGAGGATGTTGTTGGCCGCGATGATGCGCGCCCGGTGCGTGGGCTGGCTGCGCATCTGGATCAGCGCGTACATCGGCACGCTGTAGATGCCGGCGAAGAGCGACAGCAGCGCCAGGTCGGCCATCACGCGCCAGTGCGCGGCGATGCCCACGAAGGCGGCCGCGCCCATCACCGCCGCGTCAGGCAGGCCGCGCGAGGCGAAGTAGAGGTCGACGGAGAACACGCTCATGCCGATGGCGCCCAGCGGCACGAGCCCGATCTCCACATGCCGCTTGCTCAGCACCTCGCACAGCAGCGCGCCCGTGCCGATGCCGATGGAGAACACCACCAGCAGCAGCGAAGCCACCTGCGGGTTGCCGTGCAGCACGTCGCGCGCGAAGGCCGGGAACATGGACAGGAACACGGCACCGAAGAACCACATCCAGCTGATGCCCAGGAGCGAGCGGAACACCGCCACGCCTTCGTGCGCCAGCTTGAGATTGCGCCAGGTCTCGGTGAAGGGGTTCCAGTTGATGACCAGCGCGGGGTCGGTGGCCGGAGACAGCGGCACGGCCTGCGCCACCAGCCGCCCCAGCACCGCCACGGCCACGCAGGCGCCGGCGACGTAGGCACCGCCCTGCTCCGGGATGTCGATGAGCAGCCCGCCGGCCACCTGGCCCAGCAGGATGGCCACGAAGGTGCCCATCTCCACCATGCCGTTGCCGCCGGTCAGTTCACGCTCGTTCAAATGCTGCGGCAGGTAGGCGAACTTCACCGGGCCGAAGAGCGTGGAGTGCAGGCCCATCAGGAACACGCAGGCCAGCAGCACCTCCACGCCGTGCGTGACGAAGCCGTAGGCGGCGAGCACCATGATGGCGATCTCCAGGCTCTTCACGAAGCGGATCAGCTGCGCCTTGTCGTGCTTGTCGGCCAGCTGTCCGCTGGTGGCTGAAAAGAGCAGGAAGGGCAGGATGAAGAGCGCGCCGATCACCAGCCCGGCCTGCTGTGCCGGCAACCAGCTCACCTTCAGCTGGTAGGTCACCATCACGGTGAAGGCGAACTTGAACAGGTTGTCGTTGCCGGCCCCCAGGAACTGCACCCAGAAGAAGGGCCCGAAGCGGCGCTGGCCCAGCAGGGCGAACTGGTTGGGATGCTCGTGGGCGTGGGAGGTCTCGGACACGGGTTTCCTCGGGTGGACGGTCAGGCACGCGGAACGGGGCCGACTGTAGCGGCCGTCTCGGCCAGCGCGCCAGCCTCGAAGACGGAAGCCGGCAGCACCTGGCCCTGCCACTGCAGCCGACGCTTGAGCACGAAGTCGAACATCAGCGGGTTGTGTTCGCGGATGCGGCTCAGCGTGGCCGCCTCGTGCTCGGCCAGCAGGCCACCGCGGGCCAGGGCGCGGGGCGAGAACAACGGCATCACGCCGGGCAAGGGGTGGTCGGAGCCGTGCAGCAGGCGGTCGTGCCACTCTGTTCGCTGCAGCAGCGTGCGGCCGACGTCGAGGCTGCGATTGGCCTGAAAGGCCGCCGAGATGTCGCCCAGCAACCGGCCGCCGTGCCCGGCCTCGTCCATCAGCCGCACGAAGAGTTCGAAGGCCGGGCGCTGCGGGCGTGAAGGCAGGTCCAGGTCTTCGGCCCGGCCCAGAGAGGCGCAATGCGCGACGATGACCGTGACGCCCGCGTCCAGCGCGTGGCGCACGCGCAGCGGGTTGCCGTAGGCGTCGCGCCCGGCGCCGGGCACGGCCTTCTCTTCGCCGCAATGCACGACCAGCGGCGTGCCGTGGCGCGCCAGCCGTTCGAAGAAGGGGCGGCAGCGGCGATCGGCCAGGTCGATGTTCATGGCGCTGGGCAGCCACTTCACGGCCACGGCGCCGTGCGCGATGGCGGCATCGAGCGCCGTCAGCGCATCTTCCCGGTAAGGGTGGATGCTGGCCACCCAATCGAAGCGCGCCGGGTTCGCCGCCGCCACGGCCGCGGCGTGGGCATTGGGCACGTGGAAGGTGGTCCAGTCGGCACGCGGGCGGCCGGCGTCGTCGTGCGCGCGGTCGAAGGCGTAGAGCCACCAGCGGGCGCCTGCGGGGAAGTCGGCAGCGAGCCCGCGCAGGCGGTCGACGTAGGCCACGTCCACGGGCTTGGCATCGGCCGGTACGCAGGCGCCGTTGAGGATGGCCTTGCGTCGCAGCACCTCCACCGGGTGCCACCACTGCTGCATGCTGGGGTGTACGGTGCAGCCGGAGCCCGCATCGCCGGTGCCCAGCAGGTGGGCGTGGGTGTCGACGAGGCGGCTCGCATCGATGCCGTCGAAGGCGCCCAGCACCAGGTCGTGGCCGGCCAGGTCCGACGGCAGCGTGCCGCGGCAGGGGTTGCGCACGGCATCGGCCACGCGCGGCATCAGGCCGGTGAAGAGGCCGGCTGCCAAAGCGGCGCCGCAGCACAGGGCGTGACGGCGGTTCATGGCAGCACCTCCAGCGCACTGGCCAGGCCGGTGCGCTCCAGCCAGGCGAAGACCGAGTCGACGGTGACGGTCTCGATGCGCCCGGCGTAGCGCTTCTCGTTGGGATGGTCGTCGAAGGCGATGTTGGCCGCCGTCATGCGCGCGCCCAGCCGGGTGAAGGCCGGGATGTCCAGCACCGTCGGTTCGTAGGCCGCCAGGCGCAGCCAGGCCTGGGCGCGTTCGCGGCTCACCGGCGGCGGCAGGTGTGCCGCCGCCAGCGTCTCGATCGCCCACTGGTTGCTCTGCTGGTAGCTCAGCGCCCAGGGGTAGGCCAGCATGTTGTAGCGCGCCGTGTGCAGCGCGGCGGCGCGACGGTTGTCGCGCAGCACGGGCAGCAGGCGCTGCTGCACCTCGGGCTTGAGCACGGCGAAGCCGGCGCGGTACTGGAACAGGTCGTCCAGGAAGAACTCGGCCAGGCCCTGGCGGTGGAGGTCGGCGCGGTCGCTGCCGCATTCGTTGAGCTTGTGCACGATGCGCCAGGCGCCGGAGTCGGCGTCGCGGTAGGCCAGGCCCAGGTGGCTCCAGCGCAGGCGGTACTTGCGCAGGTCCTGGCCCGAGCGGGCGATGACCACCACGTCGGCGCCGCTGGCATCCAGCGCGCGCGCCGTGCGCTCGGCGAGATTCATGGCCTTGATC
The DNA here is from genome assembly GCA_016790395.1 of Rubrivivax sp. Taxonomy (GTDB): domain Bacteria; phylum Pseudomonadota; class Gammaproteobacteria; order Burkholderiales; family Burkholderiaceae_C; genus Rubrivivax. Next base: position 1,035 of record JAEUPH010000308.1, on the reverse strand, counting down.
AGGCTCTCGGTGTCGGGCGTGTGCGGCTCGCAGCTGCGGCCGGCCTGCGCCGGCAGCAGCGCGGCGGCCAGCGCCAAGGCCGCGAGCACGCGCTGCCAGGCCTTCATCGCGTCACCCGTTCGTTGTAGAGCAGCGCCTTGCCGATCTCGTTGGGCACGAAGGCGATGGCCTTGCCCGCGGCCGAGAGCACCCAGCCCGTGCTGCAGGCGATGAACTGCACCGTGGTGCCCACCGCCAGCGAGACGCCTCCCACGCTGGCGGCGCTGAGCGTGACGCTGAAGCGGGCGCCGTCGCTCACGCGTTCCAGCACCCACACCGTGCCCTCGGCCACGGCCGAGACGGCGACGACGACCAAGCCCGCTCCGGACAGCACGAGCCCGGCCGGCGCCGCCACCGACACGGCGATGGGCAGCAGGGACAGCGCGCTGGCCTCCGAGGCGGCATCGCGGTGAGCCTGGGCCGGGCCGGCGAGCGCGATGGCGGCCACCGCCGCGAGGAGCAGCTTGTTCATTGCAGTTCTCCCGCCTTGCGGGCTTCGTGCTCGTCGCGCAGCGTCTTGGCCAGCGTGAACACGCTGGAGACGAGAAACAGCCAGCTCACGCCCAGGAAGGCCTTGTAGGTCGGGTTGATGTCCATGCGCCACAGGCCCCAGGCCGTCAGCGCCATGGCCGTGGCGAAGCCGCCCCAGACCACGCTGCCCCACATCGGCGTGTCGATGCGGGCGGCCTCGTTGTCGCGCACGTACTTGCTCAGCGCGAAGGCCGTGGACAGCGTGAACAGGTAGCCCATGACCATGAACACGCGGTCCAGGTCCTGGCCCGGCAGCCAGGCCAGACCGGTGCCGGCCAGGCCGGTGGCGATGCTGAAGCTGGCCCAGACCTGGGCCTTCCAGGCCTTGGTGTCGCGGCGGGCGGGGTGCATGGAGATCTCTCCTTCGTTGAACATGGCGCCATCGTCGCGGTTCAACCGATGGGTATCAATCACACCGGGGAGCGTGGCACAAGCTCAGACGTTTGGTATCGTGGAGAGATACTT
>JAEUPH010000288.1 GCA_016790395.1 Rubrivivax sp. | reverse complement strand
TCCATCAGGCTGGGGTGGTTGATCAGGCTTTGCATCTCAGGCTTTCGTGCCCGCGTCGCGGGCCAGGAACATCACGTCGCGGCCCTGCGGCTGCAGGTGCTGGCCGCCGTCCACCAGCAGCGTGGTGCCGGTGACGGCGGGGGCGTCGAGCAGGTAGCGCACGGCGGCGGCCACGTCCTCGGGGGTGGACGAGCGCTGCAACGGCGTCATGCGGTGCGAGGCGATGAACTCGGCGTCGCTCATCGCGCCGGACAGCAGCGTCACCCCCGGCGCCACGCCGCAGACGCGCACGCGCGGCGCCAGCGCCTGCGCCAGCAAGGTGCTGGCGCACTCCAGCGCGGCCTTGCTGAGCGTGTAGCTGAGGTAGTCGGGGTTGGGGTTCCAGAGCTTCTGGTCCAGCAGGTTCACCACGCAGCCGGTGGCGCCTTCGTCCAGCGCGGCGTGCAGTGCGCGCGCCAGCAGGATGGCCGGCGCGGTGTTGGCGCGGAAGTGCGCTTCCAGGCGCGCCACGGTGAAGCCGGCGACGTCGTCGTACTCGAAGAGCGAAGCGTTGTTGACGACCGCGTCGATGCGGCCGAAGGCCTCGCGCACGGCCGGCACCAGGGCCTGGCATTCGGCCTCGTCGGCCAGGTCGGCGGCTACAGCCTCCGCCACGCCGCCGGCCTCACGCACCGCGGCCACGGCCTGCGCCGCGGCGGCGGCCGAGTTGCGGTAGTGCACGGCCACGCGCCAGCCGCCCTGTGCCAGGTGCAGCGCGATGGCGCGGCCGATGCGCTGGGCACCGCCCGTGACGAGCACGACGCGCGAAGCGGGCGAAGGGGACAACGGGGCTTCCTACAATGCCGCGGATGCACTCCGCCGGGGCCGAGAGTTTATCGGCCAGCCTCCTGGCATGCCTGCGCCGGGACATCGCGTCCGCCGGCGGCTGGCTGCCCTTCGACCGCTTCATGGCCGTCGCGCTCTACGCGCCGGGCCTGGGCTACTACAGCCGTGGGCGCCTGCCCTTCGGCGCCGGCCCGCGTTCGGGCAGCGACTTCATCACCGCGCCCGAGCTGTCACCGCTGTTCGGCACCGCGCTGGCGCGGCAGGTGGCGCAGATGCTGGAGGCGGCCGGCGCCGACGAGGTGTTCGAGTTCGGCGCCGGCTCCGGCGCGCTGGCCGAGCAGCTGCTGCAGGCGCTGGGCGACCGTGTGCGGCGCTATTCGATCATCGACCTCTCGGGCACGCTGCGCGCCACGCAGGCCGAGCGCCTGGCGCGCTTCGGCGCACGTGTGCAATGGCTGGACGCCTGGCCTGATGCGCTGCAGGGCGTGGTGGTGGGCAACGAGGTGCTCGACGCCATGCCTGTGCAGCTGCTGCACTTCGACGGCCACGCCTGGCACGAGCGCGGCGTGGTCGCGGATGGCGACGGCTTCGCCTGGGCCGACCGCCCGACCGCGCTGCGCCCGCCCGGCGACGGCCTCTTCGTGCCCGGCACCGTGACCGAGATCCACCCGCAGGCCGAGGCCTTCGTCCGCACGCTGGCCGCGCGGCTTTCGCGCGGCGGCGCGCTCTTCATCGACTACGGCTTCCCCGAGGCCGAGTACTACCACCCGCAGCGCAGCGGCGGCACCCTGATGTGCCACCGCGCGCACCGCGCCGATGCCGATCCGCTGGTGGACGTGGGCGAGAAGGACATCACCGCCCACGTCAACTTCAGCGGCGTGGCGCTGGCCGGCCAGGACGCCGGCCTGGACGTGCTGGGCTACACCACGCAGGCGCGCTTCCTGATGAACTGCGGCCTGCTCGAGATGCTGCAAGGCGCCGACGTGCGCACCGTGGCCAACGCGCAGAAGCTGCTCACCGAGCACGAGATGGGCGAGCTCTTCAAGGTGCTGGCC
>JAEUPH010000281.1 GCA_016790395.1 Rubrivivax sp. | reverse complement strand
GCGCCGGCTGACGCCGCCGCCGCGCGGGTTGTTGGGCATCAGCACCAGGTAGCGCCCGGCCAGGCTGACGAAGGTGGTCAGCGCCGCGCCCTTGTTGCCGCGCTCTTCCTTCTCCACCTGCACCAGCAGGTTGTCGCCTTCCTTGACGGCGTCCTGGATGCGCGCGTTCTTGGCTTCCACGCCTTCGCGGAAGTAGTTCTTGCTGATTTCCTTGAAGGGCAGGAAACCGTGGCGGTCTTCGCCGTAGTCGACGAAGCAGGCCTCGAGCGAAGGCTCGACCCGCGTGATGACGGCCTTGTAGATGTTGCCCTTGCGCTGTTCGCGCCCTTCGATCTCGGTCTCGAAGTCGAGCAGTTTCTGGCCGTCGACGATCGCCAGGCGGCGCTCTTCGGCCTGCGTGGCATTGATCAGCATGCGCTTCATGCGTGCACTCCTGTGCGGCGCCGCCGGCTCTGCGGCCTGGCGCCGTTCAACACAATCGATGCACGAAAAACGCGGCGGGAACCGGGGTCGCGAAATGCCCTGGACTGCGATGCTCCGCCGGGATGGGCGGTTCAGCCTTGCAGCGTTGGCGCGTGCGCGTCGGGCGCGGCTGCGGGCCCTGCCGCGGCCCATGCCGGCCGCCGCGGATCACGCGGCGGCGCCCCGGCGCCGTGCGCATCGGGGCGATGCGGGCGCGTCGGGGTGAGGGCAAGGGGACGGAAGGACATGGACTGCAGCGTTGCGCACCGGGCGCGAAAGCCAGACGGCGTCAGCCGCGATCTGGCCTTCTTGGTATTCACGGGTGTCCCGAATGAGCGGGACGGAGGTTCCTCGTCTTCGTTCTTCTGCCGCCTGCCTTGAGCGCCTGCCGGAGCATTGAAGCGTTCCGGCCCCAGCGCCGCCCGCGGGCGTTGCATCAGCTCTTTGCCCCTGGATTCTTGGCCGGGGGCCGCCCACGCAGGCTTCGGAAGTGGCCGGGTAAACTCCGGCAAATCAAGCACTTACGGCGCAAACGTGGAGCGGCGGAGTATATCGCCCCCGGCCCGGGGCGGCCCGGCCCGGGCCGAAAGCGGCGCAGCGCCTGCGGTGCGGCACCTCCTGGTGGGGGTGGAGTCGGCCGGCCAGCGGCTGGACAACTTCCTGCTGCGCGAGCTGAAAGGCGTCCCCAAGACGCATGTCTACCGCGTGATCCGTTCGGGGGAGGTGCGAGTCAACAAGGGCCGCGCGCAGGCCGACACCCGCCTGGCCGAAGGCGATGACGTGCGCGTGCCGCCGGTGCGCGTGGCCGCGGCGCGCGAGGACGCCGCCAGCGTGCCGCCGCGCGAATTCCCGCTGCTGTTCGAGGACGAGCACCTGCTGGCCATCGCCAAACCCGCCGGCGTGGCCGTGCACGGCGGCAGCGGCGTGAGCTTCGGCGTCATCGAGCAGTTGCGTCGCTCGCGGCCGCAGGCGAAGTTCCTGGAACTCGTCCACCGGCTGGACAAGGAAACCTCGGGCGTGCTGCTGCTGGCCAAGAAGCGCAGCGCGCTGACGGCGCTGCAGGACCAGTTCCGCTCGCGCGAGACGACAAAGATCTACGCCGCGCTGGTGTGGGACGACTGGCCCGACAAGCTCAAGGTGCTGGACCTGCCGCTGCACAAGGGCCTGGACGCCGCCGGCGAGCGCCACGTGCGCGTGGTGGCCGCCGACCATGCCGAGGCGCAGCGCGCCATCACGCTGGTGAAGGTGGCGCGGCGGCTGCCGGCGCTTTCGGCCACGCTGCT
>JAEUPH010000271.1 GCA_016790395.1 Rubrivivax sp. | reverse complement strand
CAGCAGTTCTGGCGCATCACCGTGCCGCTGATCACGCCGGTGATCTTCTTCAACATGATCATGCAGATGGTGCACGCCTTCCAGGAGTTCAACGGGCCCTACGCCATCACCGAAGGCGGCCCGCTGAGCTCCACCTACGTGTTGGCGCTCTACATCTACGACCAGAGCTTCCGTTTCTTCAACCTGGGCTATGGCGCGGCGCTGAGCTGGGTGCTGTTCGCGCTGGTGGGCCTGCTCAGCGCCTTCTCCTTCTGGAGCAGCCGCTACTGGGTGTTCTACGCCGGCGAGAAGGAAACCCGGAAGTGACCGCCGCCGCCCTGGCCGAACCGTCACGCGGTGCCCGGCTCATCCGCACCACGCTGCTGCTGTGCGTGGCGGTGGTGATGCTCTACCCGCTGATCTGGCTGGTGGGCGCGTCGTTCAAGAGCAATGCCGAGATCTTCACCGAGGCCGGCTTCTGGCCCAGCCGATTCAGCTTCGACGCCTACGTGAAGGGCTGGAAGACCAGCACCGAATACACCTTCGCCACCTACTTCCTCAACAGCTTCGCCATCGTCATTCCGCGCATCATCGTCACGGTGATCAGCTGCGTGCTGGTGGCCTACGCCTTCGCGCGCTTCGAGTTCTGGGGCCGCAAGTTCCTGTTCAGCGTGATGGTGGCGACGATGATGCTGCCGCTGATCGTGCTGCGCCTGCCGCAGTACCTGATGTTCCGCGAGATGGGCTGGCTGGACACCTACCTGCCGCTGATCGTGCCCAGCGCCTTCGCCACCGACACCTTCTTCGTCTTCATGCTGGTGCAGTTCCTGCGCGGCATCCCGCGCGACATGGAAGAGGCCGCGATGATCGACGGCTGCAACGCGCCGCAGCTGCTGTGGCACATCATCGTGCCGCTGCTCAAGCCGGCCATCATCTCCGTCGTCGTGTTCCAGTTCATCTGGACGATGAACGACTTCATGGGCCCGCTCATCTACCTGGCCAGCGTGGAGAACTACCCCGTGTCGCTGGCGCTGAAGATGAGCATCAGCGCCAGCGAAGAGGTGGACTGGGCCAACGCCATCGCCATCTCGGTGGTGGCGCTGCTGCCCAGCGTGGCGGTGTTCTTCGCCGCGCAGAAGCATTTCATCGAAGGCGCCGCGAGTTCCGGCATCAAGGGCTAGTCATGGCGCAGTTGTCGCTCCGCAAGGTCGAGAAGACCTACCCCAACGGCTTCAAGGCCGTGCACGGCGTGGACCTGGAAGTCCGCGACGGCGAGTTCATGGTCTTCGTGGGCCCCAGCGGCTGCGCCAAGAGCACGCTGCTGCGCATGATCGCCGGGCTGGAGAGCATCACCGGCGGCGAGCTGCGCATCGGTGACCAGGTGGTGAACGGCCTGGCGCCCAAGCAGCGCGGCATCGCGATGGTGTTCCAGAACTACGCGCTGTACCCGCACATGAAGGTCTACGACAACCTCGCGTTCGGGCTCAAGCTCGCCGGCACGCCCAAGGCCGAGGTCGACCAGCGCGTGCGCCACGCCGCGCAGCTGCTGGAGATGGAACACCTGCTGGACCGCTACCCCAAGCAGCTCAGCGGCGGCCAGGCGCAGCGCGTGGCCGTGGGCCGCGCCATCGTGAAGAAGCCCGAGGTCTTCCTGTTCGACGAGCCGCTGTCCAACCTGGACGCCAAGCTGCGCGCCAGCATGCGCGTGCGCCTGACCGAACTGCACCGCACGCTGCGCGATGCCGGCCAGCCGGCCACCGTGGTCTACGTGACGCACGACCAGGTGGAAGCCATGACCATGGGCGAGCGCATCTGCGTGCTGAAGGAAGGCGTGATCCAGCAGGTGGACACGCCCACGGCGCTGTACGAGCGGCCGGCCAACGCCTTCGTCGCCGGCTTCATCGGCTCGCCCGAGATGAACATCGTCGATGCCGAGCTGGCGGGCACCGCGGCCCTGCAGGTGGGCGGCACGCCGCTGCCGTTGGCCGATGCCCACGCCGCGGCCCTGCAGGGCAAGTCGGGTGCGGTGAAGTTCGGCCTGCGGCCGGAACACATCAGCGCCGGGCCGCGCGCCGAGGGCGACACGGTGGCCGTCAATGGCACGCTGCGTTCCCTGGAACACATGGGCAACGAAGTCTTCGTGCACTTCGCGCTCGGCGCCCTGCCCTTCACGGCGCGGGTGCAGGCCGACCAGCTGCATGGCCTGGGCGGCAAGGCGCGTGGCGACACACACGCCTTCCATCTGCAGATGGCGCGCGCGCACTTCTTCGACGCCAGCCAGGGAGCCCGGCTGTGCTGATGCGCCGGCGCACGCTGCTCGCCGCCGGCGCCGCGACGCTGGCCGCGCCGGCGCTGGCTGCCGGCGAACGCGTGCTGCGCTTCTCCTGGTGGGGCGGCGCGTCGCGCCACGAGGCCACGCTGAAGGCCATTGCCGCCTTCGAGCGCCGCCACCCGGGGCTGAAGGTGAAGGCCGAGTACATGGGCTTCACCGGCTACCTGGAGCGGCTGACGACGCAGATCGCCGGCCGCGCCGAGCCCGATCTCATGCAGATCAATTGGGCTTGGCTGGCCATGTTCAGCAAGCGCGGCAATGGCTTCACCGACCTGAACGCGCACAAGGCCTTGCTGTCGCTGGACCAGTTCAGCGCCGAAGACCTGCAAAGCGGCGTCGTGGCCGGCAAGCTGAACGCCATGCCCACGTCCTACACCGCGCGCATCTTCCTGTGGAACGCCGCCAGCTTCGCGCGCGCCGGCCTGCCGCTGCCCAGGACCTGGGACGAGCTCTTCGCCAGCGGCGCGGTGTTCAAGCGCCAATTGGGCGAACGCGCCTTCCCGCTGGACGGCGAGCTCTACGACATGATCCTGCTCACGCAGGCCTACATCCACCAGAAACACGGCACGCCCTACGTCGACGCGAAGACGCCGCGCGTGGCGATGAGCGATGCCGCAGCGCTGGAGTGGGTGCAGACCTACCGCCGCCTGGTGGACGGCCATGTCTGCACGCCGCTGCCGCTGCGCGCGAGTCTCGGCGGCGCCGAGCGGCCGACCGAGCAGCAGCCCGACTGGGTGAACGGCCACTGGGCCGGCAACTACACCTGGGACAGCGTCATCGGCCTGCGCGGCAGCACGATGAACCAGGCGCAGAAGCTGGCCCTGGGCGACTTCCCCACGCTGCCCGGCGCCACCGACAGCGGCATGTTCGGCCGCCCCACCGTGATGTTCGCCGTGGGCCGCAACACCAAGCAGCCCGAGCTGACCGCGCAGCTGCTGAACTTCCTGCTGACCGACGAGGAAGCCGCGAGGATCCTCGGCCGCACGCGCGGCGCGCCGGCCGCCAAGGCGCCTTTCGAAGCACTGCTGAAGGCCGGCAAGCTGCCGCCGCTGGAGCTGCAGGCCTTCGAGCAGATCCAGGCCCAGAAGAAGGCGGGCCGCATCTCGCTGCCCGCGCCGCTGTTCGAACATGCGCGGCTGAACAAATTCATGCGCGAGGTCTTCGAGACCGTCGCCTACCGCAAGACCAGCGATGCAGACGCCGCGGCGCGGCTGGTCAAGGAAGGCAACGCGCTCCTGCAACGCATCAAGTGAGCCCGACCAGCATGAGCAAAGGCACCGAACGCCAGTTCCAGTTCGAGACGAAGGCCGACCCCGACACCGGCGCGGAAGTGACCCGCCTCACGCCGCTGGACGTGACCTGCCACCGCCCCTACTTCTATCAGAAGAGCTTCAGCAACGACGGCCGCCGCGTGCTCTTCGGCGCCGAGCTCGGCCCCCTGCCCAGCCCGAACTGGAACTACCACCTGCTGGACCTGGACACGCAGCGTGCGGTGCAGCTCACCGAAGGCGCCGACGAGAACACCTTCGGCGGCTTCCTCAGCCCCGACGACCGGCACCTCTACTTCGTGCGCGGCGGCCGTACGCTGGTGCGGCTGGACCTCGCCGACCTGCGCGAAACCGTGGTCTACACCGTGCCCGACGACTGGGTGGGCTACGGCACCTGGGTGGCCAACACGGCCTGCACGAAGATGGTGGGCATCGAGATCGCGAAGAGCGACTGGTTCCCGCTCTCCACCTGGCAGAAGTTCCACGACATGTACCACGCGCGCCCGCGCTGCCGCCTGTTCAGCGTGGACCTGGCCACCGGCGAGCGGAAAGTCATCCTGGAAAAGCACGGCTGGCTGGGCCACCCGCAGTACCGCCCGCACGACGACCACACCGTGGCCTACTGCCACGAGGGCCCGCACGACCTGGTGGACGCGCGCATGTGGTTCATCGACGAGGACGGCCGCCACATGCGCTGCGGCAAGGAGCACGAGAAAGGCGAGAGCTGCACGCACGAGTTCTGGGTGCCCGACGGCTCGGCCATGATCTACGTGAGCTACTTCCACGGCCAGGAGACGCGCTGGATCTGCAGCCTGGACCCGAAGACGCTGCAGTCGCGCCGCGTCATGGCCATGCCGCAATGCTCGCACCTGATGAGCACGCACGACGGCCGCTACATCGTGGGCGACGGTTGCGGCCCGGCGCCCGAGAACAGCAACGAGATGCTCACCGGCGACCCCTACCTGCACCTCTTCGACATCGAGACCGGCGCGACGCGGCGCATCGCGCGGCACGACAGCAGCTGGGCCACGTACAAGGACAGCCGCCAGGTCGCGCACCCGCACCCGTCCTTCACGCCCGACGAGCAGCAGGTGCTGTTCAGCTGCGACAAGGAAGGCGAGCCGGCGCTGTACCTGGCCCGCGTGACGGCATGAAGGCGCTGGCCGCGGTGATGCTGGCCACCGCGCTCTCCGCGCAGGCGCAGTCGCCGGCGCGCCCGCAGCTGACGCCCGAGCAGGCGGCCACCATGCGCATCGCCGACTACCTGGCGCAGGGGCCGGCGCCCTGGACCCCGGGCGCCTTCGATGCCACCGCGCTGAAGCCCGATTTCGTGGTCGCCGCCGACGGCAGCGGCACGCACCGCACGGTGCAGGCTGCGGTGGACGCCGTGCCTGACGGCAGCGCGCAGCGGCACGTGATCGCCATCCGGCCCGGCACCTACCGCGAAAAGCTCTGCGTGCGCGGCAAGGGGCCGCTGGTGCTGCTGGGTGACCCGGCAGACGCCGCGGCCGTGCTCATCGTCGCCGGCAGCTGGAACACCCAGCCCAAGCGCGCCGGCATCGACGCCGCGCACCCGTGCTTCCCTGACCTGCACGCCGCCACGCACGGCACACCCGGCAGCGCCAGCGTGGTCTTCGCCAGCGACGGCCTCACCGCCGCGCACCTCACCATCGCCAACGATGCGATGGACAAGGTCAAGGCCGGCGTCGGCTACCCCGAAGGCGCGGGCGAAAGCGGCGGCGCGCAGGCCGTGGCGCTGATGACCCTGGGCGACCGCATCCTGCTGGAGGACGTGCGCCTGCTCGGCCACCAGGACACGCTGCACACGAGACAGCGCACGCCCGGCGAGCCGGCGCGCGTGCTGGTGCGCGGCAGCCTGATTGCCGGCGACGTGGACTTCATCTTCGGCAATGCCACGCTGGTCATCGACGACAGCGACATCCTCAGCCGCGCCGGCCGCCGCCTGCCCGGCAACGGTGGCCATGTGCTGGCGCCCAGCACGAGGCCGGGCGACCGCCTGGGCATGCTGGTCACGCGCAGCCGCTTCGTCGCCGAGCCCGGCGTGCCGGGGGCCAGCGTCAGCCTGGGCCGCGCCTGGGACGAAGGCGTCAAGCGCGGCGAGTGGCAGCCGGGCGTGTCGCCGAACGGCCAGGCCCTGGTGCGCGACAGCGGCCTGGGCCCGCACCTGGCGCCCTGGTCGGCGTCCACCTCGCGCCGGCCCTTCTCAGCCACCGGCGAGCAGGCCAACCGCATGGCCGAGTTCAACAACCGGCTTCTGCCGGCCGACCCGGCGCGGGAAGTGCTCCCCCCGCGCGATGGCTGGGCCGCGGCGACGGGCGGCACGACGGGCGGCGCCCATGCCTCGGAAGGCCAGGTCTTCGAGGTGAAGACGCGCGCGGAACTGGTGGCGGCGCTCAGGGCCGTGGCGCTGTCGCGCATCGTCAAGGTCCGCGGCCGCATCGACCTCAGCACCGGCGACGACGGCCGCCCGCTGGGCGCCGACGACTACCGCGACCCCGCCTTCAGCTGGGAGGCCTTTGCCCAGGCCTACGACCCGGCCACCTGGGGCACCCGCAAGCCCGAAGGCCCGATGGAGGAGGCTCGCCGCCGCTCGGCGCGGCGCCAGGCCGAGCGCGTGGTGATGCGCGTGCCGTCCAACACCACGCTGGTGGGCGTGGGCCGCGGCGCGGCCCTGGTCAACGGCATGGTGCTGCTGGAGGACGTGGACAACGTGATCGTGCGCAACCTGCGCCTCTCCGACGCCTACGACCACTTCCCCGCCTGGGACCCCGGCGACAACGGCCACGGCGAATGGAACAGCGAGTACGACAGCCTCTCGCTGCGCGGCGCCACACGCGTGTGGGTGGACCACTGCAGCTTCGACGACGGCCCGCGCCCCGACGCCGCCGAACCGACGCTGCTGGGCCGGCGCCTGCAGCGCCACGACGGCCTGCTGGACATCACCAAGGCCAGCAACCACGTCACCGTGTCCTGGAACCGCTTCATGCACCACGACAAGACCTCGCTGGTGGGCGGCGGCGACCGGGCCCTGGCCGACGAAGGCCGGCTCAAGGTCACCTTCCACCACAACCTGTGGTGGGACACCAAGGAACGTTCGCCGCGCGTGCGCTTCGGCCAGGTGCACCTGTACAACAACCTGCACGTGGCCACGTCGGAAGCGCGCTTCGGCTACGCGCTGGGCGTGGGCCTGCGCTCGCGCATCGTCAGTGAACTGAACGCCTTCGAGACACCCGCCACGGTGGACAGCGCCCGGCTGGTGCGCCGCATCCAGGGCGAGGCCTTCTACGACCGCGGCTCGCTGCACAACGGTCGCCCGGTGGACCTGGTGGCCCTGCTGCGCCGTGCCGAGCCGGGCGTCGCGATCACGGCCGACGTCGGCTGGAAGCCCGAGTTCTTCACGCCGCAGGACCCCGCCGCCGAGGTGCCGGCCCGCGTGCGCTCCGGCTCCGGCGCCGGCCGCCGGTGGTTCGGGCCCGAGTGAGCGGGCCCGGCAGGGATACCGGTCCCGGGTACACAATCCAAGAATTCCGAAACACCCACCCGAATCAAACGAAACAAATGGACGACGACAGCTACGACGCCAGGCAGCCCGAATCGGTGGCCGCGGTCCTCAAGGTCTTCGCCATCCTGCAGTCGCTCGCGGAGCGCGACGAAACGGGCATCAGCGAGCTGTCGCTGCGCCTGGCCATGCCCAAGGCCACGGTCTACCGCTTCCTGCAGACCATGAAGACGCTGGGCTACGTGCGACAGGAAACCGACAGCGAGCGCTACGGCCTGGCGATGAAGATGTACGAGCTGGGCGCCAAGGCCCTGCAGTACCCGGACCTGGTGGAACTGGCCAAGAGCCACATGCAGCACCTGTCGGACGTGACGGGCGAGACGGTGCACCTGGGCATGCTGATCGACAGCGAGATCATCTACGTGCACAAGGTGGACAGCCGCCACACGCTGGGCATGTACTCGCGCATCGGCCGCCGCGCGCCGCTGCACTGCACCGCCATCGGCAAGGTGCTGATGGCCTGGGAACGCCCGGCGCGGCGCGACGTCATCCTGCAGGGCTGCGACTTCAAGCGCTTCCGCGACAAGACCATCACCGACCGCGCTGCCTTCGACGCCGAGCTGGAACGCACGCTGGCCCAGGGCTTCGGTCAGGACCGCGAGGAGTTCGACGACCACATCCGCTGCGCCGCCATCCCCATCTTCGACCGCCTGAACCAGGTGGTGGCCGGGCTCTCGGTGAGCTTCCCCAGCTTCCGCTACGACACCGCGCGTGAACCCGAACTCGTGGGCATGCTGCGCGACGCCAGCCGCGACATCTCGCGCCAGCTGGGCTGCACATCCTTCCCGCTGGACGCCGCGGCGGCCACCGCCGGCCGCTGAAGCGGCCTAGACTGCGCCCATGAGAGAAAACCGGCTCCGCGCCCTCTGGGCCCAGGACCAGGCCGCCGTCAACGGCTGGCTGGCCATCCCCAACAGCTTCAGCGCCGAGGTCATGGCCCACCAGGGCTGGGACGCCCTGACCATCGACCTGCAGCACGGCGTCATCGACTACACCGCGCTCGTGCCCATGCTGCAGGCCATCAGCACCACGAACACCGTGCCGGTGGTGCGCGTGCCCTGGCTGGAGCCCGGCATCCTGATGAAGGTGCTGGACGCCGGGGCCTACGGCGTCATCTGCCCGATGGTCAACACGCGGGAAGACGCGCAGAAGCTGGTGCACTGGACGCACTACGCGCCGCAGGGCACGCGCAGCTTCGGCCCCGTGCGGGCCACGCTCTACGGCGGCGCCGACTACCCGGTGCATGCCAACAAGACCATCGTCACCTTCGCCATGATCGAGACCGCGCAGGCGCTGGACAACCTGGACGCCATCCTCTCGGTGGAAGGCCTGGACGCCATCTACATCGGCCCGTCGGACCTGTCGCTGTCGCTGGGCTGCAAGCCCAACTTCGACGACCTGGAGCCCAAGGCGCAGGAGGCCATCGAGCACATCCTCGAATGCGCCAAGGCGCACGGCGTGGTGGCCGGCATCCACAACGGCCGGCCCGGCGTGGCGCGCGCGCGCATCGAGCTCGGTTTCCGCTTCGTCACCGTGGGTTCGGACGCGCGCATGCTCGCCGCCGGCTCGCAGGACATCCTGGTCGCGATGCGGAAGTGACGCGCCCGTGAAGATCCCGCAGTTCGACCCGGCGTCGCCGCTGTCACCCCTCAGCCCGGCGGAACTCGACGGCCTGGACCGCCTGCTGCAGAAGCTGCCGTCCGACCACGCCATGACGCTGGACGGCGCCGACGGCTTCCTCACCGCCTGGCTGGCCGGCCCGCCGGCGCTGCTGAAGGAAGGCGCCACCGCCGAGTGGCTGCCCTGGGTGTGGGGCGGCGACGCCGACGGCGACGACGAAGAGCCCGCCACCTTTCCCTTCGCCAGCAACCGCCAGCGCAAGGACACGGTGGTGCAGCTGCTGCGCCACCTGCGCCACATCGCGGCGCAGCTGGAAACGCCACAGGCCTGGGAGCCGATCTTCAGCATCGCCGAAAAAGGCCCCGACGAGTGGGCCGACGCGCGCGACTGGTGCGCCGGCTTCCTGCAGGCCGTGGACCTGCACCCGCAGGCCTGGGCCGCGGCCTGGGCCGACCCGGCGCTGATGGAACTGGCGGTGCCGCTGCTGGGGCTGGGCGGTGGGGTGGAAGGCGCGCCGGCGGTGCCCGCACCGGCCGAAGACGACCTGGAGACCGTGGACGAGCTCAGCCGCGCCGTGCCCGACGCGGTGCTGGCCCTGCGGGCGTTCTTCCGCCGCTGATCACTTCGCGGGCCAGAGGATCACCGTCCACACCACGCCGGCGAACACCAGCGCCAGCATCACCGCCGCGCTGCCGATGTCCTTGGCGCGGCCGAGCATGGGGTGGTGCTCGGTGGAGATGGTGTCGGCCAGCGCTTCCACGGCCGAGTTCAGCAACTCCACGATCCACACCGCCACCACGCTGCCGGCCAGCAGCAGCGCCTGCCAGCGGCCGGGCGCCACGAAGGGCACCAGCAGCAGCATCGGAATGCCCAGCACCAGTTCCTGGCGGAAGGCGGCCTCATGCCGGAAGGCCGCGCGGAAGCCGGCCAGCGAGTAGCGCGCCGCGTTGAAGATGCGGCGCAGCCCGCCGCGGCTCTTGAAGGCGGAATCGCCGGAGGGTGGGTTCGGTGGGGTCGTCATGGCGAGGCCTGATTCTGCTGCGGCCCGAGCACCAGCCAGACCGTGAACCCCGCCGGTGCCGGCGGCAGTTGCAGCTGGCCGCCGTGCGCGCGCGCCACCAGGTCGGCCAGCATCAGGCCCAGGCCGGTGCGGCCTTCGTACTGTTCCTGCTCCAGGGCCTGCGCCAGGTCGCGCCGGCGCTCGGGTGTCACGCCCTCGCCGTCGTCCTGCACGGCCAGCACACCGGGCTGCGGCAGGGACAGCCTCACCGTCTTGGCGCCATGGCGCAGCGCGTTGTCCAGCAGGTTGAGCAGGGCGGCCACCAGCAGGTCGACGTCGGCCGACAACGGCGGCGCGGGCTCGGCCAGCAGCGCCAGGCCTTCCACCGGCAGCCGCGCGGCCAGCGTCGGCAGGTCCACAGGGACGCGCTGCAGTTCGGTGCCGCTGCGAAACAACGCCAGCAGGGCCGCCACCACGCGCTGCAGCCGGCCGGCGGCGGCGCGCACGCGCTGCAACCGCGGTTGCAGCGTGGGCGGCGCCTCGCGCATCGCCACCGCCAGCTGCGCGTCGATGCCGGCCAGCGGCGTGCGCAGGGCGTGCGCCGCATGGGCCGTGAAGGCGCGCTCGCGCGCCACGCGGTCGGCCAGCCGGCCGGCCAGCGCGTCGATGGCGGCCTGCACGGGGCGCAGTTCCTCGTGGTCGCTGGTGCCCAGCGTGGCCCCGGGTTGCAGCGGGTCGAAGTGCGCCAGCCGCTCGGACAGCGCCTGCAGCGGCTGCAGTTCATGGCGCACGCTCGCACGCAGCCACAGCAACGCCAGCAGCACCATCGGCAGCCCGGCCAGCAGCACCGCAAAGCCGATCGCCGACTCGGCCTTGCCGCGCTCGGCGCGCGTCTGCGCCACGTACACCATCTGGCCGTCGTGCCCCAGCGGCTGGCCGAAGACACGCCAGCCGGCCACGTCGGAGAGCCCCGGCGTCGGCGTGGCGTGCAGCGCGGCGGCCGGCGCGCCGGCCGACTGGCGCAGCAGCCGGGCGCCGTCGTGGTGCGAGACCAGCTGCCAGACGAAGCGCCGTTCCCCGGTGCCGGCCGGCGGCGGCGCCGAGGCCGGCGTCGGCTGCGCCACGGCGAGCAGGTCGACCATGCCTTCGGCAGCGCTCTGCAGCGCGTCGTCCAGCAGCTCGTCCACCTCCTCGCGCATGGGCAGCCACACCGCCACCGCCAGCACGCTGCTCCAGGCCAGGGCCGAGAGCAGCAGGGCCCGCGACAGGCGCTGGCGGATGGACGCGGCGGGCTTCATGACGCCGTGCTGCCGATGCGGTAGCCCAGGCCGCGCACCGTCTCCACCAGCTCGCGGCCCAGCTTGCGGCGCAGGCTGGAGACGTGCACCTCCAGCGCATTGCTCAGCAGCGTGGCCTCGCTGCCGAGCACCAGACGCTCCAGCTCGCCTTTGGGCACGATGCGCCCGGCGCGCAGCGTCAGGGCTTCCAGCACGGCCCACTCGCGGGCGGTGAGGTCCGCACGTTGGCCGTCCAGCAGCGCACAGCGCGCCGCCAGGTCCACGGCCACGCGGCCGAAGTGCGCGCGCGTGCCGGCGGTGCCGGCGCTGCGGCGGCACACGGCGCGCAACCGGGCCACCAGTTCCTCGGGCGCGAAGGGCTTGACGAGGTAATCGTCGGCGCCGCTGTCCAGGCCGCGCAGGCGGTCGGGCAGCAGGTCGCGCGCGGTGAGCATGAGCGCCGGCGTGCCGTCGCTGCGCGCGCGGCGCCCGCGCAGCCAGTCCAGACCCGAGCCGTCGGGCAGCTGCCAGTCCACCAGGAAGGCGTCGAAGGGCTCGCCGCGGAACGTCTCCACGTCGGCCAGGCGCCGCGCCCAGTCCACGGCGTGGCCTTCGGCGCGCAGGAAGTCCCGCAGGCCTTCGCCGAGGATCTCGTCGTCTTCGATCAGCAGCAGTCGCATCGTCGTCGGGCAGGCAGCGGGGCGGCGCGACGGTACCACCGCAGCGCGGGGCGGCAGCTTCAGGCGGCCTTCAGCGCCGCGGGCTCCAATCGCGGCGATGTTTGCCAAGGACACCGCCGCCAGGCGCTTCACGCTGCCCGCCACCGTGGAGCAACTGATGCTGGCCACCAGCCTGTTCTGGGCGCTGTCGGCCAACCGCCTGTTCCTGGACGCCGCGCTGAGGGGCCGCGAATTCTCGGCGCCGGGCACCTGGGGCTTCGCGCTGGCCCTGCTGGTGATGATGACGGCGGTGCACTTCTTCCTGCTCTCGCTGGTCTGCACGCGCCACACCGCCAAGCCGGTGATCGGCGTGCTGCTGGTGGGCACGGCCTTCGCCACCCACTTCATGCAGAGCTTCAACGTCTACCTCGACCCTTCGATGCTGCGCAACGTGATGCGCACCGACGTGGCCGAGGCGCGCGAACTCTTTGCCTGGCGCATGCTGCCGCACCTGGCGCTGTACGCGGTGCTGCCGCTGGTGCTGCTGTGGCGCGTGAGGATCGTGCCGCGCGCCAGCTGGTGGCGTGCCCTGGCCGTGCGCCTGGGCAGCGTGCTGGCCGCGCTGGGCCTGCTGGTGGGCGCGCTGATGCTGATCTTCCAGCCCTTCGCGTCACTGATGCGCAACCACAAGGAAGTGCGCTACCTGGCCACCCCCGCGAACTACCTCTACAGCATCGGCGCCGTGCTGGCGGCCAATGCCAAGGGTGCGGCCAAGCCGCGTCAACCCATCGGGCTGGACGCCCGGCCCGGCCCGCTGATGGCCGCGCGCACGAAGCCGCTGCTGCTGGTGCTGGTGGTGGGCGAGACGGCGCGCGCCGCCAACTGGGGCCTCAACGGCTACACGCGCCAGACCACGCCCGAACTCGCCGAGCTGGCCAAGGCCGAGCCGCTGGTGAGTTTCGCCGAGGTGACCAGCTGCGGCACCAACACCGAGGTCTCGCTGCCCTGCATGTTCGCCCCCGTGGGCCGGCGCGACTACGACGAGAGCACCATCCGCGGCAGCGAGTCCCTGCTTCACGTGCTGGCGCGCGCCGGCGTGGGCGTGGCCTGGCGCGACAACCAGAGCGGCTGCAAGGGCGTGTGCGACGGCCTGCCGCAGGAAGACGTGATGTCGCTCAACCCGCCCGGCCTGTGCCAGGAAGGCCGGTGCATGGACGAAGGCCTGCTGGCCGGCCTGGACGCGCGCCTGCAGGCCCTGGCCGGCAAGCCCGGCACGCAGCTGCTGGTGCTGCACATGCTGGGCAACCACGGGCCTTCGTACTTCCGCCGCTACCCGCCGGCCTTCGCGCGCTTCACGCCGGCGTGCGAATTCGATGACCTGCAGAAGTGCAGCCGCGACCAGATCGTCAACGCCTACGACAACGCCCTGCTCTACACCGACCACGTGCTCGCCAGCCTGGTGGCCAAGCTCAAGGCCGCATCGGGCTCGCTGGATTCGGCCCTGCTGTTCGTCAGCGACCACGGCGAGTCGCTGGGCGAGAACAACCTCTACCTGCACGGCCTGCCCTACGCCATCGCGCCCGATCTGCAGAAGCGTGTGCCCATGCTGATGTGGTTCAGCGCCGGCGCGCCGCAGGCGATGCGCCTGGACGTGGCCTGCCTGCAGCGCCGCGCGAAGGAGCCGGCCATGCACGACCACCTCTTCCACACGCTGCTGGCTGCGCTGGACGTCCAGACATCGCTGTACGAAAGCGCCTGGGA
>JAEUPH010000268.1 GCA_016790395.1 Rubrivivax sp. | reverse complement strand
CGGTGCGCCTTCTTTCCGCGAGGCGGTGCGCTACGGCGCCGAGGTCTTCCACGCGCTGAAGAAGATCATCGACACCAAGGGCATGCCGACCAGCGTCGGCGACGAAGGCGGTTTCGCGCCCAACGTCGACAGCCACGAGGCCGCCATCCAGCTGATCCTGGAAGCCATCGACAAGGCCGGCTACACCGCGGGCGAGCAGATCGCCATCGGCCTGGACGCGTCGGAACAGGCCTTCCTCGACCGCACGCTGATCGACCTGGACGGCACCGACAACAAGAGCCGCCTCGGCGCCAACGCCACGCTGGCGGTGAGCATGGCGGTGGCGCGCGCCGCGGCCGAAGAAAGCGGCCTGCCGCTGTACCGCTACTTCGGCGGCATGGGCGGGCTGCTGCTGCCGGTGCCGATGATGAACGTCATCAACGGCGGCGCGCACGCCAACAACAACCTCGACCTGCAGGAGTTCATGATCCTGCCGCTGGGCGCGACGAGCTTTCGCGAGGCGCTGCGCTGGGGCGCCGAGGTCTTCCATGCGCTGAAGAAGATCATCGACGGCCGCGGCATGAGCACCGCCGTCGGCGACGAAGGCGGCTTCGCGCCCAATGTCGAAAGCCATGAAGCGGCGATCCAGCTGATCCTGGAGGCCATCGACAAGGCCGGCTACACCGCCGGCGAGCAGATCGCCATCGGCCTGGACTGCGCCGCCAGCGAGTTCTACAAGGACGGCAAGTACCACCTCGAAGGCGAGGGGCTGCAACTGACGGCCGCCGAGTGGACCGACATCCTGGCGACCTGGGCCGACAAGTACCCGATCATCAGCATCGAAGACGGCATGCACGAGGGCGACTGGGACGGCTGGAAGATCCTCAACGAGCGCCTGGGCAGGAAGGTGCAGCTGGTGGGCGACGACCTCTTCGTCACCAACACGAAGATCCTGGAGCGCGGCATCCGTGAAGGCGTGGCCAACTCCATCCTCATCAAGATCAACCAGATCGGCACGCTCAGCGAGACCTTCAGCGCCATCGAGATGGCCAAGCGCGCCGGCTGGACCAACGTCATCAGCCACCGCAGCGGCGAGACCGAAGACAGCACCATCGCCGACATCGCGGTGGGCAGCAACGCCGGCCAGATCAAGACCGGCTCGATGAGCCGCAGCGACCGCATCGCCAAGTACAACCAGCTGCTGCGCATCGAGGAAGACCTCGGCGACGTGGCTTCGTACCCGGGCCGTTCGGCTTTCTACAACCTCAAGTAGACGGGCCGTGGGCCGCTGGATCACGATCGTCCTGGCCGCCCTGCTGGTGGTGGTGCAGGGCGACCTGTGGTTCGGCAAGGGCAACATGCCCTACGTGATGAGCCTGCGCAAGCAGGTGGAGGCCCAGCGCGCCGCCAACGTGCAGGCGCGCGAGCGCAATGCCCGCGTGGCGGCCGAGGTGAGCGACCTGAAGGAAGGCCTGGAGATGGTGGAGGAGAAGGCGCGTGCCGAACTCGGCATGGTCAAGCCCGACGAGATCCTCATCCAGGTCACCAAGCGCTGACCCGTGTTCGCCGTCGCCTTCACGGCCTGGGGCAGCCCGGTCACGTGGCTCGAGATCGTGGCCTTCGTGCTCGCCGTGGCCATGGTGCTGGCCAACTTCCGCGTGCACGTGGTCTCCTGGCCGCTGGCCATCGCCAGCTCGGCGCTCTACGCCCTGCTCTTCGCCGACAGCCGGCTCTACGGTGAAGCTTCGCTCCAGTTCGTCTTCATCGCGCTCGCTGGCTGGGGCTGGTGGCAGTGGCTGCGCGGCCGTGGCGACGACGGCCAGGCGCTGCGCGTGCGCACGCTGCCGGCGCGCGCACGCGCCTGGGCCCTGGGCCTGACGCTCGCCGCCTGGCCGCTGCTCGGCGCGCTGCTGCACCGCGCCACCGACAGCGACGTGCCCTACTTCGACGCCCTGCCCACGGTCGGCAGCATCGCCGGCCAGGTCCTGCTCGGCCGCAAGTACGTGGAGAACTGGCCGGTGTGGGTGGCCGTGAACGTGGTGAGCGTGGCGCTCTTCGCCTGGAAGGGCCTGTGGCTGACGGTCATCCTGTACGCACTGTTCACCGGCATGGCGGTGGCCGGCTGGCGCGCCTGGCAGGCGCTGGCGGCGCGCGGGGCGGTGCATGGCTGAAGCGATCCGGGTGGCCATCGTGGGCGCCGAGAGCACCGGCAAGACCACGCTGGCCGCTGCGCTGGCGCCGCGCCTGGCGCGCGACACCGGACTGCGCGTGACCTGGGTGCCCGAAGTGCTGCGCGACTGGTGCCACCACCTGGGCCGCACGCCAAAGGCGCACGAGCAGGCGGCACTGGTGCGTGCCCAGCACGAGCGCATCGAGGAGTCCGCCGCCCGGCACGATGTGGTGATCTGCGACACGACGGCACTGATGACCGCCGTCTACAGCCGCCTGGTCTTCACCGACCGCAGCCTCGACGAGCGCGCCGTGGCGCTGCACCGCCGCATGTCGATCACGCTGCTGACGGCGTTGGACCTCCCGTGGGTGGCCGACGGCATCCAGCGCGACGGTCCCCATGTGCGCGAGCCCGTGGACCGCCTGCTGCGCGAGTTCCTCATCGGGCAGCGCCTGCCCTGGGCCCTGGTGGCCGGCGCCGGCCAGGCGCGCGTGGAGGCGGCGGTGGACGCGCTGGCGCCCTTGCTGCGCCCGGCGTCGGGCCAGGGCGGCCTCTTCACCCGCCTGGCCGGGCGCAACGCCGAACCGGCGGCCCGCCGCTGGCGCTGCGAAAACTGCGACGACCCTTCCTGCGAGCACCGGCTGCTGGGCAGCCGGCGCTGAGCGGCCGCTACTGCACGCGGCCGCCCGCCGGCGGCTTGGCATGCGGCGGCGCGAACATCTCGCCCACGTCCACGGCGTCGAAGTGGTACTTCTGGCCGCAGAAGTCGCAGCCCACTTCGACCAGGCCCCGCTCGGCGATGAGGCCGTCGCTCTCTTCACGCCCCAGGCCCAGCAGCATGCCGCGCACCCGCTCGCGCGAGCAGGAGCAGGCAAAGCGCGGGCGCTGGGGCTCGAAGACGCGCAGCGTCTCCTCCCAGAACAGGCGGTGCAGCACGCGGTCGGCCGGCAGCGTCAGCAGCTCCTCGCGGGTGAGCGTGGCGGCCAGCATCGCGATGCGGTTGAAGCCTTCGGAAAGGCCGATGTCGTCTTCGTTGCGTCGGCCTTCCAGGTTGCCCTCGCCTTCCACCGGCAGGCGCTGGATGAGCAGCCCTGCGGCCACCTCGTCGTTGGCGGCCAGCACCAGGCGCGTGTCCAGCTGCTCGCTCTGCAGCATGTAGTGCTCCAGCACCTGCGACACCTCCTGGAGCGGCTCGCGCCGGTCGCCGTGCAGCGGCACCACGCCCTGGTAGGGCTGCTGGCCAGGCAGGCGGTCCCCCGGGTCCAGCGTGATGGCGCAGCGGCCCTGGCCCTGCAGGTTGACCATCGCCTCCAGCTGCGCCCCGGCCGGCACCGCGCCCACCACCTTGGCCGTGGTGCGGAAGGCGAGATCAGGCTGCACTTCGGCCACGGCCAGCTTGACCGGGCCGTCGCCGAAGATCTGCAGCACCAGCGCGCC
>JAEUPH010000255.1 GCA_016790395.1 Rubrivivax sp. | reverse complement strand
TGCGCCACCACCGGGCTGAAGGCCTGGTGGTTGGCGAGCAGGCGCGCCGTGTACAGCGCCTCCAAGGGCCGGCGCGCCATGCGCAGCGCCTGCAGCTTCAGCCGCAGCGCCTGCGTGCGGCGGGCCGCTCCGGGCGGCAGGGCCTCCAGGGCCTCGAGTGCCCGCGGCGCGTCGCGGTCTTCCAGGGCCCACTCGGCGCCCAGCAGCCGCGCCGCCTCTTCGGCACTGCGCGGCGCGCCACCCAGCGCGCGCCCGCTGCGCGAGGCCTTCAGCGCCTGGCGCAGCGTCTCGTCGCGCCGCGGGCGGTCCTGCAGGCGATGCAGGCTGCCGGCGGCCAGGACGTGACCCAGCGCCAGGAACTCGGCATCGCCCTGCAAGGTGGCGGTATCGGCAGCGATGTCCAGCGCCCGCTGCGCCGCCTTGCGCGCGCGGCCGTAGCGTGCGGCAAAGAACTCGGCCAGCGCCTCGCGCAGCGCGGCCTCGGCGGCGCGTTCGCGGCGCAGGGCGCGCCACTGGCTGGCGCGCTGCGGCAGGCTCACCAGCGAGTTCAGTGCCTGTGCGGCCGACATGAGCACCAGGCACCCGGCGAGCAGCGCGATGACGAAGAGGTTCAGCGACAGGTCGGCGCGCCAGCCGCCCCAGTAGATGCTCACCAGCCCGTCGTTGCCGCCCAGCGTGGTGGCAGCGACCACGGCCACCACGAACAGCAGGACGATCCAGATGACGCCGCGCATGACGCAGGTCTCAGCGGCGCCCGGCCGTTCCGAAGCCGCTGACCGTCCCCTGGGGGGGCAGCGAACGGCGTGAGCTTGGGGGCCGCATGTCGTCAGCGCCCGGCCGAAGCCGTGGCAATGGCCGCCAGCGTGGCGTCGGGGCGCGGCACCGAGACCAAGCGCGCCTGGCCGGCCACCGTGCGCAGCAATTCACCGGCGGCGGCCACACGGCGGGCCCCACGGTCGAAGTAGCGGTCCAGCGCCGTCTGTGCGTCGCGCAGGTCGCTCTGCGCGGTGTCGAACTGGCGCGAGAGCAGGGCCAGCCGGGCGTTCAGCAGCCGCAGCTTGAGGTTCTCGCGCAGGAAGAAGGCCTGTTCGGGCGAGACGATCATGGCTTCGGGGTGCTCGATGCGCGACACGCGCACGAGGCCCTTGACTTCCTGCCAGAAGGCGCCCCCGACGGCCCGCCAGCGTTCAGACAGGCCGCTCGACCAGCCGGCCCCGGAGGCCGCCGATGCCGGTGCCGCCGCCGCCTCGGCGCGCGCCGCGGTGCGCTTCTCGGGATTGGACTGCAGCGGCAGTTCGTCGATCTGCCGGATGATCTCGTCCAGCCGGATGGTGAGCACCGTGATGTCGGTGACGCCGGCCGCGCGCGTGCGCTCCAGGTCCTGGGCCACGGCGCGGCGCACGCGCTCCAGGCGCGGCTGGTTGTAGCGCGCCAGGCGCTCGTCGGCCTGCTTGAGCGTCAGCACCAGGGGTTCGGCGCTGCCGGTGATGGCCGTCTGCTGCTGGGCCACGCGGATGGCGGCCTCCACGTCGGCCAGCACGTTCTCGTCGCGCGAACGCGCCAGCGACTGGATCAGGTCCTCGAGCTGCGTGCGCTGCAACGAGGTCTCGGCCACGCGGGCTTCCAGCAGCGCCTGCTTGGCCGCCACTTCGCGCGACGTGAGCTCGGCCTGGCGCGCCAGCGTGCGCGCTTCGGTGGCCTGGCTGCCGCTGTCCTGCTGGCGCTTGACGAGTTCGGCCTCCAGCGTCTTCACGCGCTGCTGCGTGTTCCAGGCCAGCACCAGCGCGGCGGTGGCCAGTGCGGCCAGCACGGCGCCGGCGACGGCGATCCAGCGGCCGGGCAACAGGGCGGGAGGGGGGGACGGGGCCGGCGTCGGCACTGGCGCGGTGGGAACCGGCGCGGCCGTCTCGTCAGCGGGTCCGGGAAGGGGCGCAGGCGTCTCGGTCACGGCGGAGCGGATTGTATCGGGGGGGCCCCGTGCGCACCGGCCCAGGCCACGATGGCGTCCAGGCGCGGCGGCAGTTCCTCGACCCGCCCGAAACCGGCCTCGCGCGCCGCCTGCGCAATGCGCGGGTGCGAGGCGATGGCGAGGCTGCCCGCCCAGTCTGCGCCGGGCCAGGCCTGCACCAGGTGGCGCACGGCCTCGCTGCTGCTGAAGAGCCACACCTGGCCGGCGGCATCGGCCAGCGCAGACTGCACCAGGGCCCGCTGAGCCGCGTCGAAGTCCGGCGCGTGGCGGGCATAGGCGGCGACGAAGCCCACCTCGGCGCCACGGCGGCGCAGCGTGTCGGCCAGCCAGTCACGGCCTTCCTCGCCCCGCACGATGAGCACCTGCCGGCCCGCCCAGTCTTCGTGGGCCAGCCGCGCCCACAGCGCTTCGGAGTCCAGGCTCGGGGCGTCGGGCGCCGGCTCGACGATGGCCGCCGCCGGCACGCCCGCGCGGCGCAGGGCCGCCGTGGTGCCCGGCCCGGTGGAGGCCGCACGCGGCCCCGCCGGCCAGGGCCCGGAGGCCCCGGCGAAGAAGTGATCGACGGCGTTGGCGCTGACGAACATCACCAGGGCCTGCCCCGGCAGCGCCCGCCAGGCGGCGCGCACCGGCGCGCCGTCGGCCGGCGGGCCGACGACGATGAGGGGCAGCGCCACGGCATCCAGGCCGGCCGCGCGCAAGCCGTCGACCCAGGCCACGGCCTGCGCCGCCGGGCGGGTGACGATGAAGCGCATCGAAGGCGGGCTCAGCCCGCGGCAGCGAGGTAGCTGCCGGCGCCGGCGGCGCGCAGGCGTTCAGCGGCCTCCGTGCCGAGGGCACGGGCGCCGGCTTCGTCGGTGACGGCGGCCGCCACGCGCGTGTGCAACAGCGGGCGCGAGGGCGTCTCGGCGTCACCCAGCGCGGCGTCCAGCCTCAGCGTGGCGCCATCCCACACCGCGTGCGCGGCCAAGGGCATGCTGCAACTGCCGCCCAGCGAGCGCGACACGGCGCGCTCGGCATGCGCGGCCAGGAAGGTGGGCGTGTGGATGGTCCGGGCCAGCAGTTCACGCAGCGCGGTGGCGTCCTCGCGCACCTCGATGCCCAGGGCGCCCTGGCCCGCGGCGGGGATCATCTCGTCGGTGCCGAAGCAGCAGCGGATGCGGCTGGCCAGCCCGAGGCGCTTCAGGCCGGCGGCGGCCAGGACGATGGCGTCGAAGCCGCCTTCGTCCAGCTTGCGCAGCCGCGTGTCGAGATTGCCGCGCAAGGGCTCGATGCGCAGGTCGGGCCGGCGGCCCAGCAACTGCACCACGCGGCGCAGGCTGGAGGTGCCCACCACCGCGCCCTGCGGCAGTTCGGCCAGGTTTGCGTAGCGGTTGGAGACGAACGCGTCGCGCGGGTCCTCGCGCTCCCAGACGGCGGCCAGCGAGAAACCGGCCGGCAGGTCCATCGGCACGTCCTTGAGCGAGTGCACGGCAAGCTGGGCGCGGCCCTCTTCCAGCGCCGTTTCCAGCTCCTTGACGAACAGGCCCTTGCCGCCCACCTTGGACAGGGCGCGGTCGAGGATCTGGTCGCCCTTGGTCGTCATGCCCAGCAGGCTGACGGCGATGCCGAAGCGCGCGCTGAGCGCGTCACGCACGTGTTCGGCCTGCCACAAGGCGAGGCGGCTCTCGCGGGTGGCGATGGTGAGGGAGGCGATGGCGGCGGACATGGCGCGCATGATAGCCAGCAGGTCCGGGCACGCGGCTTGCGGCGGATCAGGCTCCGCCCCATTGCACAATCGGTAACCCGGTTACTTGCCCAGGAGCCATGCATGCCGCGCACCAAGACCACGCAGCCCGCCCGCACTGCACGCACCAAGTCAAGCCGTAGCGCGGCCGAACTCGAAGCCACGGCCAAGAACAAGCCCCTGGTCGAGGATATCCGGTTACTGGGTCGCATCCTCGGTGATGTGATCCGGGAGCAGGAGGGCACGGCGGCCTTCGAGCTCATCGAGCGTGTGCGCCAGCTCAGCGTGGCCTACCGGCTGAAGGCCGACGCCAGCGCCGGCCGCGTGCTGGACCGGCTGCTGAAGAACCTCTCGGCCGACCAGACGGTGACGGTGATCCGCGCCTTCAGCTACTTCAGCCATCTCGCCAACATCGCCGAAGACCGCCACCACGTGCGCCGCCGCGCCGTGCACGAGAAGGCCGGCGACCTGCAGGAGGGCTCGCTGGCGCTGGCCTTCGAGCGCCTGCACCGCGCCGACCACCGCGCCGCCGACATCGCGGCGGCGCTGTCCACCGCCTACATCAGCCCCGTGCTCACGGCCCACCCCACCGAAGTGCAGCGCAAGAGCATCCTGGACGCCGAGCGCGCCATCGCCGAGCTGCTGGGCGAGCGCGACGAACTGCCCACGACCGAGCGGCGGGACGACAACGAGGGCCTCATCCGCGCCCGCGTCACGCAGCTCTGGCAGACGCGCATGCTGCGCACGGCCAAGCTGACGGTGGCCGACGAGGTGGAGAACGCGCTCAGCTACTACCCCACCACCTTCCTGCGCGAGATCCCCAAGCTCTACCGCGAGATCGAGCGCGCCCTGCCCGGCCACGCCGTGGCCTCCTTCCTGCGCATGGGCCACTGGATCGGCGGCGACCGCGATGGCAACCCCAACGTCACCGCCGCCACGCTGCAGCACGCGCTGGGCCGCCAGTGCGAGGTGGTGCTGCGCCACTACCTCACGGAGGTGCACGTGCTGGGCGCCGAGCTGTCCATCAGCGGCACGCTGAGCACCGTGACGCCGGAGATGCAGGCGCTGGCCGCCAGCTCGCCCGACACCAACCCGCACCGCGAGGACGAGCCCTACCGCCGCGCGCTCATCGGCATCTACGCCCGACTGGCCGCCACGCTGCAGGCGCTGACGGGCACCGAGGCGCTGCGCCACGCGGTGGCACCGCAGAGCCCCTACGAGAGCGCGGCCGAGTTCCTGGCCGACCTGCGCGTCATCAAGCGCTCGCTGGCCTCGCACCACGCCCAGGCGCTGGTGGGCCCGCGCCTGGCGCCGCTGATGCGCGCCGTGCAGGTGTTCGGCTTCCACCTCGCCACGCTGGACCTGCGCCAGAGCAGCGACAGGCACGAGGCCGTGGTGGCCGAGCTGCTGAAGGTGGCGCGCATCGAGGACGACTACGCGGCGCTGTCCGAGCCCGCGCGCCGCGATCGGCTGCTGGCGCTGCTGAACGACGCGCGGCCGCTGCGCGTGCACGGCGCCGCGTACTCGGCGCTGGCGCAGGACGAACTGGCCATCTTCGAGACCGCAAGGCGCGCCCTGGCGGCCTACGGCCGCGAGGCCATCCGCCACTACATCATCAGCCACACCGAGGAGGTGAGCGACCTGCTGGAGGTGCTGCTGCTGCAGAAGGAGACAGGGCTGCTCACCGGCACGCTGGACGGCGAGGCCAAGGCCTCGCTCATCACCGTGCCGCTGTTCGAGACCATCGGCGACCTGCGGCGCAGCGAACCCATCATGCGCGAGTTCTACGCCCTGCCCGGCATCCTGCCGCTGGTGATCCGCAGTGGCGCCGAGCAGGACGTGATGCTGGGCTACAGCGACAGCAACAAGGATGGCGGCAGCTTCACCAGCCACTGGGAGCTCTACCGCGCAGAAACGGCCCTGGCGGCACAGTTCGCCGAGATCGGCCGGACCCACCCCATCACGCTGCGCCTGTTCCACGGCCGCGGCGGCACGGTGGGGCGCGGCGGCGGCCCCAGCTACCAGGCCATCCTGGCCCAGCCGCCGGGCACGGTGAACGGGCAGATCCGCCTCACCGAACAGGGCGAGGTCATCGCCTCGAAGTACGCCAATCCCGAGATCGGCCGCCGCAACCTGGAAACCCTGGTGGCGGCCACGCTGGAGGCCACGCTGCTGAACCCGACCAAGACCGCGCCCAAGGCCTTCCTGGAAGCGGCAGCCGCCATCAGCGAGGCCAGCTTCCAGGCCTACCGCAAGCTGGTCTACGGCACGCCCGGCTTCACCGACTACTTCTTTGCCGCCACGCCCATCCGCGAGATCGCCGAACTCAACATCGGTTCGCGCCCGGCCTCGCGCAAGGCCACGCGCGCCATCGAAGACCTGCGCGCCATCCCCTGGTCCTTCAGCTGGGGCCAGTGCCGCATGGCGCTGCCGGGCTGGGCCGGTTTCGGCAGCGCCATCGAGGCCTTCCTGGCGGCCGGCCCGCGCGAGCAGCAGGTGGAACTGCTGCAGCGCATGCACCGGCAGTGGCCCTTCTTCCGCACGCTGCTGTCGAACCTGGACATGGTGCTGGCCAAGAGCGACCTGCGCATCGCGTCGCGCTACGTGGAACTGGTGGAGGACAAGAAGGTGGCCAAGCGCATCTTCTCGTTGCTGAAGGCCGAGTGGCAGCGCGCCAACGAGGCGCTGTCGCTCATCACCGGGCAGCCCGAGCGCCTGGCCGGCAACGCCGCGCTGGCGCGCAGCATCGCGCACCGCTTCCCCTACCTGGACCCGCTGAACCACCTGCAGGTGGAGATGATGCGGCGCTACCGCAACCGGCGCGACGGCCAGGAAGGCGTGGAACGCATCCAGCGCGGCATCCACCTGTCGATCAACGGCATCGCCGCGGGGCTGCGCAACACGGGCTGAGCGCGCCGCCCGGTCAGCCCCGGCGGGCGAAGCCCCGCAGCAGCGCGCGGAACAGCGTGTCGGGGCGGATGGGCTTGGCGACGAAATCGTCCATGCCGGCGTCCAGGCAGCGCCGTCGGTCGTCGATGAAGGCGTTGGCGGTCATGGCGACGATGGGTACGTGGCGCCCCCGCGGTTCGGCACGGATGCGGCGCGTCGCCTCCAGGCCGTCGAGTCGGGGCATCTGCATGTCCATCAGGATGAGGTCAGGCGCATCGGCCAGTGCACGGCGCACGGCCTCCTCGCCGTCGATGGCCGTGATCACGTCGAGACCGGCCATGGACAGGATCAGCTGGGCAATCTCGCGGTTGACGGGCTCGTCTTCGCACAACAGCACGCGGCGGCCCGCGTGGTGACGCGCCACCGCCGTTTCGGCTTCGCCACGGTCGGCCCCGGCCACCACGGCGCCCGCGTGGCCGGTCGCTGAACCCAGCCGCGCCGTGAACCAGAAGCAGCTGCCGCGGCCCGGCTCGCTCTCGGCGCCGGCATCGCCGTCCATCATGCGCGCCAGGCGCCGCGTGATGGCCAGCCCGAGCCCGGTGCCCCCGTAGCGGCGGCTGGTGGAGTTGTCGGCCTGCTCGAAGATGGTGAACAGGCGCGGCAGCACCTCGGGCGGAACGCCCATGCCGGTGTCGATGACCTCGAAGCGCACCAGCAGGCCGGCCGCGGAGGCGTCCAGGGCGCGTGCCCGCAGCGTGATCGTGCCCTGGTCGGTGAACTTGATGGCGTTGCCGTAGAGGTTCAACAGCGCCTGGCGCAGGCGCATGGCGTCCCCGCTGAGTGCCGGCGGCAGGCCGTCCACCTG
>JAEUPH010000206.1 GCA_016790395.1 Rubrivivax sp. | reverse complement strand
CCGCCGCCACGTCTCGATCATCAGCTTGTACTTCGCGTTGGCCGGGTTGTTCTGCGGCACGGCGTCGCGCTTGTACAGGCAGTATTCGTAGTGCAGCGGCGTGGGCTCGAAGCCCCAATTCTTCTTGAAGGCGTAAGGGCCGGTGCCCTGCTTGCTGCGGCCGTAGTCGAAGACCTTCAGGCCGCGCGCGCAAGAGCGGCGCATCAGTTCCCAATACTTGAAGTCGTTGGCGGCCAGCTCGCGCGCGGCCCAGTCGTCGCCGGCGTAGTAGGGCAGCACCTCGTCGCGGAAGTAGAAGCTCAGCACGCTGGACAGCAGCCGGCCGTCAGGCCCGGTGACGGTGAGCACTTCGCAGTCGTCGCCGAAGGTGCTGCGCAGCGCCTGGAAGTAGCGCTTCGAAAGCGCCGGCGTGCCGTGACGGTGCACGTTGTCGGCGTAGAGCGCGAAGAAGCGGTCCACGTGAGTGTCCACCTCGCTCTTCAGCCCGTTCTTGATGCCCTTGCGCACCATCGCGCGCTGCTTGCGCGGGATGGCCAGCATGTTGGCCTCTTCCTCGGGGAGGATCTCCTTGCGGAAGGTGACGTACAGCGCCTGGTGCGGCCAGCCTTCGTGCTGGCGCGCCAGCTGGCGCAGCTCCAGGTGGTCCACGCCCAGCTGCTGCGCCAGTTGCTGCGCGTGCGCCTCCAGCGCCTGCGCGGTGGCTTCGTCTTCCGCCACCGCGCCGCCGTAGACGGCAAAGGGCAGGCTCGTCAGCGCATTGCCGAAGAGGAAGCTCTTCACGTGCGCCAGTGGCAGCACGCCGGTGACCCGGCCTTCGCGGTGCGCGAAGAAGAAGTGGGTGTCGTGGCGGAACACGTCACGCAGCAGCCCTTGCCAGGCGGCGCGGTGGAAGAAGGTGGCCTGGGGGCAGGCCATCACGAAGGCATCCCACGCGGCGGCGCCGCGTGCGTCGCCCGGGGTCAGACGCTCGATGGTGGGCATGGCAGACACCCTAGGCGGTGCCGCCGGGGGCGCGCAGGAAGATCTCGTCCATGCGGCCCCAGCGGAAGTCCTGCAGCAGCTGCTGCAGCCGGCCTTCCGTGCGGCCCAGGTTGAGGTAGTGGCGGAACCGCGTCTTGGCGTCGATGCCGGGGATGCGCGGCTGGCCGACGTCGATCTCCCACGGGTGGAAGTAGAAGATGGCCGGTTCGCGGTCTTCGCGGTTCACCTTCTGCAGCATCCAGCGCGAAAGCGCATAGGGCATCAGCCGGAACCAGCCGCCGCCGGTGGAAGGCAGGTTGCGCTTGCCCAGGCGCACGGTGGTCACCGGGATCTCCAGCAGCCCGGCCCCCACGCGGTAGGCGAAGCGCGGCGAGTCGGGCATGCCGTAGTGGTCGTGCTTGATGGGGTAGATGCTGCTGCTGTAGCGGTAGCCGGCGCGCGCCAGCTGGTCGAAGGCCCAGAGGTTGGACAGGCCGATCGAGAAGCTGGGCGCGCGGTAGCCGAGCACGGGCGCACCGCCCAGGTCCTCCAGCAGGGCCTTGGCGCGCAGAATGTCCTGGCTGAAGGCCTCGGGGCTGAGGTCGCTGGCGCGCTCGTGGCCATAGCCGTGGCTGGCCAGCTCATGGCCGCCGGCGACGATGCCGCGCACGATCTGCGGATAGCGCTCCGCCACCCAGCCCAGGGTGAAGAAGGTGGCCTTGACGTCGCGCTCGGCCAGCATGGCCAGGATGCGCTCGACGTTGCGCTCGACGCGGCACTCGCGGCTGTCCCACTGGCTGCGGGGGATGTACGGCGCCAGCGCCGAGACCTGGAAGTAGTCCTCGACGTCGATCGTCAGTGCGTTGGTGATGGCGGGTGCGAGCATGCTTGGCCGCGATTGTTGCCGGCTGCCCGGCTCGATGGCACGTTCAAATGCCACGCGCCCGGCGTTCACGCACCACCGCCACCGGGTTTCTTCACCGCCTCGACGAACTTCTGCATCAGCGCGAGGATCTGCAGGTTGGTGCGCTCCAGGCGCAGCAGGCTCTTCTCCAGGCGCTGCAGCTGGTCGCCGCGCTGGTCGGCCGCCAGACTGGCCAGCTGCTGCGACATGGCTTCTGCATCGCTCGCGCTCAGCTGCACCTGGCTGAGGTCCAGGTCCAGCACCGCGCCGGCCAGGCCGCCGGGCATCACCGGCTCGCCGCCCGCGCTCAGGCTGGCGGCGCCGGGCTTGGCCGGCACCTGGTTCTCCTGTTCGAACTCGCGCACGACCTCCGACACGTCGTCGGCCGTGAGGTGCGTGCGGCCACTCAGGAAGCCGGCCAGCATGACGCGGTCACAGACCGCGTTGATGCGCCGCGGGATGCCCCCCGAGGCCTTGAAGATGCCTTCGAAGGCGCCGGGATCGAAGCTCGGCTTGCCCTTGGAGCCCGCACACTTCAGGCGGTGTTCGATGTAGGCCTTGGTCTCGTCGAGGTCCAGCGGGCCGATGTGGCAGGTGGCCGCCACGCGCTGACGGAACTGCTCCATCTCGGGCTGCTGGAGGATCTGGCGGAACTCCGGCTGGCCGACCAGGAAGCTCTGCAGCAGGGCCTGGTTGCCGAACTGGAAGTTGCTGAGCATGCGCAACTCTTCCACCGCGCGCGGCGTGAGGTTCTGCGCTTCGTCCACGATGAGCAGGCAGCGCTTGCCCTTGCTCGTCTGGCTGATGAGGAAGGCTTCCAGCGTGATCAGCAGCTCGCTCTTGGGCACGTCCTTCACACGGAATCCGAAGGCCGCACCCACCATGCGCAGCGTGTCCTCGGCACCCAGCTGCGTGGTGACGAGGTGGCCGGTGACGACGTTGCTGCCGTTGAGACCCTCGATCAGCGAGCGCAGCACCATGGTCTTGCCGGCGCCGATCTCGCCGGTGATGACGATGAAGCCCTCGTTGCGCGAGACGCCATATTCCAGGTAGGCCTTGGCCCGCCGGTGCTGCTTGCTGGCGTAGTAGAAGCTCGGGTCGGGGTTGAGCTGGAAGGGCTTGGTGGTCAGCCCGTAGAAGGCTTCATACATGGCGATACACCTAGAAGCGCAGGCTGACCGCGGCCGTGGCCGAAATCTCGCGGTAGGGGTCGGTGGGGCTGTTGAAAACGCTGTAGCGCAGGTTCGCCGTCATGCTGACCAGCCGGCTGAGCTGGTCGGCAAAGCCCAGCGAGAGTGACTTCAGGTCGGTGCCCCGGCGGGTTTCGGTGCCCAGCGTCATGAGGCGCGAACCCGCGAGGTTGAGCGACGCCGTGGGCGTGAGGCGGTAGCCCACCGTGGTGGTGTAGCTGCGCTGGCGCACGGCTTCGCCATCGAAGCTGCCGTTGGCGAGGGCCTTGGA
>JAEUPH010000192.1 GCA_016790395.1 Rubrivivax sp. | reverse complement strand
GCTGGGCGGGCGGTAGGTCTCCATGCCGGCAGGCATGGTCATGTAGTCCAGGCCTTCGTCTTCGGGCTGGCTGCCGGGGCCGAAGGCGACGACAGGCACGGGAAAGGGCTTCATGGTGCGGGCCTCGGTCTCAGTGGCAGGAAGAACCGCCGGCAGCGGCGGCGACGACGGCGATGCCGACGCCGGGGCGACGCGTGGCGGGCTTGGCCAGCGCGTCAGCGACGCGCGCGACGTAGTCCGTCCAGTCCAGCATGCCGGCGATGGTGTCGACGTAGCGGCCTTCGCGCATGAACACCAGCGAGGGCCAGCGCGTGGCGCCGAAGCGGCGCGCCACCGCGTCCTCCTGCGCCGGCACCACCACGCCGATGTGCAGCCGGCCCGGGAAGGCGGCCTGCAGCTCGGGCAGCACCGCGGCCACGTCCAGGCATTCAGGGAAGCGCACGGGGTCGCTGCTGAAGAACAGCACGCGCTCGCCGGGGCCGGTGGCGAAGGCTTCGGCGTTGCCCTCGTCCACCCAGGTGGCGCCGAACTGCTGCACGAGCCGCGCCACCAGCGGCGGGGCCTTCACGTCGTCGAGGACATCGGTGCTCATGGGGCGGAGCCGGACAGTGCGGCCAGTTGTTGCAGGGTCATGTGGGAAGGCAAGGCAAAGCCGGGGTCGGCGTCGTGCTGCCGGCCGCGCGTGGCGGCGTCCAGCAGGTCGAGCAGGTCGTTGACTTCGGCGGCGCGCTCGGCGCTGAGCACCTCGCGCGCCGCGCCCAGGAAGACCAACAGCCAGTCGCCCGGATGCACCTCGCCCACGAGGGCCGTGTCGACCTCCTGGCGCTGGCCGCGCCCGTGCACGGTGGCGCGGCCGGGGCGCGCGGCGCTCACCTGCATCGGCAGGCCTATGCACATGAGGCGGCCTTCCAATGGGCGGGCGGCATGAAACGCTCGTCGCCGACGCGGCAGGCCTGTTCCGCCGCCGGACGCCCGGCTTCGTAGTGGCCCAGCGCCAGCGTGGGCACGGTGACGACGTCGTCCTCGCCCGGCGGTGCCAGCCGTGGCCGCGGTTCGGCGCCCCACCCGCGCAGCCGCTCCACGCCCAGGGCCAGCGCATCTTCCAGCGCCAGCTTCACGCTCGGCCGCAGGCTGCCACCGAAGTCTTCCAGTTCCTCGGGCTGGCAGCCGATGAGCAGCACCTGCTCGGGGTACTGCTCGGTCAGTTGCGCCAGCGACAGCACCTCCTGGAACCCGGTCTGGTGCAGGCTCATCTTCTTGGCGCCCATGAAGCGCGGCACGTCCTCGTTCTCGATGAGCTTCAGCGTGCCGGGCGCCAGGCCGTAGTCGATGGCGTCGAAGATCAGCAGCTTCTTCGCCGCCTGCACGTGCTGCACCAGGTACAGGCCCTGCGTGCCGCCGTCCACCAGGCTGACGTGCGGCGCGAAGTCCCAGCGCTGCTGCAGCGCCTCGACGCAGCGCACGCCGAAACCTTCATCGGCCCACAGCACGTTGCCGATGCCGAGCACGACGATGTGCTTGTCCATGGCTTCAGTCCTTGAAGGTGCGCCAGCCGCTGACCATGGTGCTGACGATGCTCTGCCGGCCCATGATGTCTTCGCGGATCGAGGCATAGACGTGCACGATGACGAAGATCACGATCGACCACATGCCCAGGTGGTGCCAGGTGTGCACGTCCTGGCTCTGGCCGAAGAGCGGAATCACCCAGCCGAACACGCGGTTCGCCCAGGAACCGGGCTGCGTGCCTTCGCCATAGAGCGCGAAGCCGGTGACGATCATGAACAGCAGCGACAGCATGAAGATCACCACCATCGCGAAGCGCGCCAGCGGGTTGTGGCCGACGTAGCGGCTGGGGCGGCCGATGGTGAAGCTGTACCAGCGCACCATGATCAGCACTTCCTTCCAGTAGGCCTTCTGGAACACCGGCAGCGTGAACAGCTCGCGCGCATGGTGGTTGCCCACCACGGCCCAGTACACGCGCCCGATGAAGGCCGCCAGCAGCACGTAGCCGGCGGCGAAATGCGCGAAGCGGATGTAGCCCATCAGGTAGTTCGCGCTGGCCTCGCCGGGCATTGTCGGCAGCGGCGAGCCGATGAAGTAGCCGGTGACGGCCAGCACGGTGATGGCCAGTGCGTTGACCCAGTGCCACAGGCGCACCGGCGCCTCGTACACGTACACCGCCTGGATGGTGCGGCCGCGGGCGATGGCCTGCGGGTCGGTGCCGCCGGCAGCGGTGGAAGCCGTCGTGGTGTTCATCGTCGTCTCCTCGGGGCGGCGCCGTTCAGCGCACCTTCACCGTGGTGAGCTCGCGGCCGTCCTCGCTCATCACGTGGGTGCTGCAGGCCAGGCAGGGGTCGAAGCTGTGCAGCGTGCGCAGGATCTCCACCGGCTGGTCGGGGTTGGCCATGGGCGTGTTCATCAGGCTGGCCTCGAAGGCGCCGATCTGCCCCTTGTGGTCGCGCGGTGAACCGTTCCAGGTGGTGGGCACCACGCACTGGTAGTTCTCGATGCGGCCGTCCTTGATGCGCACCCAGTGACCCAGCATGCCGCGCGGCGCGGCCACCGTGCCCACGCCCTTGGCCTCCTTGGGCCAGGTGGCCGGGTCCCACTTCTCGACGTTGGCGGTGGCGCGGTCGCCGGCCTTGATGTTGGCCATCAGCTCGTGCCAGTCGTCCAGCATCATCTCGCCGCAGTACTGGCCTTCCAGCGCGCGCGCCAGCGTGCGGCCGATGGTCGTGGGCAGCAGCTGCTTGGCGGTGTAGTTGGTCTCCGGCAGGCCCAGCGCGCGCGGGATGGCGCTGTTGATCGCCACGGCCGAGCTCTCGATCTGCTCCTTCACGCGCTGGCAGTGCTTGTTGCCCTTCAGCGCATGGGCGTAGCCCAGGATGTAGCGCGACAGCGGCCCCACTTCCACCGCATGACCGCGCCAGCGCGGGCTCTTGATCCAGCTGTACTTGGCGCTCTCGTCGATCTGCTCGATCGCGGTGGCCGTGCCCTTGGTCTTGCTGCCCAGGCGGTAGTCGGGTTCGGTGACGCCGTCCCAGGGGTGCAGGCCCTTGGTCTCGTCGCCGTACTTGTACCAGCTGTGGGTGACGAACTCCTGCACCTGCTCGGGGTCGCGCGGGTCGATCGGCAGGATCTCGTTCCAGTTGCCGTTCAGGATGACGCCGCCGGGCAGCTGGTCGGTGCTCTTGTCGTAATTGACCTTCGGGTACTCGCCGTAGTCGGCCACGTTCAACGCCGACAGGCCACCGCCGTACAGCCAGCCGGCCTGCTTGTAGATCGTGCCGATGGCCAGCACGTCGGGGATGTAGACGTTCTTGTTGAACTCGATGATCTCGTCGATGCGCGCCTTGACGAAGTTCAGCCGCTCCATGTTCAGCGGCGCGCCGGCGGCGCCGTCGCCATCGATGTTGATGGCGCAGGGCACGCCGCCCACCAGGTAGTTGGGGTGCGGGTTCTTGCCGCCGAAGATGGTGTGGATCTTGACCCACTCCTTCTGCAGGTCCAGCGCCTCCAGGTAGTGCGTCACCGCCATCAGGTTGGCCTCGGGCGGCAGCACGTAGGCCTTGTTGCCCCAGTAGCCGTTCATGAAGGGTCCGAGCTGGCCGCTCTCGACGAACTTCTTCAGCCGGTTCTGCACGTCGCGGAAGTAGCCGGCGGCGCTGTTCGGGTGCGACGGCGAGACCAGCGTCTGCAGCTCGCTCGTCCTCTTCGGGTCGGCCTTCAGTGCCGAGACCACATCCACCCAGTCCAGCGCGTGCAGGTGGTAGAAGTGCACGGCGTGGTCGTGCACCTGCAGCGTCTTGGCCATCATCTCGCGGATGAGGTGGGCGTTCTTCGGGATCTTGATGCCCAGCGCGTCTTCCACCGCGCGCACGCTGGTCAGCGCGTGGCAGCCGGTGCAGACGCCGCAGATGCGCTCGACGAAGGCCCAGGCATCACGCGGGTCGCGGCCCTTGAGGATGACCTCCAGGCCTCGCCACATCGTGCCCGTGCTCACGGCGTTGCGGATGACGTTGTTCTTGTCGAGGTTCACTTCGCATCGCATGTGTCCTTCGATGCGGGTGACGGGGTCGACGACGACGCGGCGGCCGCTGTCGTCGAGGTTGAAGCCTTGGGTGGCGTAGGCGGCCATGGTGTGTGTCGCTCCGTGCTCAGGCGTTGGTGTCGGTCTTGCTGCTGCTGGCGGTGGCGCGCTTGATGGCGCTGGCCGCGGCGTGCGCCGCCACCGCGGCGCCCACCACGCCGGCCGCCGTGCCGCCGATCTTGTCGGCGTTGGCCTCGATGCCGAAGGCGTGGATGTCGGTCAGCCGGTTGTAGAAGCTGCCCTTGTCCCAGAAGCCGTCTTCGCTGCAGCCGATGCAGCCGTGGCCGGCCTTGATGGGGAAGCTGGTGCCCTCGTTCCACTGCACGGTGGAGCAGGCGTTGTAGGTGGTCGGGCCCTTGCAGCCCACCTTGTAGAGGCAGTAGCCGCGGCGCGCGCTCTCGTCGTCGAAGGCCTCGACGAACTGGCCGGCGTCGAAGTGCGGCCGGCGGTAGCACTTGTCGTGGATGCGCTGGCTGTAGAACATCTTCGGCCGGCCCTGTCGGTCGAGCTCGGGGATGCGGTCGAAGGTCAGCATGTAGGTGATGACGCCGGTCATCACCTCGGCGATGGGCGGGCAGCCGGGCACCTTGATGATGGGCTTGTCGGTGATCACCTTGTGCACCGGCACGGCCTGCGTCGGGTTCGGCTTGGCGGCCTGCACGCAGCCCCACGAAGCGCAGGAACCCCAGCTGATGATGGCCTTGGCGTCCTTGGCCACGTGCTTGAGCTGGTCCAGGAAGGGACGGCCGCCGATGATGCAGCTCATGCCCTGCTGGTTCAGCGGCGGGTTGCCTTCCACCGCGAGGATGTAGTTGCCCTTGTACTTGGTCATCACCTCCTCGAGGATGGCCTCGGCCTGGTGACCGGCAGACGCCATCAGCGTGTCGTCGTAGTCCAGGCTGATCATCGACAGCACCACGTCCTTGGCCAGCGGATGCGCGCTGCGGATGAAACTTTCGCTGCAACACGTGCACTCCAGACCGTGCAGCCACAGCACAGGCGTGCGCGGCTTGTTCTCCATGGCCTGCACGATGTTCGGCACGAAGGCCGGGGACAGCCCCAGCGAGGTGGCGGTGAGCGAGCAGTACTTCAGGAAGCTGCGGCGCGAGATGCCCTGGCGGCGCATCACCTCGTAGAAGGTCTCCATCTTGGCGTGTCTCCTGGTCGGTCATCACCGGCCGATGCACCGGTGTGCGCCAGGAGTACCCACGTTGCATGCCAGAAGCGGCACAGGCTCGGGAAAGCCCCGAGCCTGCCTTGCAAGTGCTTGTCGCCGTTGGGCGTTTTGGGTCTGCGCGCACCACCTCCCGGTGCGCTGCGCAGCGCAGGCGGCAAACCGGCTGCCGCGCTGCCGCGCAAAGCGGCAGCGGGCTTGCCGTTGCGCTTCAGCGCGCGGCCGTGCCGGCGCCGCCGCCTAGAGCGCGGTACAGCGCCACGGCGTTCTGCAGCCGCGCCAGCTGCACCTGGACCACAGCCTGGCGCGCGGCCAGCGCCGAGCGCTCGGCGTCCAGCCGGTCCAGCGCGCTGGCGGCGCCGCCCTGGAACAGGCGCTCGGCCAGTTCGGCGCGGCGGCCTTCGGCCTCGGCCTGCGCCTGCTGGGCGGCCAGCTGTTCGCCCAGCGTGGCGCGGCCGGCCAGCGCGTCGGCGACTTCGCGGAAGGCGCTCTGCACGGCCTTCTCGTACTGCGCCACGGCGATGTCGCGGCCGACGTTCGCGGCGTCCAGGTTGGCCTGGTTGCGGCCGGCGTCGAAGATCGGCTGCAGCAGCTGGCCGGTGAAGGTCCACACCGTGTTCTCGAACAGGTTCGAGAGCTGCGTGCTCGCGAAGCCCGCCTGGCCGGTGAGCAGGATGCGCGGGAAGAAGGCCGCGCGCGCGGCGCCGATGTTGGCGTTGGCGGCGATCAGCGTCTGCTCGGCCTGGCGCACGTCGGGGCGCTGCAGCAGCACGTCGGAGGCCAGACCGGCCGGCAGTTCGGCGAAGGCCACCTGCGACAGCGGCGTGGCTGGCGGCAGGTCCTTGGGCACGGCGCTGCCCAGCAGCAGCGCGAGCGCGTTGCCGTCCTGCGTGCGCTGGCGCTGAAGCGCAGCCACGCTGGCGCGAGCCGCCGCGACCAGAGACTCGGCACCGCGGAGTTCGCCTTCGGCCGCCGCCCCGCCTTCGAAACGGATGCGCGCCAGGCGCAGCGATTCCTCGCGCGTCGTCAGCGTGCGCTGGGTCAGCGCCAGCAGTTCCTCGTCGGCGCGCAGCGCGAGGTCGGCCGCGGCCACGCCGGCCAGCAGCGACACCTGCGCCGCACGGCGGCCTTCGTCGCTGGCCAGCAGGCGCGCGGCGGCGGCGTCGGACAGGCTGCGCACGCGGCCGAAGAGATCGGCCTCGTAGCTGCTGACGTTCAGCCCCAGCGCGAAGCTGTTGGCCTGCTGGCCCTGGCTGTTGGGCGCGCGGCTGGCGGTGAAGCCGGCGCTGAGCGACGGGTAGAGGTCAGCCCGCGCCAGGCCCAGTGAGGCGCGCGCCTGCTCGACGTTGAGCACCGCCACACGCAGGTCGCGGTTGTTCTTCAGCGCCAGCTCGGCCAGCGCGCGCAGGCGGGCGTCGGGCGTGAAGGCGGCGAAGTCGGGCAGTGCCGCCGAAGGGGCGTCGGCGGCCGGCGCGGTATCGGTCAAGGACGCAGGCACCGGCAGCGCCGGGCGCTCGTACTTCGGCGCCATCGGCGCACAGCCGGCCAAGGCGACCAGGGCGGCCGCCAGCGCGACGCGAGAGGAGATGGGGTGGGTCGCCATTTCAGCGATCGTCCGTCGGCACGTTGAGGTTCACGTTTTCGGTCTCGTGCATGTAGATCCGGCGCTGCCGCTCGCTGTCCTTGAACAGGCTGCGCACGACGACGAAGAAGATGGGCACGAAGAACACTGCCAGCACCACGGCCGTGACCATGCCACCGATCACGCCCGTGCCGATGGCGCGCTGGCTGGCCGAGCCGGCGCCCGTGGCCAGGAACAGCGGCAGCACGCCCAGGATGAAGGCCAGCGAGGTCATCACGATGGGCCGGAAGCGCAGGTGCGCCGCCGCCAGCGCGGCCTCGATCACGCCCTTGCCCTGCGCCTGCAGGTCCTTCGCGAACTCGATGATCAGGATGGCGTTCTTCGCCGACAGGCCGATGATGGTGATCAGGCCGACCTGGAAGTACACGTCGTTGGCGTAGTCGCGGAACAGCGTGGCCAGCACCACGCCCAGCACGCCCAGCGGCACCACCAGGATCACCGCGAAGGGGATGCTCCAGCTCTCGTACAGCGCGGCCAGGCACAGGAACACGGCCAGGATGGCGAAGCCATACAGCACCAGCGCCTGCGAGCCGGCCAGCTTCTCTTCGCGCGAGAGCCCCGTCCATTCGTAGCCGAAGCCTGCCGGCAGCTGCGCCGCGATGCGCTCCACCTCGGCCATGGCCGCACCGGTGCTGTAGCCATGCGCGGCTTCACCGGCGATGCGCATGGCCGGGTAGCCGTTGTAGCGCACGGTCTGCATGGCACCGGTGACCCAGCGCGTGGTGGCGAAGGCCGACAGCGGCACCGGCTTGCCGGCGCTGTTGCTGGCGTTCAGGCGCAGCAGGTCCTCGGGCTGCATGCGCGAAGGCGCATCGGCCTGCACCACCACGCGCTGCAGCCGGCCGCCGCTGGGGAAGTCGTTCACGTAGGACGAGCCCAGCGCGGTGGAGATGGCCGAGTTGATGGCGTCGAAGCTGACGCCCAAGGCGGCGGCTTTTTCGCGGTCGATGTCCAGCTGCAACTGCGGGGCGTCTTCCAGGCCGTCGGGCCGCACCTGCGCCAGGATCTTGCTCTGCGAGGCCATGCCCAGGAACTGGTTGCGCGCGGCCACCAGCGCCTCGTGACCCTTGCCGGAGCGGTCCTGCAGGCGCAGCGCAAAGCCCGAGCCGGTGCCGAGTTCGGGGATGGGCGGCGGGCTCAGCGGGAAGATGAAGGCGTCGCGCACGCCCATCATGGCGCCGAAGGTGCGGCGCGCCAGCGCCTGCGCCGAATGCTCGGGCCCGGCGCGGTCCTTCCAGTCCTTCAGCGTCACGAAGGCGAGCGCCGCGTTCTGGCCCTGGCCCGAGAAGCTGAAGCCCAGCACCGCCACCATGCTCTGCACCTCGGGCTGCTTCAGCACGAAGCCTTCCAGCTGCTGGATGGCGGCGCGCGTGCGTTCCTGGGTGGCACCCGGCGGCAGCTGCACGTTGACGATGAGGTAGCCCTGGTCTTCCTCGGGCAGGAAGGACGTGGGCAGGCGCACGTAGACCCAGGCCACGACGCCGACGATGGCCGCGTAGATCAGCAGATAGCGCCCGGCCTTCTTCAAGAGGCGCGCCACCACGCTTTCGTAGCCGTGCGCCGTGCTCTTGAACATGCGGTTGAACCAGCCGAAGAAGCCGCGCTTCTCGACGTGGTGGCCCTGTTCCACGGGCTTGAGCAGCGTGGCGCACAGCGCCGGCGTGAGGCTCAGCGCCAGGAAGGCCGAGAAGGCGATGGACGCCACCATCACCGCCGAGAACTGGCGGT
The DNA here is from genome assembly GCA_016790395.1 of Rubrivivax sp. Lineage (GTDB taxonomy): Bacteria > Pseudomonadota > Gammaproteobacteria > Burkholderiales > Burkholderiaceae_C > Rubrivivax. Next base: position 4,519 of record JAEUPH010000192.1, on the reverse strand, counting down.
AGATGTTGCCCACGCTGCCGGCGAAGAAGGCCAGCGGCACGAACACGGAGATCAGCACCACCGTGACGCCGATGATGGCACCCTGGATCTGGCCCATGGCCTTCACCGTGGCGGCATGCGGCGAGAGACCCTCCTCGCTCATGATGCGCTCGACGTTCTCCACCACCACGATGGCGTCGTCCACCACGATGCCGATCACCAGCACCATGCCGAACATGGTGAGCACGTTGATCGAGAAGCCCAAGGCCAGCAGCACGGCGAAGGTGCCCAGCAGCGCCACCGGCACCACGATCGTCGGGATCACCGTGTAGCGGAAGTTCTGCAGGAACAGGAACATCACCAGGAACACCAGAACCACGGCCTCGACCAGCGTCTCGGCCACCTGGCTGATGGAGATCTTCACGAAGCGCGAGCTGTCGTAGGGGATGCTCCAGCTCACGCCTTCGGGGAAGAACTTCTGCAGCTCTTCCATCTTGGCGCGCACCGCGGTGGCGGTCTGCAGCGCATTGCCGGTGGGCGCCAGCTGCACGCCCACGCCGGTGGACGGGTTGCCGTTCAGCCGTGCCGAGGTGGCGTAGGTCTGCGCGCCCAGTTCGATGCGGGCCACGTCGCGCAGACGCACCGAGGAGCCGTCGGCATTCGCGCGCAGCTGCACGTTGCCGAACTGCGCCACCGAGCTGAGCTGGCCGTTCACCACCACCGTGGCCGCGATGCCCTGGCCGGCCACGTTGGGCAGGTCACCGATCGAGCCTGCCGCCACCTGCGCGTTCTGCGCGCGGATGGCCGCCGTCACTTCCGCCATCGACAGGTTGAAGCCCTGCAGCTTGGCGGGGTCGACCCAGATGCGCATGGCGCGCTCGGTGCCGAAGAGCTGCGCCGTGCCCACGCCGGGCAGGCGCTGGATCTCGGGCAGCACGTTGCGGGCGACGTAGTCACCCAGCGCGATGGGGTCGTAGGCTGGGTTCTTCGACGACAGCACCGTGAAGAGCAGGAAGTTGGCGCGCGACTTCTCCACGCGCACGCCCTGCTGCGTCACCACCGAGGGCAGGCGGGGCGTGGCGCGCGCGAGGCGGTTCTGCACCTCCACCTGCGCCAGGTCGGCATTGGTGCCGGGCTGGAAGCTGAGCGTGAGGTTGCCGCTGCCGTCGGCCTGCGACACCGACTCCATGTACAGCAGGCCGGGCGCGCCGTTCATCTCGCGCTCGATGACCGACAGCACGCTGTCTTCCAGAGTCTGCGCCGAAGCGCCCGGGTAGGCGGCCGACACCACGATGGACGGCGGCGCCACCGGCGGGTACTGCGCCACCGGCAGCTGCGTGATGGCGACACCGCCCATCACCAGGATGAAGAGCGCGATCACCCACGCGAAGATGGGGCGCTCGATGAAGAAACGGGCCATGGTGCGACGCCCCGCTTACTTCGACGACGAAGCGGCCGCGGCCGGCGCAGCGCCCGCGGGCTGCCAGGGCACGGGGTTCACCGGCGCGCCGGGCACCATCATCTTCTGGAAGCCATCGACGATGACCTTCTCGCCGGGCTTCAGGCCGTCGGTGACGATCCATTGACCGCCCTGGCCGCCGCTGATCTTCACCGTGCGCGGCGCCGGCTTGTTGCCCTCGCCCACCACCAGCACGGTGTCGCCATTGTTCGAGCGCGTCACAGCCTGCTGCGGCACCAGCATGCCGGCGGGCAGCTCGGCCTGCGCCAGGCGCACGCGCACGTACTGGCCGGGCAGCAGCAGGCCATCAGCGTTGGGCACCTCGGCGCGCAGCGTGACCTGGCCCGAGCTCGCATCCACCGTGAGGTCGCTGAACAGCAGCTTGCCGGCCTGCTTCAGCGGCGTGCCGTCTTCCAGCACCACCTGCACGGCCACGGCGTCGCCCGCCAGCTTGCGCAACTGACCGCCGGCCAGTGCGCGGCGCAGGCGCAGCAGTTCGCTGCTGCTCTGCGTGAAGTTGACGTAGACGCTGCCCACCTGCTGGATCAGCGCCAGTTGCGTGGCTTCGCCGGCGCTGACCAGCGCGCCCTCGGTCACCAGCGCACGGCCGATGCGGCCCGCGATGGGCGCCGTCACCTGCGTGTAGCCCAGGTTGATGCTGGCCGACTGCACCGCGGCCTGGCCGGCGGCGACGTCGGCCTCGGCGGCCTTCTGCGCGGCCACGGCGTTGACGTAGTCCTGCTGGCTGATGGCCTTGGCTTCGGCCAGCGGCTTGTAGCGCTCGGCCGTGGCCGTGGCCTGCGCCAGGCTGGCCTGGGCGCGCGCCAGCTGGGCCTTGGCAGTGGCCAGCGCAGCCTGGTAGGGCGCGGGGTCGATGCTGAAGAGCAGCTGGCCGGCCTTCACGTCGCTGCCTTCGCGGAACTGCCGTGCCAGCACCACGCCGGTGGCACGCGCCCTCACCTGCGCCGTGCGGATCGGCTCCACGCGGCCGGGCAGTTCGGTCTGGAGTTCCACCGCGCGGGGCTCGACGGTGATGACGCCCACGGACGCCGGCGGCATGCCGCCCGCGCCGCCCGGGCTGACGTTGTCCTGGGCGCCACAGGCAGCGAGCAGGAGCGTGAGGAGGGAAACGGGAACAGCGGCGCGTGGCTTCACGGGCGACCTCAGGGGGTGTGGATCCCGCGTTGGCCGGGGCCGGCTGCGGGAAAAAGGGTGTTGCGCTGCAGTATATATACGTGCTTGAATGTATGTTTGCAAAGCTCGGTAAATCCCACGCCAACACCATGGCCCGAAAGACCAAGGAAGAAGCCCTCGCCACGCGCGCCCGCCTGCTCGACGCCGCCGAACGCCGCTTCCAGCAGCACGGCGTGGCCGGCACCACGCTGCAGGACATCGCGCAGGCGGCCGGGCTGACACGTGGCGCCGTCTACTGGCACTTCGAGGACAAGGCCGACCTCTTCAACGCCATGCTCGACCGCGTGGTCCTGCCCATGGAGGACTGCCTGGGCCCGGACACCGAGTCGGAGTCCGATCCCGAGGTGCTGCCGGCCTTGCGGGCACGCCTGCTGATGGCGCTGACCCGCATCGCCGACAGCGAGCAGATGCAGCGCGTGCTGGAGATCGTGCTCTTCAAGAGCGAGTACACCGACGACATGTCGGCCGCGCGCGAACGCCGGCTGCAGTTGCGGCGTGACTTCAGTGCCGGCCTGCAGGCCGCACTCGCTGCCGGGCAAGCCCGCGGTGAAGTCACCCGTGCCGTGCCGAGCACGGTGCTGGCGGCCGGTCTGCACGCGCTGATGGACGGTCTCATCCAGGACTGGCTGCTGGACGGAGCGCACGACCTGCCCGCCCGCGGCGCCCAGGTGCTGGACATCTGCTTCGCCGGGCTTCGCACGCCGGCGCCGCCGGCCACAAAGGCCCGCCGAAGAACCTGAGCCGGCCGGGGCGGAATCGGGCATGCTTGCCGACGGTGGCGCAGGCCCGCTGCACCGCCGCGCCACCTCAGCCCGCCATGAACCACCCCGACACGCCGTCTCATCCCGCGCACGCTTCGCCGACGCCTGCCCGCGTGCTGGAGGTGGCGCTGGCCAGCACCGGCGCGGGCGTGGTGGTGGCCGACTCGGCAGGCCGCATCCTGCAGTTGTCGCCGCGGGCCGCCGAGCTCACGGGCTGGAGCGAAGCGCAGGCGCTGGGGCGCCCGCTCGAGGACGTCTTCGCTGGTGAAGGCCCCGACGCCGGCAGCGCGCTCGCCACCTGGGTGCGCAGCCGGCTCGCCGAGGGAGCCGCGCCCGTGCTGCGCCGTCGCATCGCCCTCGTGTCCCGGCTGGGTGCGCGGGCCGACGTGGAACTCAGCACCGCGCGCCTGGAAGCCGAAGGCGGCCAGCCGGCGGCGCATGTCCTCGTCCTGCGCGACCTGAAGCGGCTGGTCGACGCCGAGGCGCAGTCGCGCCGTGCCGACGAACGTTTCCGGCTGGTGGTGGACCTGGCACCCAACGGGTTGATGATGGTCGATGCCCAGGGCGTGATCACCTTGGCCAACCCAAAGGCCGAGGCCATGTTCGGCTACGGCCCGGGCGAACTGGCGGGCGTCGGCATCGAGGCCCTGGTGCCCGAAGCGTCGCGCGGCGCGCACCGGGCCTTCGTGCAGGGGCTGTTCTCGGCGCCGCAGGGGCGGCGCATGGGCGAAGGGCGCGATCTGCACGGCCGCCGCCGCGACGGCAGCGAGTTCCCCGTGGAGATCGGGCTGGAGCCGCTGGCCACGCCCGAGGGCCCGGCCATGCTGGCCTCGGTGATCGACATCACCGACCGCAAGCGGCGCGACGACGAACTGCGGCGCAGCAACGCCGACCTGGAGCAGTTTTCCTACGTCGCCTCACACGACCTGCAGGAGCCGCTGCGCATGGTGGCCAGCTATGCCGAGCTGCTGGGCCAGCGCTACAAGGGACAGCTGGACGAACGCGCCGACAAGTACATCTTCTACGCCGTCGATGGCGCGCGCCGCATGCAGCGGCTGGTGGCCGACCTGCTGGCCTTTGCCCGCGTGGAGTCCCAGGGTCAGGCGCCAGCGCCGGTGGACGCCGC
>JAEUPH010000155.1 GCA_016790395.1 Rubrivivax sp. | reverse complement strand
GGGCCAGGGCTTCAAGGTGGCGCTGGTCACCGACGGCCGCATGAGCGGTGCCAGCGGCAAGGTGCCGGCGGCCATCCACGTCAGCCCCGAGGCGCTGGCCGGCGGCCCGCTCGCCTTGGTGCGTGATGGCGACCTGATCCGTCTGGACGCCAATGCCGGCACGCTGCAGGCCCTGGTGGCCGAGGCCGAGTGGGCCGCGCGCACGCCGGCCGCGCTGGCGCCGGGCGAGGCCGAGGTCAACGCGCACGACCTGGGCCGCGAACTCTTCGGCGGCATGCGCCGCAACGTGCTGAGCGCCGAGGAAGGCGCTGTCACCTGGCTCTAACTCAAGAACGACATGGACACTCTCGAGCTCGCCGGCTTCGGCCCCGTCATTCCCGTCATCGTGGTGCAGCGCGTGGAACACGCGGTGCCGATGGCGCGCGCCCTCGTCGAAGGCGGCGTGCGCGTGCTGGAGGTGACGCTGCGCACGCCCGCCGGGCTGGCCGCCATCGAGGCCATCGCGCGCGCCGTGCCCGAGGCCATCGTCGGCGCCGGCACGATCCGCAGCGCCGCCGACGCGCGCGCCGCGAAGCAAGCCGGCAGTCTGTTCGGTGTCAGCCCGGGCTACACCGCCGAGGTGGGCGCGGCCTGCCGCGAGGCGGGCCTGCCGCTGCTGCCGGGCGTGGCCACCTCGTCGGAGGTGATGGCCGCCATGGCCGACGGCCTGCGCTTCCTGAAGTTCTTTCCGGCCACCGCGGCCGGCGGCATCCCGATGCTCAAGGCGCTGGCCGGGCCCTTCCCGGACATCGCCTTCTGCCCCACGGGCGGCATCACGGTGGAGACGGCGCCGCAGTTCCTGGCGCTGCCCAACGTGAAGGTGTGCGGCGGCTCTTGGCTGACGCCGGCCGACGCACTGGAGCAGGGTGACTGGGCCCGTATCACCTCGCTGGCGAGGGCCGCGAGCGCGCTGCGCTGAAGCCGCTCAGCGCTTGCCGCGCGGCTTGATGTCGCCGCAGTCGGCGGCCAGCCAGCGGGCCGTGTGCGTCATCTCCATGTGCATGGGCTCGCCCTTCTTAGAGACGCTGTCCACCGTGACCCGGCCCTTCGCGGCCTTGTCGCTCTCGAAGGTGTACTCGCCTTCGCCCCGGGACTCGCGCTCACCGGTGCAGACGAACTTGAACTTCAGCGTCCGGCCCACACGCTCCTGCGACAGCTGCCGGCAGTTCGCATCCTGATGGGCCACTTCGTCGCGCGCGGCCTGCTCGGGCGTGATGCAGGTCTTCACGACGATGGGCTGCGCGCCCGTCGCCAGCCCGGCCGGGCCGCCCGGGCCGATGGCCATGCCGCGCGCCGCCATCATCTGTTCCATCTGCTGGCGCTGCTCGGGCGGCATGCGGGCCATCCGCTCCTGCATGCGCGCCATCGCGGCGTCCACCTGCGCGCCCTGGGCCTTCATCGTGGCGCTGTACTCCCACAGGCCGGGCGCCGCCTTCTGGGCGGCGGCCAGGCCGGGCAGGGTGAGGAGCATCGCGGCCAGGGCCTCCTGCAGCTTGCGTTTCATCGCCGTCTCCTTCCTTGCGGAGTTCACCAGCTGCCCTGGTTGGGCAGGCTCATCCACGGTTCGGCCGGCTCCTTCGCGCCGCCGGCCTGCAGCAGTTCGATGCTGATGCCGTCGGGTGAACGCACGAAGGCCATGCGTCCCTCGCGCGGCGGCCGCAGGATGGCCACGCCGTGGTCCACCAGGCGCTGGCAGGTGGCGTAGATGTCGTCCACCGCGTAGGCCAGGTGGCCGAAATTGCGGCCGCCGGTGTAGGTTTCGGCGGTGCCGTCGGCGGCGGGCCAGTTGTAGGTGAGCTCCACCTGCGCGGTGGCGTCACCGGGCGCGGCCAGGAACACCAGCGTGTAGCGGCCGGCCTCGTTGTCCTTGCGCGAGAGCACTTCCAGCCCCAGCGCGTCGCGGTAGAAGCGCAGCGAGGCCTCGATGTCGGTCACGCGGACCATGGTGTGCAGGTACTTCATGCCGGCGATTGTGGCTTGGCGCGCGCGGCGGCGGCGGCCTTCGCATCGAACACCAGGCAGGTGGTGCTGCCATGCGCGTACAGCTTGCCGTCGTGGCCGATCAGCCGCGCCTCGGCGGTGGCCGTCTGCCCGCCGACGTGGATGACGCGCCCTTCGGCGCGCACGCGCGGCACCTTCGGCGACAGCGCGCGGATCATGTTGACCTTCAGCTCCAGCGTCGTGTAGCCCTTGCCGGCCGGCAGCGCGCTGTGCACGGCGCAGCCGAGGGCGGAATCCAGCAGCGTGGCGAACCAGCCGCCATGCACGCTGCCCAGCGGGTTCAGGTGGCCGGGGCCGGGCGCGCCCTGGAACACGGCGCGGCCGTGGTCGACCTCGACGAGCAGGAAGTCCAGCGTGCGGCCGATGGGCGAGAAGGGCATTTCGCCGCGCAGCATGGCCTGGAAGAGCGACAGGCCATCCATCTCGGCGAGTACCGCGGGCGGGATGGCGGAGGCGTTGGAAGTCTGGTGCTCGCGCTGCAAGGCTTCGTCGGCGAGCCAGGCGGCGAGGGTGGCTTCGGCGTTCATCGTCATGCGGGGTGTCTGCTCGGGGCCGGTCGGGCACCGAGTGTAGAGACACGCCGCCTGCCGGCCCTGCCGGCGCCGGCTCAGGCCAGGCGCCGCCTCAGCGTGTACAGCCAGGCGAGGCTGAGGCCGGCCAGCGCGAGCGTGCC
>JAEUPH010000111.1 GCA_016790395.1 Rubrivivax sp. | reverse complement strand
GCGCTGCTGGTGGCGTTGTACGCCCTGGCCTTCGTCGGGGCGCTGGCGCTCGGCGCCGGTCTGGCCTCGGAGCCGGGCGAGGAACGGCGGCTCGCGGTCGATGCGCTGGCCCTCGGGCTGCTGGCCGGGGCGAGCCTCTCGGTGTTCATCGCGCTGGCGCAGTGGGCGGGCGGGCCGTCGCTGCCCTTCTTCACCGCCGATCTGCCGCGCGGCGGGCGTCCTTTCGGCAACCTGGCGCAGCCCAACCACCTGTGCTCGGCCGCCTTCCTCGGGCTGTGCGGCGCGGCGGTGCTGCACGAAAGTGGCCGCCTCGGACGCCTGGCGTTCTGGGCCTGTGCGCTGTACCTGGTGCTCGGCATGACGATCACGGGTTCGCGCGCCGGCTGGTTGCAGTTGCTGCTCTTCGTTCTGGCGCTGGCCGCGCTCGGTGCACGCACCGGCGCCCGGTTGCGCACCCGCGACGGCCTGGCGCTTCTGGTGGCCTACGCGCTGGCCGTGTGGGCCTGGCCGCAGCTGAACCAGTTCCTGCTGAACTTCGGTGGCCGTGATCCGGGCGCCCAGATGGAAGGCGGCGTGCGCGTGCCCTACTGGCTGGCCATGCTGGACGCCATCGGGCGTGCGCCCTGGGCCGGCTATGGCTGGCAGCAGGTGGCTGCGGCGCAATGGGCGGTGGCGCTGGACCACCCGCCTCTGGGCCACCTGTTCGAGCATGCCCACAACGTCGTGCTGGATCTGCTGCTGTGGACGGGCGTCCCTGTCGGCGGTGCCTTGGTCCTGGCTGCCGCGTGGGCGCTGCTGGCGCCGCTTCGCCACCTGCGCGACCCCCGTGCGCTGGGCCTCAGCGTCGCGGCCCTGGGGCTGGTGGCGCATGGCCTGGTCGAGTACCCGCTCGAGTACGCCTATTTCCTGCTGCCGATGGGGGTGGCGCTGGGGGCGGCGCACGCGTTGAGCCCCGGCCAGCGCGACCTCCGCCTGTCTGCGCCCGTGCTGCGCGGCGGTGCGGTGCTGCTGACGGCGGTGCTGGGCGTGGTGGCCGTGGACTACCTCGAAGCCGAACAGAACCACCGGCTGCTGCGGCTGGAGTCGGCGCGCATCGGCACCGTGAAGATCGAGTCGGTGGCGCCGGAACTGCGCGTGCTGGACCAGCTCCAGGCCTTCCTGGCCTTCGCGCGCACTGAAGCCCGGCCGGGCATGGGGGCCGACCAACTGGCGCAGATGTCGCGCGCCGCGCGCCGTTGGCCCATTCCCCCGGTCATGCTGCGCCACGCGCTCGCGGCCGGACTCAACGGCCAACCCGAAGAGGCGCGACAGACCCTGGCGCGCCTGTGCCGCATGCACTCGCGCGAGCGTTGCCGCGAACTCGGCCCCGCGTGGGCGGCGTTGCAGCATCGCTACCCGGCGCAGCTGTCGGGCATTGCGCCACCGCCGGAGGCGAACGCGCGCTGAAGCCGGGGCTTGGTAGCATCCGCGCCCCTTGCTGCCGAACGCCACTTCCTCCCCGGTGCACACCTTCGTCGCCATCGCGCTGGCTGCGTTGGCGGCCACGCTGCCCACCCTGCCGCAGTGGCAGACGACGCCGTCGGCCACCTTCATCAACCAGGCCCTGGCCTTTGCGCTGTGGCCCGCCTTCCTGCTGGCGGTGGACCTGCGGGCCGGCCTGGCACGGCCGGCGGTGCTGTTGTCGGCTCTGGCTGCGGTGCTGGCGGCGGCGGCGTGGTCCTGGCTGGGGGGGGCGCTGCCGGCTTCGCTCGGGCTGTCGGCGATGGCGACCCTGGCGGCCGCCATGGTCGTCGGGGCGGGCGGTGCCGGCATGCGTTCCCGGCCCGACGCCGAGAATCTCTTCGCCGCTTTCTGCTGGGGCTGGGTGGCCTGCGGCGTCGTCAACATCGTCATCGCGCTCATCCAGGTGTTCGCGCCGGGCTGGACCGACACCCTGGGCATCGCCACGCCCAGCCACGCCGGCCGCGCCGTGGGCAACCTGCGCCAGCCCAACCACCTGAGCAGCCTGCTGCTGTGGCACGCCATCGCCGTGATCGCCTTGCTGGAGATGGGCCGGCTGCGCCGCGGCCTGGCGGCGCTGCTGCTGGCGCTGGGCGTGTTCTGCGTGGTGCTCACGGCCTCGCGCACGGGGGCGCTCTCGGTGGTGCTGCTCGCGGTGTGGGCCCTGCTGGACCGCCGCCGTTTCTCACGCGACGGGCTGCGTCTGGTGCTGGCCGCGCCGGCGATGTATGGCGCCTCCTGGCTCGCGATGAACCGCTGGGCCCAGCTGTCCAAGCAGGCCTTCGGAGGGGCCGAGCGCCTGGCCGAGACCGACATTTCCTCCTCCCGCTTCGCGATCTGGCACAACACGCTGGATCTGATCGCCGCACACCCGTGGCGCGGGGTGGGTTTCGGCGAGTTCAACTTCGCCTGGACGTTGACGCCTTTCCCGACGCGTCCCACGGCCTTCTTCGATCACTCGCACAACCTGGTGCTGCAACTGCTGGTGGAGCTGGGCCTGCCCCTGGGCGGGCTGGTGCTGCTGCTGCTGCTGTGGGCCTTGGGGCAGGCCGCCTGGCGCGCCTGGCGCACCCCCGGTGCGCTGGGCACGGCGCAGCGCTGCGGCGTGATGATGGTGGTGATGATCGGCGTGCACAGCCAGCTGGAGTACCCGCTGTGGTACTCGTACTTCCTGCTGCCGGCAGCCTGGGTCTGGGGCTTCGCGCTGCAGGGCGGCCCCGAGGCGGAGGCCGGTGTGGCCGCCGAACCGCCGCGCGCCGCGTCCCTGGCCATGGTGGTGGCCGCGCTGCTGGTGGTGGCCGGCGCGGCGCACGCCGTGGTGGACTACCGCCGTGTGGTCGTGATCTTCTCGCCCGCTGCGGATTCGCCCTCGCTGGACGATCGCATCGTCGCCGGCCAGCGCAGCGTCTACTTCGCGCACCATGCCGACTACGCCGCGCTCACGTCGAACCTGCCGCAACCCGACGAGCAACGCGCCTTCGCCCGCGCCACGCACTACCTGCTGGACACCCGGCTCATGATGACCTGGGCGCAGGACTTGAACCGGCGCGGCCTGCGAGACCCCGCTCGCCACCTGGCAGCGCGGCTGCGCGAGTTCGGCAAGGACGACGCCGATGAGCTCTTCGCGCCCTGTCCGGCCGTGGCCTTGAAGGCGCGCCCCGGGCGGCCCTTCCAGTGCGAACTGCCGCAGCGCGTGCCCGACTGGCGTGAGTTCGCGGCGAACTGAGCGCCCCCAAAGCCGGGCCAGCCCGGCCCGCCCCCCGCGGGGGTTCAAGCACAGTGGCAGAGCCACATTTGCTTGAGAGGGCCTACTCGGCGGCGCTCCACGCGCCCGACTTCCCGCCGCTCTTGCTGAGCACGCGGATGTCGGTCATGACCATGCCGCGGTCGGCGGCCTTGCACATGTCGTAGACCGTCAGCAGGCCCACCTGCACGGCGGTCAGTGCTTCCATCTCCACGCCGGTGCGCCCCAGCGTCTCCACCTGCGCCGTGCAGTGCACGGCGCTGGCGTCGCGGTCGAGGGCGAAGTCCACCGCCACGCGCGTGATCGGCAGCGGGTGGCACAGCGGCACCAGGTCGGCCGTGCGCTTGGCGCCCTGGATGGCGGCGATGCGCGCCACCGCGATGACGTCGCCCTTCTTCGCCTGGCCGCCGGCGATGAGCTCGAAGGTGGCCGGCAGCATGCGGATGCTGCCGGCGGCGCGCGCCACGCGGTGCGTCACGTCCTTGGCCGACACGTCCACCATGTGCGCTTGGCCTTGGCCGTCGAAGTGGGTCAGGGGCGAGTTCGTCATGGTGGCTTCACGTCGGGAAACAAGGCGGTGTCATGATAGTGAACGAGGACCGCGTGGCCGCCGAAGGAACCCTGGCGGCCGCTTCGGCTCCATGCCTGCATGCTTCGCCCGAGAACCCGCTCCATGGCCCACGCCCGCGCCCGCTCTGCCCTCGCTCCGTGGCGCCGCGCCCTGGCCGCTTCGATGGCGGTGCTCACCCTGCTGCCCGCCACGGCCCAGGTGCGCCTGCCCTCGCTGGGCGAGACCGCTTCGCAGGATCTCAGCATCGGCACCGAGCGCCGCCTGGGCGACTCCATCATGCGCGAGGCCCGTCGCGACCCCGTGTTCCTGGACGACCCCGTCCTGCTGGAGTACGTGCAGTCGCTGTGGAATCCGCTGGTGGCCGCGGCGCGCCAGGTGGGCAACATCGACGCCGACACCGACACCGCCTTCGCCTGGGAGGCCTTCCTCGTGCGCGACCGCAGTGTCAACGCCTTCGCGTTGCCGGGCGGCTTCGTCGGCATGCACCTGGGGCTGATCGCCATCACGCAGACGCCCGACCAGCTGGCCTCGGTGCTGGCGCACGAGCTCTCGCACGTGACGCAGCGGCACATCGCGCGCAGCATCGCGCCGCAGGAGCGGGCCTCGCTGCTGTCCATCGCCACGCTGCTGCTGGGCATCATCGCGGCTTCGCGCACCAACAACGTCGACGTCGCCAACGCCACCATCATGGGCGGGCAGGGCGCGGCCATCCAGAGCCAGCTGAACTTCTCGCGCGACATGGAGCGCGAGGCCGACCGCGTGGGCTACGGCCTGCTGGGCGTGGCCGGCTTCTCGCCCGCCGGCATGGCCGGCATGTTCGACCGCATGGACATCGCCACGCGGCTGAACGACAGCGGCGGCTACCCCTACCTGCGCACCCACCCGCTGACGGTGGACCGCATCAGCGAAGCGCGCAACCGCACGCTGCTGGCGGACGTGAAGCCTTCGGTGCCGACCCTGCTGCACTCGATGATGCAGATGCGCGCCCGCGTGCTGATGGACACCAGCACGCAGGGCCTGCAGCGCCTGACGGGCGCCACGTCCTCGCCGGCGCTCGGCGACCGCATCGCCGCGCTCTACGGCGGCTCACTCGGGGCTTCCCTGCTGAACGACCACGCGCGCGCCGAGCGCCAGGTGGCGCTGGCACTGCAGCTGGCCGCCACCGCGCAACCGCGGGAGCCTCGCGTGGAGCGCGCGCTGCGCACGCTGCAGGCGCAGGTGCTGCTGGCCGCCGGCGACGCGGCCGGTGCGCTGCAGTCGCTGGACCGCATCGACCCCCCCGACGCTCAGCGCCCGACGCTGCTGCTGCGCGCGCAGGCCGCGCTGGCGCTGCGCAGTTCCGATGCGGCCGCCGCGACGGCGGCGCTGGCTGCCAGCAACGAACAGCTGCAGGTGTGGGTGGCCGAACACGGCCAGGACGCTGCGGCCTGGGAAGTGCTGGCCGCCACCTTCGAGGCGCGCGGCTTCAAGCTGCGCAGCATGCGCGCAGGGGCCGAGGCGCGCTTCGCGCTGGGTGATCTCAACGGCGCCATCGACCGCCTGCGCGCGGCGCAGGGGCTCTCGCGCACGCCGGCGGGGCAGGACTTCATCGAGGCCTCGGTCATCGATTCGCGCCTGCGCACCATCAGCAACCAGCGCCGCCAGCTGATCGCCGAAATGCGCGGTGACCGCGGGCCCGACCGCGGCGACGACACGCAGCGCGGCGGCGATCGCCCGTAGCGCCGCGCCCCGCCCGCGGGCCAGAATGGCCCCGTGGGAGGGTGCATGACAAGAACTCGCGTTTGGCTGGCGGCCGGCCTGGCCGCCATCTTGTGGCTGGGCGCTGCCGGGCTGGCCCTGGCCGCACGGGTGGCGGCGGTCTCGCCGCAGGGCGAAGTGGCGCTGGTGCGGCAGGTGGTGGTGCGATTCGACGGCCCGGTGGTGCCGGCAGGCGATCCGCGTGCCCAGGCGCCGTTCAACCTGCAGTGCAACGGGAGCGCGCCACGCGGCACGGCGCGCTGGCTCGATGATCGGCGCTGGGCTTTCGACCTCGACGCCGCCTTGCCGGCCGGCCAGCGCTGCACGTTGAAGCGGGCCAGCGGCTTCGTGCCGGTCACCGGCACGCTGGACGGCAACACCGAGTTCAGCTTCGCCACCGGCGCGCCCGCCGTGATGGACGTGGAACCGTACAACGGTGCCACCATCGACGAGGACCAGCACTTCCTGCTGCGTCTGAACGGCCCGGTGGAGGCGGCCAGCGTCAGCGCCAACAGCTGGTGCGAGACCGACGGCCTGCTGGACCGCATTCCCGTGCGCGTGGTCGAAGGTGCCTTGCGCGACGCCGTGCTCAAGCGCCACGGCCGCCAGCGCGACGGCAGCGAGGCCGCCTTGCTGCTGGCCTGCCAGCGCGCCTTTGCGCCGGCGGCCAAGGTGCGCCTGGTCTGGGGCGCGGGCATCGCGGCGGCCGGGCAGCCGGCGCTCGTCACGCGCCAGGCGCAGCGATTCGGCTGGACGGTGCGCGAGCGCTTCCTGGCCGAGTTCAGCTGCGAGCGCGAGAACGCGCAGTCACCCTGCCTGCCATTGCGGCCGCTGAGCTTGCGCTTCAACGCGCAGGTGCCGCGCGAGCTGGCGCTGGCCGCTCGGCTGCAGCCCGAGCAGGGCGAGCCCGTCGCGCCCACGCCCGACCGCGGTGAACGCCGGGCCCAGTTGAACGAGGTCCGCTTCGCCGCGCCCCTGCCCGAAAGCACGAAGTTCAAGCTCGTGCTGCCGGCCGGCCTGAAGGACGACAGCGGCCGTGCACTGGCGAACGCCGCCACCTTCCCGCTGGCCGTGGCCACCGGCCGCATGCCGCCGTTGGCCAAGTTCGCGGGGGCGCCTTTTGGCATCGTCGAAGCCGGGCCCGAGGCCATGATGCCGCTGACATTGCGGCAGGTGCAGGCCGATCTCGCCGGGGCGTCCACCACCGGCCAGGTGGTGAGCAAGCGCCTGGACGCCGCCACCTCCGACCTGGACCTGCTCACCTGGCTGGGCCGCCTGCGCAAGGACCACGACCAGCAGTGGGAAACGCGCGGCCTGGCCCTGCTGGCCGGCGAACCCGGCGTGCGCCGTGCCGAGCTGCCGGAACTCAAGGATCTGGCCCCCGGCAAGCCCGTGCAGGCCACCGAAGTGATCGGGATCCCGCTGCCGCAGCGCGGGCTGCACCTCATCGAGGTGTCGTCGCGCATCCTGGGCGAATCGCTGCTGGCGACGAAGGCGCCGATGTACGCGCGCACCGCGGCCCTGGTCACCAACCTGGGCGTGCACTTCAAGCGTGGGCGCACGTCCAGCCTGGTGTGGGTGACGACGCTGGACCGCGGCCGGCCGGTGCCGAACGCGCGCGTCACGGTCAACGACTGCCGCGGCCAGCCGCTGTGGCAGGGCAGCACCGATGCCGCCGGCATGGCGCGCATCGAGCGCGGCTTCGAAGTCAGCTGGAACCGCGACGACTGCATCAGCCGCGAAGGCCTGTTCGTCACCGCCCGCGCCGCGGCCAAGGACGGCGACGACCTCGCCTTCGTCTTCAGCGACTGGGCGCGCGGCATCGAGCCCTGGCGTTTCAACATGCCCAGCTCGCGCGCCGGCAAGCCCGACGAGCGCGCGCACACGGTGTTCGACCGCACCCTGCTGCGCGCCGGTGAGACGGTGGCGATGAAGCACTTCGTGCGCACCGAGACCGAACGCGGCCTGGCGCTGCCTGCACCCGAGGCCTTGCCGACGCAGGTGCGCATCGTTCACGTGGGCAGCGACACGGAGTACCGCGTGCCGCTGGCCTGGCCGCGCGGCGCGCGCAGCGCCGAGAGCAGCTTCGCCATCCCGAAGACCGCGCCGCTGGGCAAGTACGAGGTGCAGTTGCGCCGCACGGGCGACCGCGGCCCGGGGCTGGACGTGGGCAGCTTCCGCGTCGAGGCCTTCCGCGTGCCGCTGGTGGATGCGCGCCTGTCCGGGCCTTCGGGCACGCCGGTGGCGCCGGCCGAGATCGCCTTCAGCGCACAGCTCAATGCCATGGCCGGCGGGCCGATGGCCGATGCGCCACTGAAACTGTCGGCCGTGCTGCGCCGCGCGCCTCTGCAGTTCACCGGCTACGACGACTTCGGCTTCGACCCGCCGCAGACCGCGCGCAGCCGCGAGATCGACGAGGACGGCAGCGCCGAAGCGCAGACCCTGGTGGCCGACAAGCTGGCGGCGCGCACCGACAAGGCCGGCGCCGCGAAGATCGTGGTGCCCAGGCTGCCGGCGCTGCAGGTGCCGTCGGACCTCGTCGCCGAGCTGAGCTTCAACGACGCCAATGGCGAAGTGCAGACCGTCGCGCAGCGTCTGCGCCTGTGGCCGGCGGCGCTGGTCGTCGGCCTGCGCGTGCCCGAGTGGACGGCCTCGCGCGGCGACGCGGGCCTGACGGCCGTGGTGCTGGGCACCGACGGCAAGCCGCTGGCCGGCCGCGCGGTGGAGATCATCGGCCGCCTGCACCAGACGCTGAGCACGCGCAAGCGCATCGTCGGCGGCTTCTACGCCTATGACAACAGCGACGAGGTGAAGGACATCGGCAGCCTGTGCAGCGGCAAGACCGACGCGCAAGGCCGGCTGAACTGCAGCGTGAAGCTGGACGCCGTGGGCGAGGTGGAACTCATCGCCCGCGCCAAGGACGACGCCGGCCGGGCCTCGGAAGCCTCGCGCAGCGTCTGGGTGGCGGGCGAAGGCGAATGGTGGTTCGCGCAGGACAACGACGACCGCATCGACATCCTGCCCGAAAGCCGCGAGGTGCAGCCCGGCGGCACGGCGAAGCTGCAGGTCCGCATGCCCTTCCGCCAGGCCACGGCGCTGGTGACGGTGGAGCGCGAAGGCGTGATCGACGCGCGCGTGGTGCAGTTGAGCGGCAAGGAGCCGGTGATCGAACTGCCGATCCCTTCGGCCGCCGCCGGTGCGCGCAGCTGGGCGCCCAATGTGGTGGTGGGCGTGTTCGTGCTGCGCGGACGCGTGCGCGAGGCGCCGTGGTGGAGCTTCTTCACCTGGGGCTGGCGCGAGCCCGGCGAGTGGTGGCGCGCCTTCCGCTATGAAGGCCAGGACTACAAGGCGCCCACGGCGATGGTCGACCTCGCCAAGCCCAGCTTCAAGTTCGGTGCCACGCAGCTCAACGTGGGCCTGGCCGACCACCGGCTGGACGTGAAGGTCACGCCCGAAAAGCCGCAGTACGGCGTGCGCGAAACGGTGAAGACGCTGGTGCAGGTGAGCCAGGGCGGCCAGCCCGTGACCAACACCGAGATCGCCTTCGCGGCCGTGGACGAAGGCCTGCTGGCGCTGCAGGGCAATGCGTCGTGGAAGCTGCTGGAAGGCCTGTTCCAGCCGCGGCCCTGGGGCGTGGAGACAAGCACGGCGCAGGGCGAGATCATCGGCCGCCGCCACTACGGCCGCAAGGCGCTGCCGCCGGGCGGCGGCGGCGGCCGCAATCCCACGCGCGAGCTCTTCGACACGCTGCTCCTGTGGAAGGGCACGGTGGCCCTGGACGCCAAGGGCCAGGCGCGCATCGACGTGCCGCTGAACGACTCGCTCACCAGCTTCCGCCTGGTGGCCATCGCCGACGCCGGGCCTGACCGCTATGGCACCGGCAGCGCCAGCGTGCGCGTGAGCCAGGACCTGCAGATGCTGCCCGGCCTGCCACCGCTGGCGCGCGAGGGCGACCGCTTCGAAGCCACCTTCACGCTGCGCAACACCACGGCGCGTTCGATGAGCGTCAAGGCCACGCTCACCGGCAAGCCGGTGGGCGAGGGTGCTGGCAAGCCCATCGAGCTGGCCGCGCAGACCGTGACCCTGGCCGCCGGCGCCGCGAGCGAAGTGCGCTGGAGCGTGGACGTGCCGAATGGCATCACCCGCATCGACTGGGCAGGCGAAGCGGTGGAGACCACCGGCAGCGCCCCCGCGCGCGATCGGCTGAAGGTGGCGCAGGCGGTGCAAGGCGCCGTGCCCGCACGCGTCTGGCAAGCCGTGTTGATGCCACTGGACGGCAACGTCAACGTGCCGGTGGCGCGGCCCACCGACGCCGTGCCGGGCGTCGGCGGCATCGTGGCCGGCCTGCAGCCGCAGTTGACCGGCGCGCTGCCCGGCCTGCGCCGCTACTTCGAGACCTACCCCTACAGCTGCCTGGAGCAGAAGACCTCGCGCGCCATCGGCCTGCGCGACCAGCCTGGCTGGGCGCGGCTGCGCGACGAACTGGCGGGCTACCTCGACAGCGATGGCCTCGCCGCCTACTACCCGCCTTACGCCGGCAGCGCGCCGCGCGGCAGTGACCGCCTCACCGCCTACCTGGTCGCCGCTGCGCACGAGGCGGGCTGGGCCTGGCCCGACGCGCAGAAGGAGCAGATGCTGCAGGGTCTGGCGGCCTTCGTCGAAGGGCGCATCGAGCGCCGCTTCAATGCGCCGCGCGCCGACCTGGACGCACGCAAGCTCGCGGCGCTGGAGGCGCTGTCGCGTCACGGCCGCGTGAATGCCCGCATGCTGGGCAGCATCTCCTGGGCGCCGGCCGCCTGGCCGACCTCGGCGCTGCTGGACGCCTGGGGCCTGTACCGACGCAGCGCCGACCTGCCCGAGCGAAGCGTCCGGCTCGACGAAATGCAGCGCCTGCTGCGCAGCCGCCTGGTCACCGGCGGCACGACGCTGAAGTTCAGCACCGAGGCCGACGACGACTGGTGGTGGCTGATGGACGGCCCCGACGCCAACGCCGCGCGCCTGGTGCTGGCGGCCCTGGAGAACCCGGCGTGGAAGGGCGAGCTGCCGCAGATCGTGAACGGCGCGCTGGCGCGCCAGAAGCGCGGCGCCTGGATGACGACCACGGCGAATCTCTGGGGCGTGCTGGCGCTGGAGAAGTTCGGCGCTGCCTTCGAGCGCGGGCCGGTCGGAGGCCGCAGCACGGTGGCGCTGGCGGGCGCCACGCGCACGCACGACTGGGCGTCGCAGGCGCAGGGCGGCACGCTCAGCCTGCCCTGGCCGGCGGCCGGCGAAGCGCCCTTTACCGCCAAGCACGAAGGCGCGGGCAAGCCCTGGCTGACGATGCAGACCGTGGCCGCCGTGCCGCTGAAGGCGCCGCTGGCGGCCGGCTACCGCATCACGCGGAGCGTGCAGGCCATCGAACGCAAGCTGCCCGACGCCTGGAGCCGTGGCGACGTGATGCGCGTGCGCATCGAGATCGACGCGCTGGGCGACATGTCGCAGGTGGTGGTGAGCGACCCCGTGCCCACCGGCGCCACGCTGCTGGGCAGCGGCCTGGGGCGCGACTCCAGCATCGCCACGCAGGGCGAGAAGCGCGAGGGCCGCGCCTGGCCCACCTACGAAGAGCGCGCCTTCGACGCCTGGCGGGGCTACTACGAGTGGATGGGCCGCGGCAAGACCGTCGTCGAGTACACGCTGCGCCTGAATGCCGCCGGCCGCTTCGGGCTGCCGCCCACGCGCGTGGAGGCCATGTACGCGCCCGAGACCTTCGGCGAATGGCCCAACCCGGCGCTGGAGGTGAAGCCTTGAAGCGGCTCGCGGCTGCAGCCTTCCTGATTGCCGCCGCAGCAGCCCACGCCGTGCCCGGCTTCGAGCAGGTGCGCGCGGCCCACGCGCCGTCCGACGTGCCGCTGCTGGCGCGCGACGGCACGGTGTTGTCCGTCGTGCGCACCGATGCCACGGTGCGTCGCGGGCCCTGGGTGCCGCTGGCGGAGGTGTCGCCGGCGCTGCGCGACGCGCTGGTGCTGAGCGAAGACCGCCGCTTCTGGGAGCATGCCGGCGTCGATTGGCGCGCGCTGGCCGCCAGCGCCTGGAGCAACGCCTGGAACCAGCGCACGCGCGGCGCCAGCACCTTGACGATGCAGCTCGCCGGCCTCACCGACGCCCAGTTGGCGCGGCCGGCAGGTGGGCGCAGCGTGGCGACCAAGATCACGCAGATCCGCCGCGCGCGCGAGTTCGAGGACGGCTGGAGCAAGGTGCAGATTCTCGAGGCCTACCTCAACCGCGTGCCCTTGCGTGGCGAGGTGGTGGGCGTGGCGGCCGCCTCCAACCTGATGTTTGGCAAGCATGCCAGCGGCCTAGACCGCGTGGAAGCCGCATTGCTGGTGGCGCTGGTGCGCGCGCCCAATGCCGCGCCGGCGGTGGTGGAGCGTCGCGCCTGCGAGGTGCTCCGGCAGCAGCAGGAACGCTGCGACGCGCTGGCGCTGGTGGCCGCGCAGGCTTTCGCGCGCCAGCCCGGGCCGTTGCTGGCGGCCTCGGGCGAGGACCTGGCGCCGCACCTGGCGCAACGCCTGGCGCGGGGCGCGCCCGCGGGGCGGCCCTTGCAGAGCACGCTGGACGCGCGCGTGCAGCGCGTGGCCCTCGCGGCGCTGCGCCGTCAGTTGCAGGAACTGCAAGGGCGCAACGTGGAGGACGGCGCCGTGCTGGTGCTGGACAACGCCACGGGCGAGATCCTGGCCTGGGTGGGCAGCTCCGGCTCGCTGTCGCAGGCCTCGGCGGTGGACGCCGTGATGGCGCGCCGGCAGCCGGGCAGCACCGTCAAGCCCTTCGTCTACGCGGCGGCGCTGCAGCGGCGGCTCGTCACGGCGGCGAGCCTGATCGACGATGCACCGCTGCAGCTCTCGGCGGCCGCCGGCGCGCTGTACCTGCCGCAGAACTACGACCACGGCTACAAGGGCGCGGTGAGCGTGCGCACGGCGCTGGGCTCCAGCCTCAACGTGCCGGCGGTGCGCGTGGGCGCGATGCTCGGTCCCGACGCGCTCTTCGACACCCTGACCGCCGCCGGCCTGAAGCCTTCCGAGACCGCCGGCTACCACGGCCACGCGCTGGCGCTGGGCAGCGCCGACGTCACGCTGCTGGACCTGGCCAACGCCTACCGCACGCTGGCCAACGGCGGCCGCTTCTCGCCCGTGCGCTGGGCCGTGCCGGCCGCGGCCGCGGCGCCGTCGCGCCAGGTCTTCCAGCCCGCCGTGGCCTGGCTGGTGGCCGACCTGCTGGCCGACCCCACGGCGCGTGCCACGACCTTCGGCCTGGACAGCCCGCTGGTCACGCGCGGCTGGGCCGCGGTGAAGACCGGCACCAGCAAGGACCTGCGCGACAACTGGTGCGTGGGCTTCACGTCGCGCTACACGGTGGCGGCCTGGGTGGGCAACGCCGGCGGCGCACCGATGCATGGCGTGAGCGGCGTCAGCGGCGCCGCGCCGGTGTGGCGCGAGGTGCTGGCCTTCCTGCACGCCGAAGCGCCTTCGCGGCCGCCCGCGCCCCCGGCCGGGCTCAAGCAGGCTGGCGACGAGTGGTACCTGGCCGGCACCGAACCCACCGGCCTGCGCCATGCCGGCCGTGCCGCGCCCTTCGGCATCACCCGCCCGCGCGAGGGCAGCGTGATCGTGCTCGACCCCGACATCCCGATGGCCTCGCAGCGCCTGGCCTTCGAAGGCGCGCCCGGCCGCTGGAAGGTGAATGGCCGCGACGTGGGCCAGGGTGCCAAGGTGCGCTGGCTGCCGCGGCCCGGGCGCCATGTGCTCGAGCGCTGGGAAGGCGGCGCGCTCGTGGACCGCGTGGCTTTCGAGGTGCGCGCGGCGCCGCCGCCGCAGGCCCCTAGGCCGAAGCCGGGCTGAAGATCCTCTCGACGGCGACGTCGATGACCATGCCGCACAGGCTGTAGAGCACCGAGCCGATGAGGGCCGCGGCGAAGCCGGTGACGGCAAATCCGTCCAGCACCCAGGCCGCGGCCCAGAACATCAGCGCATTGATGACGAAGAGGAACAGGCCCAGCGTCAGCAGTGTCACCGGCAGCGTCAGCAGGACCAGCAGCGGCCGCACCAGGGTGTTGAGCAGGCCCAGCACGAAGGCCGCGATCATGGCCTGGCCGAAGCTCTTGACCATGACCCCGGGGTACAGGTGCGCCACCAGCAGCAGAGCGGCAGCCAGCAGCAACCAACGCGCGATGATCTTCATGACCCGCAGCATACCGTGGTGCGGATGCTGCTTTTACCTATGAAAAACGCTTCTCTTCACCTAGGGAGCGCAGTACCATCGCGCCTGCACGTTTGCCAGTAGAGACAGGCCCGCATTGCAAGAGCGCACAGCGCGAAGCGACGAAGGGCCTGCAGGGCAGGCGGCATCCCTCATCTACTGATGGAGAAAATCCAAATGGCAACTGCGAAGAAAGCTCCCGCGAAGAAGGCCCCGGCGAAGAAGGCTGCTCCCGCCAAGAAGGCCGCTCCGGCCAAGAAGGCTGCTCCCGCCAAGAAGGCCGCTCCGGCCAAGAAGGCGGCGCCCGCCAAGAAGGCCGCGCCGGCCAAGAAGCGCACCCCGAGTGCCGCGTTCATGAAGCCGCTGTCCCCCAGCGCCGCCCTGGCGGCGGTGATCGGCGACAAGGCCCTGCCGCGCACCGAAGTGACCAAGAAGGTCTGGGAGTACATCAAGAAGAACGGTCTGCAGGACAAGGTCAAGAAGACCATGATCAATGCCGATGCCAAGCTGAAGGCCGTGGTCGGCGTCAGCCCCATCAGCATGTTCGCGATGACCAAGGAAATCAGCAAGCACCTCAAGTGAGGCGCTCCGGCTGAATTGAGAGGGCGGCTCCGGCCGCCCTTCTTCATTTCTGCAGCTGCCTTTCCAGCTCGGCCAGCACCAGCTCGAACGGGCGCTTGACCATCGAGCGGCAATACAGCGTCTCGTCGGCCGCCATGCTGCCGGTCTCGTAGAGCTTGTTCACGGGCGAGCCGCCGCCGCACCAGGCGAAGTGCGCGCAGCGGTCGCGGCAGCGCGCCACGCCATCGCGGATCTCGCGCCACAGCTTCGCGAAGGCAGGCGTGCGCAGCGCGTCCCGCAGCGGCGTGTCGTGCACGTTGCCGAGCAGGAAGTTGCCGTGTGCGGCCGAGGGCTGGCCCAGCAGTTCGGGCGAGAAGGTGCCGAAGGCGCCGTCGTGCGCCACGTTGAGCAGCGCGTAGGGCAGCACCTGCGCGTTGTCGGGCCACTCGACGCCGGCCCAGCGGTAGCGCGGCAACGGGCGCGTCACCAGCGTGTGGGCCTGCGCCAGTTCGCGCACGTGCAGGCGGCCGCTGCGCACCCAGGGCAGCAGCGCACGCAGGAAGTCGGCGTGCGCGGCTTCGCGCCCTTCCAGGCTGGAAGCGGGGTGCTCGCCTTCGGCCTCGTCGAAATTCAGGCCCAGTTCGCTGGGGGCCAGCTCGGCGAAGAAGTTCGCGAAAGCTTCGGCCTGCGGCAGCGTGTCGGCGGTGACGACGGCAATCACGTGAAAGGGAATGCCGCGGCGCTGCAGGCGCGCCACGCCACGCATCACCTGCGCATGCGTGCCGCCGCCGCGGCGGCCCACGCGATGGCGGTCGTGCAGCGCCGCCGGGCCGTCCAGGCTCACGCCCACCTTCACGCCATGCGCCTCGAACAGCGCGCACCAGGCGTCGTCGATCAGCATCGCGTTGGTCTGGATGCAGTGAGTCAGCCGCGTGTGCGCGCCCAGCACCTCCGCCAGCGTCGCGAAGGCTTGCTCATAGAAGGCCGGCGGCACGGCCAGCGGCTCGCCGGCATGCCACACCACCACCAGCTCCTGCTGCACCAGGCCGGCCTCCAGCAGGCGCTCGGCCACGCGGCGCACGGTGGCCACGCTCATGCGCGAACGGTCATCGCGATCCGGCAGGTAGCAGTAGCGGCAGCGGATGTTGCAGAAGGGTGTGGGCTGCAGGATCAGCAGCCGCGTGGCCAGCGGCGGGGCGAAGCTGTCGGGCTCAGCGTCCATCGTCTGCGCCCAGCGCGAGTGCCACCGCGGTGTCGTCGTCCAGCGCGGGGCCCGCGGGGGCCCGGCCGGCCAGCGCCGCCGCCATGCGCTCGTGCAGCAGGCCGAAGATGCGCCCGCGCTGCTCGCCGCGTGCCTGCACGCGCGCATCGGCCCAGGCCAGCAGCCGCGTGGCGTCGTCGTGGCGGCCGGCGTGCCAGGCGGCCCAGGGCAGGGCATCGGCCATCCACCACAGCATGCCGTCGGCGCGCAGCAGTCGCACCGCCTCGCGCGCCAGCGCCAGCGTGGCGGCGTCGGCCCGCTGCAGCAGGCCCACGCTGGCCGCCATGGCCAGCGACTGCACCTGTTCGCGCTGCATGCCGGCGCTGCGGATGTCGTCGGCCATGCGGTGCAGCACCGCTGCGGCCTCGTCGCCGCGGCCCATCAGCAGCAGCGCCTGGCCCAGCCCGTTCTCGTGCGGCCAGGCTTCGGCGCGGCCGCCGGCGGCGCGCAGGTCGGCCGCGTTCGCTTCGCATTGGCGCAGGTAGCCTTCGAAGTCGCCGTGGTCGCGCAGGTGCAGCGCCTCCAGCATGCGCAGGCTGCGCTGCACCAGCGTGCCCCAGGCCGGCTGCAGCAGCGCGCGGGCCTGCGCGATGAGCGTGGCGTCCTGCGGGCCAGGTTCGGTGCGGTAGAGCAGGTTGCGCTCCACCACCAGTGACATGAAGGCATCCAGCGTGGCGCCCGCGGCCAGCAGCGCGGGGCGGGCGCGGCGCACGGCAGCCAGGGCCTCCTGGGGCGAGCCCAGCTGTGCATGGGCCACGAACTGCGCGTACTCCAGGTCCAGGCGGGCCTGCGTGAAGGCCTCGGTGGCCGGCGCGGTGCGCGCGGCGTCGAACCAGCGCAGCCCTTCCGTGCGCAGCCCGCTGCGGAACCAGAACGGTCCGCTGGCGGCCAGCAGGCGCAGCCCGGTGTCGCGGCTGGGCGGTGGCGCCCCGGCATCCAGCCCGAAATGCAGTGCGCTGCGCAGGTTGTCCACCTCGGCGCGCAGTGGTGGCAGCCACTCGAGCTGCGGCGTGGACGCCAGCGCGGCGTGCGCCTGCTCGAAGTGGCGCAGCACCCAGGCCAGGTGGCGTTCGCGCGCGGCCGTCTGCGCCGCGGCGTCGGCCGCGCGTTCCTGCGCATGGCGGCGCACGCTGTCGAAGAGCCGCAGCCGCGCGCCGGGCTCGGCCACGACCAGCGAGCGTTCGCGCAGCGCGTCCACCAGGTCCAGCGCGTCGTCGCGGCCGAGCACGGCCTCGGCCGCCTCGGTGCCGAAGCTGCCGCTGAACAGCGCGAGCTGCTGCAGCGCGGCCTGCTCGTCGGCGCTGAGCAGGCCCACGGTCCAGTCCAGCGCCGCGGCCAGCGTGCGGTGGCGCTGGGCGGCGTCGCGCGGGCCGCGCGTGAGCAGTGCGAAGCGCTGGTCCAGCCGCGCCCGCACGCCGGCCACGCCCAACAGCGGCACCCGCGCGGCGGCCAGTTCCAGCGCCAGCGGCACGCCGTCCAGCGCGCGGCAGATGGCGGCGATGTCGGCGTGCTCTTGGGCCGTCGGCGCGTAGCCGGGCTGCTGCTGCCGCACGCGTTCGCAGAACAGCTGCGCGGCCGCGTAGTCGGCGGGGTCGGGCGCGGCATCGGCCAGGCCCTGCGGCAGGGCCAGCGGCGCCAGCGCCATCCGCTGCTCGCCAGCCAGGCGCAGCGGCACCTGGCTCGTCACGAGGATCTGCACGCCAGAGGCCTGCTGCAGCAGTTCGAGCACCAGCGCGGCCACGGCGTCGACCAGGTGCTCGGCGTTGTCCAGGACCAGGCGCAAGCGCTGCGCCGCGAGCGCGCGTGCCAGTGCCGCGGCCGAACCGCCGGCGCCGCCGCCCAGGCCCAGCGCCTGGGCCAGCGCGGGCACCACGAGCTCGGGCGCGTCCAACGCATCCAGGCGCAGCAGCCAGCAGCCGTCGGGGGGCGCGTCGTTGCCAGCGCAGGCCAGCGCCAGCCGCGTCTTGCCCACGCCGCCCAGGCCGGTGAGCGTGACGAGGCGGTGCTGCCGCAGCAGCGCGCCCAGGCGCGCGGCGTCGGCCTCGCGGCCCACCAGCGGCAGGCCCGGCGGCGGCAAGTTGCCCGTCACGGCCGGCGTGGCCGGTGCCGCTGCGGCCGGACGCACGGTGGCGATGAAGCGGTAGCCGCGCCGGGGGACCGTCTCGACGAAGCGGGGCTGCTGCGCGTCGTCGCCCAGCGCCGTGCGCAGGGTGTTGACGGCGCCCTTCAGCACCGATTCGGTGACGTGCCGGTGGCCCCACACGGCGTCCAGCACCGCGTCCTTCTCGACCAGCTGGCCGGCGCGCGAGGCCAGCAGCGCCAGCACCTGCAGCGGGCGGCCGTTCAGCGCCAGCGGCTGGCCCTCGCGCGAGAGGCGGGCCTCGGCGGGGTCCAGCACGAAGGGCCCGAAGGCCAGGGGCGTTGCGCTCACAAGGAAACCTCCGCGCGGGCGCGCTCCGGGGTGAGCGCTTTGGAGCGGCCACGCGCGCTCACGGCGGCCGATTCTGCCTGCCGCCGCGCTGGCGGTCAGGCCCCGGTGCGGGCGGGTCCTGACCGAGGTCTGACCGCCGCCTGACGACTTCCGGCGCCGCGCTGCCGACACTGCCGGCCTTGCCGCAGACCACCCGGCCGCGGCCACGACGACAACGAATCCGAGGAGCTTTCTTCATGGGCCTGCGCCGCACCATCATCTCCGTCGCCTCCGCCATCGCGGTGGTGGGCGTCACCGCCTTCCTGTCGCGGCCGATGCCGGCGCGCTCGGCGCCGGGCGACGTCATCCACGACATCGAACCCGCCCGCGTGGCCGCCACGGGCTGGCCGCTGGCCATCACGCGCGCCGGCCATTACCGGCTGCTGGCTGACCTGGTGGTGCCGCCCGGTGCCGACGCCCTGCAGGTGGCCGACGGCCTGACGGTGACGATCGACCTCAACGGCTTCCAGATCGTCGGCGCCAGCCATTGCACGGCGCAGCTGCCGTGCGCGGCCGCCGCCGGCACCAGCGGCGTGCGCGTGCTGGGCCCCAACAGCCAGGTGACGGTGATGAACGGCCGCATCCGAGGGTTCAGCCACGCCGCGCTGTCGGCCACGGCCGAGTTGCCGATGAGCGGCCGCTTCACCGCGATGGACCTGCACCTGGAGAACAACGGCGCCGGCGTGCGCGCCGCCACGCTCAACGCCACGCGGCTGGTGGCCAGCGGCAACCAGCGGCTGGGCGTGTACGCGACGCAGCTGACCGTGAGCGATTCGCGCTTCTACGACAACGGCCAGTGCGGCGTGTCCGGCGTGCAGGGCGTGGTGCAGCGCTCCATCGCGGTGGGCAACACCGGCTACGGCTTCTGTGGCGCTCTGGCCGTGGTGTTCCAGTCCAACGCGGCCTGGGGCAATGGCCAGGGGGCGGTGCTGGGCGGCGCGTCCGTCGTCGCCAGCAACACGTTCTAAAGATTCAGAGGGAGACCCAGCGATGACCCCCCACCAGACCCGGCTCGTGCGCGAGTCCTTCGCCCTCGTCAAGCCCATCGCGACGCAGGCGGCGGCGCTGTTCTACGACAAGCTCTTCGAGCGCGACCCCACGCTGATGCCGATGTTCCGAGGCGACATGGCCCAGCAGGGCGCGCGGCTGATGCAGATGATCGAGGCCGCCGTGGCGCTGCTCGGCCGCCCGGCGCAGCTGGACGAGACGCTGATGCGGCTGGGCGAGCGCCACGTCGGCTACGGCGTGATGGCCGCGCACTACCCCACGGTGGGCGCGGCGCTGCTGGACACGCTGGCCGCCGGGCTGGGCGACGAGTTCACCGCCGAAACGCGCGAGGCCTGGGCCACGCTGTACAGCCACGTGGCCGAGACCATGCTGCGTGGGGCGATGCACGCCGGGGCGATGGCCGAGGCCTGAGGCACGCGCAGCCCCCTAGGCCGGCAGCAGGCCCGCGGTCCGCAGCGTGCCCATCAGCCCCTGCGCGAACTTCGCGTAGCCCTCGGCGTTGGCGTGGATCTCGTCGGAGCGCAGCCTTTCGTCGGCCAGCACCTCCGACCAGCCGCGGGCGTGCAGCGGCAGCTGCAGTGCTTCGGCCAGTTCGGCGTACAGCGGGTGGTCGCTGAGCGAGCCGGTGAAGCGCGAGGCGATCGTGGGCCGCGGCACGGCCAGCAGCAGGCATTGCGCGCCGCTGGCGGTGATGGCGCCGCACAGGCGGCGCAGCGTCTCGCGCAGCGCCGTCTCGTCGCCGCGGCGCAGCAGGTCGTTGCCGCCGATGCACAGCAGCACCAGCGCCGGGCGGTGTTGTTCCAGGAGCGCGGGCAGGCGCTCCAGGGCCTGGGCGGCGGTGTCGCCCGGCACGCCGGCATTCACCACGGCCCAGCCACTGAGGCGCGCCAGCACGGCCGGGTAGGCGGCCTCGGGCGGCGCGCCGGTGCCGTGGGTCAGCGAGTCGCCCAGCGCCAGCACGGTGGCGCCCGCCGCCACCGGCCGGCCGCGCACGGGCTTGCGCCCGCAGGCGGTGAGTGCGGTCATGGCGGCCGTGGCCGCCAGCGTGGCCAGGGCGGTGCGGCGGCGCATGTTCACAGCATCGGTTTCAGGAAGCGCCCCGTGTGGCTGGCTTCGCAGGCCGCCACTGTTTCCGGCGTGCCCGTCACCACCACCTGGCCACCGCCGGCGCCGCCTTCGGGGCCCATGTCGATGATCCAGTCGGCGGTCTTGATGACATCGAGGTTGTGTTCGATGACGACGATGGTGTTGCCGGCGTCGCGCAGCTGGTGCAGCACCTTCAGCAGCAGCCCCACGTCGTGGAAGTGCAGGCCGGTGGTGGGCTCGTCCAGGATGTACAGCGTGCGGCCGGTGTCGCGCTTGGAGAGCTCCAGCGCCAGCTTCACGCGCTGGGCTTCGCCGCCGGAGAGCGTGGTGGCCGCCTGCCCCAGCCGGATGTAGCCCAGGCCCACGTCCAGCAGCGTCTGCAGCTTGCGCGCGAGGTTGGGCACGGCGCTGAAGAAGGCGTGCGCGTCCTCCACCGTCAGCTCCAGCACCTGCGTGATGTTCTTGCCCTTGTACTGGATCTCCAGCGTCTCGCGGTTGTAGCGCGCGCCGTGGCAGACGTCGCAGGGCACGTAGACGTCGGGCAGGAAGTGCATCTCCACCTTGATGACGCCGTCGCCCTCGCAGGCCTCGCAGCGCCCGCCGCCGCTGCTGGCGCTGACGTTGAAGCTGAAGCGCCCGGCGCCGTAGCCGCGTTCGCGCGCCGTGGGCACTTCGGCGAACAGTTCGCGGATCGGCGTGAACAGGCCCGTGTAGGTGGCCGGGTTGCTGCGCGGCGTGCGGCCGATGGGGCTCTGGTCGACGTTGATGACCTTGTCGAAGTGGTCCAGCCCGTCGATGCGATCGTGCGCCGCTGGCTCGGCGTGGCTTTGGTAGAGCTTGCGGGCCACGGCGGTGTAGAGCGTGTCGTTGATCAGCGTGCTCTTGCCGCTGCCGCTGACGCCGGTGACGCAGGTGAACAGGCCCACCGGGATGTCGACGTTCACGCCGCGCCCGTCGGCGCCCTTCAGGTTGTTGCCCTTGGCGCCGACGATGCTCAGCACCAGCGGCGAGGCGCCGAAGCCCAGGCCGGCCCGCGGCCGGGGGCGCTGGATGCGCAGCAGCTTCGACAGGTACTGGCCCGTCAGCGAATCGGGGTTGGCTGCCACTTCCTCGGGCGTGCCCTGGGCCATCACGCGGCCGCCGTGGAGGCCGGCGCCCGGGCCCATGTCCACCACGTGGTCGGCGGCGCGGATCATGTCCTCGTCGTGCTCCACCACCAGCACGCTGTTGCCCAGGTTGCGCAGGTGCTTGAGCGTGCCGATGAGGCGCTCGTTGTCGCGCTGGTGCAGGCCGATGCTGGGCTCGTCCAGCACGTACATCACGCCGCTGAGCCCGCTGCCGATCTGGCTGGCCAGGCGGATGCGCTGGGCTTCGCCGCCGCTGAGCGTGTCGGCGCCGCGGTCCAGGCTGAGGTAGTTCAGGCCCACGTCGTTGAGGAAGCGCAGCCGGCTCTTGATCTCGCGCACGATCTTGTCGGCGATGTCGGCCTTGTTGCCCACCAGCTGCAGGCCGCTGAAGTAGGCCAGCGCCTCGGCCAGCGTCACGTGCTCCACCTCGTAGATGGGCTTGCCCTTGCCCTGTTCGGCGTCGAGCAGGAAGACGTGGCGCGCCTCGCGCCGCAGCCGCGAACCGTGGCACTGCGGGCAGGGCTTGGCCGCCTGGTAGCGCGAGAGCTCCTCGCGCACGGCCACGGAGTCGGTCTCGCGCAGGCGGCGTTCGAAGTTCGGCAGGATGCCTTCGAAGGGATGCTTGCGCTTGACGTTGCGGCTCTTGCCGCGCGTGCCCTCGGCCGTGTAGACGAACTCGATCTCCTCCGTGCCGCTGCCGTGCAGCAGCACCTGCTGCGCGGTCTTCGGCAGGTCCTCGAAGGGCATCTCGATGTCGAAGCCGCAGTGCGCGGCCACCGCTTGCAGCAGCGGAAAGGTGTAGCTGTTGCGGCGGTCCCAGCCCTTCACGGCGCCGGCGGCCAGGCTCAGGCTGGGGAAGGCGACCACGCGCTCGGGGTCGAACACCGTCACCAGGCCCAGGCCATCGCAGGCCGGGCAGGCGCCCACCGGGCTGTTGAAGCTGAACAGGCGCGGCTCCAGCTCGGGCAGCGAGTAGCTGCACACGGGGCAGCCGAACTTGCTGCTGAAGAGATGCTCGGCACCGCTGTCCATTTCCAGCGCGATGGCGCGGCCGTCGGCGATGCGCAGGCTGGCCTCGAAGCTCTCGGCCAGGCGCTGCTTCATGTCCGGTCTCGTCTTGAGGCGGTCGATGACGACGTCGATGTCGTGCTTGTCGGCCTTCTTCAGCTTGGGCAGGTCGTCGAACTCGTGCACCGTGCCGCCGACGCGGAAGCGCACGTAGCCGCGGCTCTGCATGTCGGCGAAGAGGTCGCCGAACTCGCCCTTGCGGTCGCGCACCACGGGGGCCAGCACCATCAGCCGGGTGTCCTCGGGCAGCGCCAGCACGGCGTCCACCATCTGCGCCACGCTCTGCGCCTGCAGCGGCAGGCCGTGGTCGGGGCAGTAGGGCGTGCCAGCGCGGGCGTACAGCAGGCGCAGGTAGTCGTGGATCTCGGTGATCGTGCCCACCGTGCTGCGTGGGTTGTGGCTCGTCGCCTTCTGCTCGATGCTGATGGCCGGGCTCAGCCCGTCGATGACGTCCACGTCCGGCTTGTCCATCAGTTGCAGGAACTGCCGCGCGTAGGCCGACAGGCTTTCCACGTAGCGGCGCTGGCCCTCGGCGTAGAGCGTGTCGAAGGCCAGGCTGCTCTTGCCCGAACCCGAGAGCCCCGTGATCACCACCAGCGCGTGCTTGGGGATGTCGAGATCGATGTTCTTCAGGTTGTGCGTGCGCGCCCCGCGCACGGACAGCAGCGTGCTGCCAGGGACGGGTTCGTGCGGGCTCGGCATCGGGGAGGTCAGGGCGGAAGGCAACCGGCCATCATAGCCAAGCGCCCATGGCGAGCGCAGGGGGCTCCTGGGCGACGACTTGTGCACGCTCCCCGTTGGGGTTGGGCGTGATACATCCCGTAACATCGACCCTCTGACAAAGGCACACCCGCGCGAAAGCCGGGGTCGCAAAGCCACCGGTCTAACGCCTCGAACTTCAGCTTCGGGGCCAGGACAGCGGGGTTGCCGGAATGGCCTGGGGCTTCGCGCGCCGGCCCTCTTGCATCCCTGTCGGCCGCCGGTGCCGTGCACCCCAGGGCCCCAGCGCCTCACCGAGGCAAGCATGCGAGACACCCGTCCGTCCTCCTTCCGTTTCCTGCTCAGCGCCGTGGCCGCGGCCTCGCTGCTCGCCGCCTGTGGCGGCCAAGGCGATGAAGCGTCCGAGCCGGCCCCCGAGGCCCGCCCGACCTTCCAGCTGGCCCCCGTGCTGCCGCCCGAGCCCAGTGACATCGATGCCGACGGCTCGGAGACGTCGGCCACGCTGGCGCCGGGTCGCGGCAGCGCGCTGGCCGCTCCGGGCGCCACGGGCGAAGACGGCGAGAGCCTGCGCCAGCGCATCCTGGCCGGAGGCCAGGGCGAAGGCACGGCCACCGCCAGCGCCGCGGCGGCCACCGTGTACTACACGCCTGCGCAGGTGCGCGCCGCCTATGGCCTGGACAAGCTGCCGGCCTCCAGCAGCGCCAACAAGGGCGCCTACCAGGGCTCGGGCCAGACCATCGCCATCGTGGGGGCCTACAACAACCCCAGCGTGGCCACCGACCTGGCCACCTTCAACGCGAAGCTCGGCCTGCCGGGCTGTGCCGTGACGCCCGTCGCCGCCACGGCCACGCTGCCGCTGGCCCGGCCCGTGGCCGGCTCGAGCTGCACCTTCTCGGTGGTCCATGCCACCAGCGCCGGCGGCATGACCACCAGGGCGCCGGCCGCCAACGCCGGCTGGGCCACGGAAACGGCCATGGACGTGCAGTGGGCCCACGCCATGGCGCCGGCCGCCCGCATCGTCCTCGTGCAGGCGGCGTCGGCCTCGGTGCCCGACATGACAGCGGCCATCGCACTGGCCGGCAAGCTGGGCGCCACGGTCGTCTCGATGAGCTTCGGCGCCACCGAATTCAGCAGCCAGGCGAACTACGAGGGCGCCTTCCTCGCCAGTGGCGTGAGCTACCTCGCGGCCAGCGGCGACAGCGGCCGGCAGGTCTCCTGGCCGGCGGTGTCGTCGCGCGTGCTCGCCGTG
Source organism: Rubrivivax sp. (assembly GCA_016790395.1). GTDB lineage: Bacteria > Pseudomonadota > Gammaproteobacteria > Burkholderiales > Burkholderiaceae_C > Rubrivivax. The sequence continues at coordinate 6,786 of JAEUPH010000111.1, read as the reverse complement.
GGGGGCACCACGCTGGCGGCCAGCGGCAGCACGCGCAGCGAGACGGCCTGGGCCGGCTCGGGCGGCGGCATCAGCAGCTTCGCGGCCGTGCCCTCCTGGCAGGCCACGCTGCGTGTGACGGGCACCACCGGCGCCGTCGCCGCGCCAGTGCGCCGGGTCCTGCCCGATGTGGCCTTCAACGCCAACCCGGGCAGCGGACAGCTGATCGTCTATGCCGGCCGCTGGTACGTGGCCGGTGGCACCAGCATCGGCACGCCGCAGTGGGCCGGGCTGGTGGCCGTGGCCAACGCCGTGCGCGTGCTGAACGGCAAGGCCGTGCTCGGCCACCTCGGCCTGCCGATCTACAGACAGCTCAACGGCAACGCGACGAACTACGCCGCATCGACGCTGGACGTGAAGAGCGGCAGCAATGGCAGCTGCAAGGGTTGCGCGGCGGCGGCCGGCTACGACCTCGTCACCGGCCTGGGCACGCCGAACGCGGTGAAGACCGTGGAACTGCTGACGGCCTATTGAGCAGAGCGAGCGGCAGAATGGCCGCATGAGGCGTCTCCTGACATGGCTCACGCCGGCCCTGCTGGTGGCTGCCGCCGCCCACGGCGCCCCGGCTTGCCCCGATCTCACCGGCCGCTACCGCGTGGCGGGCTCCGGGCCGGTGTTCGCCGACACCCTGGGCGCGCTGGAACTCGGGGGTGGCGCCGGCGGCAACCAAGACCTCGTCATCGAGAGCACGGCCGGGGGCCGCGTGATGACGCTGGGCCTGAGCCCGGCGCTCGAGCCCGGCCGCTGGTCGTCGCCCCGTCGCACGCTTTCGGCCGGCGCGGAGTTCGACTGCACCGACGGCTGGGTGGTGATGCGCAAGGCCGTCAACACCTCGCGCAAGACCGAGGCCACCTATCTGGAGGGCAGCGCCGTCGTGCGCCTGCGCCCGTCGGCCGGTGGTTCGCTGGCGGTGGAACTGCGCTTCCGCGGCGGCGAGCGCTCCACGCTGTATGCCTACGACTCGGCCCGGGTCAGCGTGCCCAAGCCCTTCACCGGCCGCCAGCTGGTGGAGACGCTCAGTTGGCTGGCGGCCAGCGAGGCGCCGGCGCCCGTCCGCCCGCCGGACCCGGCACAGGTGGCCGCGGAGCGCACCGCCGAACGCGAAGAGGAAGCCTTGCGCTCGAAGCTGCGCTCGCTCATCGGCCGCAGCCTGCTCGGTTTCGTGAAGCCCGAGCCCGGCGGCACGCGCGTGCAGCTGCGGGCTTCGCGCGCCGAGGACGTGGTGGACACCGAGGACCGCCTGCTGCGCTCGGACCTGGCCTACGAAGTGGTGCGCGAACCCAGCTGGTACAACAACCTGCACCACAGCGAGATCGTCGTGCGCCCCGGACGCGCGGGTGTGCGGCGGCCCAGCGCCTTCCGGGTGGCGGCCGAGCTGGACCGGCTGATGTCCGGCACGGCCCATGTCGTGAAGGCCGAGCGTGAAGGCGAGGCTTACGTCGTGCAGGTGGCGCTGCAGCGCGGCGCGCAGGCCGCCGACGTGATCGGCCGCGTGGCGCCGCGCAGCACGCTGGTGGCGCAGGTGCTGCCCGACGGCACGGTGCGCGACCACGCGTCGACGGACGCGCGGGTGCTGGAACGCTGGCGCGTCACGCTGCGCCGCTGAGCACGCGCAGGATCTCGGCGCCGTAGGCGTCCAGCTTGCGGCCGCCCACGCCGCTGATGCCGGCCAGACCGTCCAGCGTGGACGGCTGTGCTCGCGCCATCTCGGCCAGCGTGGCGTCGTGGAACACGATGTAGGCCGGCAGGTTGTGGGCCTTGGCCACCTCGGCGCGCCAGGCGCGCAGCGCCTCGAAGCGCTGCGTGGCGGCTTCGTCCAGCGGCACTGGCGGCGGCTTGGCGCCGCCGCCGCGCACGCGCGCGGCCTTCACCCTGGCCTTGGCTTCCGTGGGCACGCGCAGCAGCAGCTGCACCTCGCCCTTGAGCACGGCGCGCGCGCTGTCGGCCAGGCCCAGCGTGTTGTACTCGCCCTCGGCCACCACGTGCCCCAGCGCGATGAGCTGGCGCAGCACACCGCGCCACTGCGCTTCGCTCACGGCCGCGCCGATGCCGAAGGTGGACAGGCGTTCGTGGCCGCGCTCCTTCACCTTGTCCGTCACCTTGCCGCGCAGAACGTCCACCAGGTGGCCGGCCCCGTAGCGCTGGCCGCCGGCCTGGCGGAAGCGGTAGATGCAGGACAGCGCCATGCGCGCGGGCTCGGTGGCGTCCCAGGTGGCGGGCGCGTTGAGGCAGTTGTCGCAGTTCCCGCAAGGTTCACTGTGCTGGCCGAAGTAGGCCAGCAGCCGCACGCGCCGGCAGTCGTGCGCCTCGGCCAGGGCCAGCAGCGCGTCGAGCTTGCCGCGCTGCAGGCGCTTGAAGTCTTCCTCGGCCTCGCTCTCGTCGATCATGCGGCGCTGGTTCACCACGTCCTGCAGGCCGTAGGCCATCCAGGCATCGGCAGGCAAGCCGTCGCGGCCGCCGCGGCCGGTCTCCTGGTAGTAGGCCTCGATGTTCTTGGGCAGGTCCAGGTGGGCGACGAATCGCACGTCGGGCTTGTCGATGCCCATGCCGAAGGCGATGGTGGCCACCATCACGATGGCATCTTCGCGCAGGAAGCGGTCCTGGTTGTCGCGGCGTGTCTCGGCGTCCAGGCCGGCGTGGTAGGGCAGGGCTTCGATGCCTTCGGCGGCCAGCCAGGTGGCCGTGTCCTCCACCTTCTTGCGGCTCTGGCAGTAGACGATGCCGGCCTCGCCTTCGTGCTCTTCGCGGATGAAGCGCAGCAGCTGCTTCTTCGGGTCGTCCTTCTCGACGATGGTGTAGCGGATGTTCGGCCGGTCGAAACTGGCGACGAACAGACGTGCCTCCTCCAGCTTCAGGCGCTGGATGATGTCGGCGCGCGTGTGCTCGTCGGCCGTGGCGGTGAGCGCCAGGCGTGGCACGCCGGGGAACTGCTCGTGCAGTGCGGACAGCCCCAGGTACTCCTCACGGAAATCGTGGCCCCACTGGCTGACGCAGTGCGCCTCGTCGATGGCGAACAGGCTCAGCAGCCCGCGTTCGGACAGCGACTGCATCATGGCCAGGAAGCGCGGCGTGAGGATGCGTTCGGGCGCGGCGTACAGCAGCGTGAGCTTGCCGGACATCAGGTCGCGTTCGACGCGCCGTGCCTCGTCGCCGTCGAGCGAGCTGTTCAGGAAGGCCGCCGCCACGCCCACTTCTTCCAGCGCGCCCACCTGGTCGTGCATCAGCGCGATGAGCGGGCTGACCACCACCGTGACGCCACGCCCGCCGCGGTGGCGCACGATGGCCGGCACCTGGTAGCACAGGCTCTTGCCGCCGCCGGTGGGCATGAGCACCAGCGCGTCGCCGCCGGCGGCCACGTGTTCGATGATCTGGCGCTGCTCGCCGCGGAACTGGCCGTAGCCGAAGACTTCGTGCAGCACGCGCTGCGGGTCGGTGAAGGGGGGCGACAGCACGGCAGACATGGGCGGGCCGGATGGTAAGCCACGGCCCTGCCGCCAGCCCCCTCGGGAAGGGGGCGTCCTTCGGTGTGCCGCCTCCGGGCGAACCCGTCGGAGCGAGTGCGCCGGCGGGTCCGGGCGCGATAATGGCTGCAACCCACCCTTCAGCCCGCCGGAGCGCGCCATGGCCTCAGTCAACAAAGTCATCCTGATCGGCAACCTCGGCCGCGACCCCGAGGTGCGCTATGCGCCCAGCGGCTCGGCGATCGCCAACGTCACCATCGCGACCACGCGCAACTGGAAGAGCAAGGACAGCGGCGAGCGTCAGGAAGAGACCGAGTGGCACCGCGTCGTGTTCTACGACCGTCTGGCCGAGATTGCCGGCGAGTACCTGAAGAAGGGTCGCCCGGTGTACGTCGAAGGTCGCCTGAAGACGCGCAAGTGGACCGACAAGGATGGCGTCGAGAAGTACACCACCGAGATCATTGCTGACCAGATGCAGCTGCTGGGCAGTCGTGAAGGCGGCGGCGGTGGCGGCGACGACATGGGCGAGTCGCGCGGCGCCCCGGCCCAGCGCAGCGCGCCGCCGGCCCGCAGCGCCCCGGCGCCCAAGCCGGCCGCCAAGTCGGCCACCGGCTTCGACGACATGGACGACGACATCCCGTTCTGACGAACGGGCCGCCTGCGCTACAGGCGGAACACCGCCATCGTCTGGCTCAGCGAGCGGGCCTGGAACTTCAGGCTCTCGGCGGCGGCGTTGGACTCTTCCACCAGGGCCGCGTTCTGCTGCGTGGCCCGGTCGAGATCGGCCACCGCCTGGTTGACCTGCGCGATGCCGCCGGACTGCTCGCCCGCCGCGCTGGTGATCTCGTCGACGATGCGGCCGACGCGCTGGACCCGCTCCACCAGCTCGCTCATCGAGGCGCCGGCCTGGCCCACCAGGTCCGAGCCGCGCTGCACGCGGTCCACCGACTCCGTGATCAGCGCCTTGATCTCCTTGGCGGCCTGTGCCGAACGCTGCGCCAGCGTGCGTACTTCGGCGGCCACGACGGCGAAGCCGCGGCCCTGCTCGCCGGCGCGCGCGGCTTCCACGGCTGCGTTGAGCGCCAGGATGTTGGTCTGGAAGGCGATGCCGTCGATCACGCCGATGATGTCGGCGATCTTGCGCGAGCTGTCGTTGATGGTGTCCATGGTCGCCACGACCTCGCCGACCACGGTGCTGCCTTGCTGCGCGGTCGCGCTGGCCTGGCAGGCCAGGTCGTTGGCCTGACGCGCCGAGGTGGAGGTGCTGGCCACCGTGCCGGTGAGCTGTTCCATCGCCGCCGCGGTCTGCTGCAGGCTGGAAGCCGCCTGTTCGGTGCGTGCCGACAGGTCCAGGCTGCCGGTGGCGATCTGCGAGGAGGCCGTGGCGATGCTGTCGGTGGACTGGCGCACCTCGCCGACGATGCGGCGCAGGGACACCACCGTGGCGTCCAGCGCGCCCAGCAGGCTGCGCGCGTCCGAGTGCGGCACCGAGACGCTGAGGTTGCCCGCGGCCACCTGCTGCATGACCTGCATCGCCTGCTCGGGCTCGCCGCCGATCTGACGCAGCACCGCGCGGGCGATCAACACGCCCATCAGGCCGAGCGCGGTGATGATGGCCGCCGCCATGCCCAGGGTCTTCAGCAGGGTGGCGCGCACCTGCGCCTGCACGTCGTCCAGGTACAGGCCCGAGCCGATCATCCAGTTCCATTCCTTGACGACCGACAGCCGCTGCAGCTTGGGCACCGCCACGGTGCTGCCTGGGCGCGGGAAGGTGCTTTCCACGAAGGCCCAGCCGTCGGGGCTGCGGGCGGCGGCCGTCACCAGGCTCTGGATGACGTCGGCGCCATGGGCGTCCTTGACCTTGCCGATCATGTTCTGGCCGGCCCATTCGGGTTTGGAGGGCAGCAGCACGTTCACGCCGTCCAGGGTGTAGATGTAGTAGTAGTCGGCCCCGGTGTCGCCGTAGCGCGCCACGCGCAGGGCCTCGACGGCAGCCTTCTGCGCCTCGGCCACCGTCATGGCGCCGCTGGCGGCCTTCTTCTGGAACGCGTCGACGATGGCGTGACCGAGTTGCACCGCCACCGTGACCTCGCGCTGGCGAGCCTCCAGCATCTGCTCGCGCAGCTGCCAGAACGAGATGGCGGCCAGCACGGCCATGCCCAGGACCGTCGTGCCGATGAGCAGCGCGATCTTGTGCCTGAAGGATTCGAACAGTCTCATGGGGTGCCTTCGACGCTCTCGGGCCCGGACACGCCCCCTGGCGTGGCTTCGGGGCCAGACGGGCTCATCGGACGTTCGTCGCCGAAGTTGAGGCCCGCGTCCGGCAAGGCCGTGCCGCAGTGGGCCTAACATCGACGGACCCCACGGCAGCGCAGGCACGCCCGTTGACCCCATTCGCCCGACCCACCCTCCCTGACACGTTGCGATGGTTCGCCGGCATCGACGGCGGCGGCACCGGCACGCGGGTGAAGCTGGCTGACGCCGAAGGTTGCGTGTGCGGCCAGGGGCAGGCGGGGGCTTCGTCGCTGAGCCAGGGCGTGGAGTCCGCATGGCGCGAGGTGCGGCGGGCGCTCGGTGCGGCCTGCGCCGCGGCGGGCGATTCGGGGGCGCACCCCGCCTCTATCGCGCTCGGGCTGGGGCTGGCCGGTGCCGGCGTGGCCGCGCAGCGCGAGGCTTTCCTGGCCGCCGACCCGGGCTTCGCCTTCATCGTCCTGGACAACGATGCGCTGACGCAGCTCGTCGGTGCCCATGGGGGCGGCCCTGGCATCGTGGTGGCGGCAGGCACGGGCACCGTGGCCCTGGCGCGCTACGCCGACGGCAGCTGCCGCCAGGCCGGCGGCTGGGGCTTCCCGGTGGGCGACGAAGGCGGCGGCGCCTGGCTGGGTCTGCACGCCATGGCCCATGCGCATGCGGTGCTGGACGGGCGCGCGGAGGCCGGCGCCCTGTCGCAAGCCGTGTTCGCGCAGGCCGGTGGTGACGCGCAGGCCCTGCTGGCCTGGTGCGCGCAGGCCCGGCAGGCCGCCTACGCCACCCTGGCGCCGCGGGTCTTCCAGGCCGCCGAAGCGGGCGATCCGCAGGCCGAGTTGTTGCTGCAGGCCGCCGCCGAACACCTGGCACGGCTGGCTCAGGCGCTGCAGGCTCCTGCCGAGCCGCTGCCCGTGGTGATGCGCGGCAGCATCGGCGAGCGGCTGCTGCCGCGCTGGCCGGCAACGCTGCGCGCGCAGGTGGTGCCCGCGGCCGGCGACAGCGCCGACGGCGCGCTGCAGCTCCTGCGCGAAGCCCTGGC
>JAEUPH010000086.1 GCA_016790395.1 Rubrivivax sp. | reverse complement strand
CCAGGTGTCGTGGCTGATGAGCAGCGTGCCCGGGGCGGCTGCCTGCTCCAGGCGGGCGGCGATGTTCACCGTCATGCCGCGGATGCCGTGCTCGGCGTCCACGCCCGCGCCCAGCAGCACGCGGCCGGTGTGGATGCCCAGGCGCACGTCGAAGCCGGCGTGGCCCAGGCGCCGGTGCACCGCCGCGCCCTGCTGCCGAGCTTCCGCGAGCAGCCCCAAGGCGGCGCGCACGGCACGTTCGGCGTCGTCTTCGGCAGCCCTCGGGTGGCCAAAGACGGCCAGCAGGCTGTCGCCGGCGTACTGCAGCACCGTGCCGCCGGCGGCCTGCACCACGGCGGTGTAGGCCGCCAGCGCGCCATCCACCACCTCGTGCACTTGCTCGGGGTCCAGGCGCTGCGCCAGCGAGGTGGAGCCCACGATGTCGAGGAACAGCACCGACACCAGCCGCAGCTGCGGCGCCGGCGCGGGACGCGTCGTGGCGACCTGCGAGGGCGTGACCAGGCGTGCCAGCAGCGGGGCTAGCGCGGCGTCCACCACGGCGTCGCCCAGCACCGCGCGCTGCGCCTGCAGCGCGGCGACGGCTTCGCGAAGTGCAGCCTGCGCGTCGGAAGGGGCGGGGGTGGACACGGCGGCATTCTGCCGTCCGGACCGCACCGCTTCAGTCTTCGCCCGCCACGACCCGGTAGCCCACGCCCGGCTCGGTCAGCAAGCGCTGCGGCTCGGCCGGGTCGGCTTCCAGCTTGGCGCGCAGCTGGCCCATGTACAGGCGCAGGTAGTGCGTGTGCTCGGTGCAGTCGGCGCCCCACACGTCGGCCAGCAGCTGGCGGTGCGTGACCACCTGGCCGGCGCTGCGCACCAGGCGCGCCAGCAGCTTGAACTCGGTGGGCGTGAGGTGCACGTCGGCGCCGTCCAGCCGCACGCGGTGGGCCGCGAGGTCCACCTCCAGCCCGGCGTGGCGCCAGCGCGTGACGGCCGGCTGTGCCGCCGTGCCGCGGTGGCGCAAGGCCACGCGCATGCGCGCCAGCAACTCGCCGATGCCGAAGGGCTTGACGAGGTAGTCGTCGGCGCCGCCGTCCAGCAGGCGGATCTTCTGGCCCTCGGCCTCGCGCGCCGACAGCACGATGACGGGCGTGCCGCGCCGCGCGCGCAGGTCGCGCAGCAGCGACTCGCCGTCGCCGTCGGGCAGGCCCAGGTCCAGCAGCACGAGGTCGATGGGGCCGGCGTGGGCGGCCTGCGCGCGCGCATCGGCCAGGCTGGCGGCCGAGAGCAGCTCGAAGCCTTCCACCGACAGCGCATCGCGCAGCGTGGCGCGCAGCTCACGGTCGTCTTCCACCAGCAGCACCCGCAGGCTCATTGCACGACCCTTCGTGCTGCGCACTCCGGGATGAGCGCTTGGGAGCGGCCCGGCGCGCTCATGGCGGTGCCTCGGGCTGAGCGCGCAGCGGCAGCAGGAACTCGAAGGCGCAGCCGCCGTGGGCGCGCGGGCGCAGGCGGAGCTCGCCGCCATGCGCCTGCGCGATGGCGCGGCACACGGCCAGGCCGACGCCGGCGCCACGGCGCGCGGCTTCGGTGGCGTCGGTGTCGCCTCGGCGGAAGACCTCGAACACGCGCTCGCGCCAGGCCGGTGGCACGCCGGGGCCGCGGTCACGCACCGCCAGCAGGGCGTGCTCGCCGACGCGGCGCACGAGGATCTCGACCGGCGCCTCGGGCGGGCTGTACTTCAGCGCGTTGTCGACCAGGTTCTCCAGCAGCTGCGACACCAGCAGCGCGTCGCACCACAGCAGCGGCAGCGCCGGCTCGAGGCGGGCGCGCGTGCGCCGCCCTTCATCGCGGCGCCGCACGCGGTTCAGCACCGCGCCCACGATGTCCTCGGCCGATTCCCAGTCGCAGCGCAAGGCCACGCCCGGCGCGCCGAGGCGGGCCAGCTGCAGCGTGTTGTCCGTCAGGCGCGACAGGCGTTCGGTCTCTTCCACGATGCCGGTGGCCAGGCGCCGGCGCTGCGCCACGTCCAGCCGGTCGGCCTGCTCGGCCAGCGACGAGGCCGCGCCCATGATGGTGGCCAGCGGCGTGCGGAAGTCGTGCGAGATGGCGGCCAGCAGGGTGTTGCGCACGGCCTGGTCCTGCGCATGCTCGCGCGCGGCGCGTTCGCCGGCCGCCGCGTGCTGGCGCTCCAGCGCCTGGCCCAGCAGGTCGCACAAGGCCTGCGCATGCTCGCGCCGGGCAGCGTTGCGCGCCTGCGCGCCCCAGCCACGCAGCACGGCCGCGCCCAGCGTGGCGCCGCTGCCGCGCAGGGGCAGGTAGGTGTCGGGCTGGTCCTCGTGGCGGCCGCTGCCGGGGCCGAAGGCGCGGCCTTCCTGCAGGCACAGCAGCAGGCCGGCGCGCTGGTCGGCGTCGGCGTCGCCGGTGCGCAGCACGTCGGCGTCGTCCTCGGGACGCGCGCCCGGGCGCGCCAGCACGCGCAGCGCCACCGGCACGCCGGCGGCTTCGGCCAGCGCCGCCTGCAGGCCACCGGCGTGGCCGGCGGGGTCGGGCGCGTCGCGCAGCGTGTCGGCCAGGCGCCGCAGCCGCGCCTCGCGCTCGCCCTGCTCGCGGGCCAGGCGCGCCAGCTGGCGCTGCCCGACCACCAGCGCGCTGACGATGAGGTTCACCGCCAGCATCGCCGCCAGCAGCAGGGCGTGCTGGTCCAGTTCGACGGCCATGCTGTACCGCGGCGGCACGAAGGCCCAGTTGAAGACCGCCACGCCGGCCAGGCTGGCGGCGGTGGCGGCCCAGCCGGGCAGCCACAGCGAGGCCAGCGCCGAACTCAGCACCAGCAGCAGCGCCAGGTTGGCCAGGTCCAGCGTGCCGTCCAGCACCAGCATGGCGGCGCCGCCGGCGGCCCAGCAAAGCAGCGCGGGCCCGGAGGCCCGCAGCGGGGAAGGCTCGCTCATGGCCGCCAGCTTACGCGGCGGCGCATCAGGAAAACGTCAGGACCGTGCCTCGGCGGTGGCGCGCCGGCCGGGCAGCACCGATTCGGGCGCCAGGCGTGGCTCGAAGCCCATGCGGAACAGCGCGTTGGCCATGATGCAGAAGCCGGTGGAGGCGAACCACACCATCGCGCCGCCGACGAAGGCGGTGAAGAACAGCCAGTAGGGGCTGTGCACCAGCGAAAGGACGGAGGCGATGGTCAGGTTGGTGCCCACGGCGGCGTAGATGCGGCGCTCGAGGTACCAGCTGTCGGTCTGCATGAAGTAGAGGTCGCCCTGCTTCCAGCCCGGCCGTGCCAGCGCCGGCGGAAAGCCCAGCTTCGCCAGCACGTTGCCCACCGGGCAGAAGCCGGTGAGGGCGACGTTGATGGACACCGCCGCGGTGGCGATGACGCCCAGCACCCACAGCGGGCCCACCCAGTGGGCCAGGGCCGTGGCGGCGAGGATCACCACGCCGGCGATGCCCCACACCGTGCGTTCGATGTACCAGCGGTCCGTGGGAACGATGTAGAGGCCGGGACGGGGTTGCATGGCGAAAGACTCCAGGAAGTACGACTTGTGGGCAGTGTCGCGGTGGCGTTATGCCCGAATCCTGATGCAGATCAATGGCCCCGGGCCGTCAGTGGAGCACGAGCAGCGGCAGCTTCGAGCTCGCCAGCACCGCCTTGGTGTGCGAGCCGAACAGGAACTCGCCGAAGGCACCGCGGCCGTGCGTGACCATGACGATGAGGTCGCAGCCGCGCTGCTCGGCCACGCGGATGATGGCCTCGTCGATGCGCGGCACCTGGTCGTGGAAGCCGGTGAAGGGCACGCCGGCCTCGTGCGCGGCGGCCGCGAAGCGCTTGAGCACCGTGTCGGCGTGGGCCCGCGTCATGGCCGCGTGCTCGCGCGCCTCGGCGTCGCGCTCCGAGGGCGAGCGCATGTCCACGTGCAGCGGCTGGAGGGGTTCGGCCACGAAGCCCGTGATGGCGGCGCCCAGCTGGCAGGCCAGCGCCACGCTGGCCTGCATGGCACGCTCCGAAAGATCGCCGGCATCGACCGGCACGAGGATGTTCTTGAACATGGTGTGCTCCCCGGCCCGCGGCCGGGAGACCGCAAGCCCCGAGCACCCAGTCTAGGAAGCGGCCATGGCCGTCTCCTTGAGGTACCCCAACTTCGGTGACCCCGCCCGGGCATTGCGGCGCCGCAGCAAGGCATAGGCCGCCGGCACCACGAACAGGCTCAGCAAAGGGGCCGACACCATGCCGCCCAGCATCGGCGCGGCGATCCGGCTCATGACCTCCGAGCCCGTGCCGCTGCCGAAGACGATGGGCAGCAGGCCGGCCAGGATCACCGCCACCGTCATCGCCTTGGGACGCACGCGCAGCACGGCGCCTTCGCGGATGGCGTCGTCCACCGTCGCGGCGTCGGCCGGCGCGCCGGCGGCCAGGCGGTCGCGCAGCGCGTGCTTCAGGTAGATCAGCATCACCACGCCGAACTCGGCGCTCACGCCGGCCAGCGCGATGAAGCCCACGCCGGCGGCGATGGACAGGTGGTGGCCCATGGCCCACAGGAACCACACGCCGCCCACCAGCGCGAAGGGCAGCGTGGCCATGATCAGCAGGGCCTCGTCCCAGCGCTCGAAGGTCAGCACCAGCAGCACGAAGATGATCAGCAGCGTGGCCGGCACCACGATCTTCAACCGCTCGTTGGCGCGCTCCATGTACTCGAACTGGCCCGAGTACGCGACGCTGATGCCGGGCTGCAGCTGCACCTGCGCGGCCACGGCCTGCTGCAGGTCGCGCGCCACGGCGGCGAGGTCGCGACCGCGCACGTCCACGTAGACCCAGCTGGCCAGGCGTGCGTTCTCGCTCTTGAGCATGGGCGGGCCTTCGCTCAGCGAGATCTTCGCCACCGTGCCCAGCGTCAGCTGCTGGCCCATCGGGGTGACGAAGGGCAGGTCGCGCAGCTTCTGCGGCGTGTCGCGCAGCTCGCGCGGGTAGCGCAGGTTGATGGGGAAGCGCGCCAGGCCTTCCACCGTCTCGCCGGCCATCTCGCCGCCGATGGCCGTGGCCACCACGGTCTGCACGTCGGCGATGTTCAGGCCGTAGCGCGCCGCGGCCTCGCGGTCGATCTGCACGTCGACGTAGCGGCCGCCCGTCAGGCGCTCGGCCAGCGCCGAGCTCACGCCGGGCACCGTGCGTGCGGTGCGCTCCACCTCGCCGGCGATGCGGTCGATGGCCTTCAGGTCGGTGCCCGACACCTTCACCCCGATGGGGCTCTTGATGCCCGTGGCCAGCATGTCGATGCGGTTGCGGATGGGCGGGATCCAGATGTTGGCCAGCCCGGGGATCTTCACCGCCTTGTCCAGTTCCTCCACCAGCTTCTCGGGCGTAAGGCCCGGCCGCCATTGCTCGCGCGGTTTCAGCTGGATGGTGGTCTCGAACATCTCCATCGGCGCGGGGTCGGTGGCCGTCTCGGCGCGGCCGGCCTTGCCGAACACGCGCTCCACCTCCGGCACCGTCTTGATCATGCGGTTGGTCTGCTGCAGCAGCTCGCCGGCCTTGGCGGCGCTCAGGCCCGGCAGCGCGGTGGGCATGTAGAGCAGGTCGCCTTCGTCCAGCGGCGGCAGGAACTCGCCGCCCAGTCGCATCAGCGGGTACGCGGTGGTGGCCAGGGCCAGCAGCGCCACCACCAGCGTGGCCTTGGGCCAGCGCAGCACGCCGTCCAGCAGCGGACGGTAGATCGCGATCAGCACGCGGTTGATGGGGTTGCGCGTCTCGTCCGGAATCCGGCCGCGGATCCACAGCCCCATCAGCACCGGCACCAGCGTGACCGACAGGCCCGCGGCTGCCGCCATGGCGTAGGTCTTGGTGTACGCCAGCGGCCCGAACAGCCGGCCCTCCTGCGCCTCCAGCGTGAACACCGGCAGGAAGCTCAGCGTGATGATCAGCAGGCTGAAGAAGAGCGCGGGGCCGACCTCTTCCGAGGCTTCCGTCATCAGCTGCCAGCGATCTTCGCCCTGGGGCGCCTCGCCGCCATGCGCGTGCTGCCAGGCCTCGAGCTTGCGGTGCGCGTTCTCGATCATCACCACCGCCGCGTCCACCATCGCGCCGATGGCGATGGCGATGCCGCCCAGGCTCATGATGTTGGCGTTGATGCCCTGCGCGTGCATCACGATGAAGGCCGCCAGCACGCCCAGCGGCAGCGACACGATGGCCACCAGCGAGCTGCGCAGGTGCCACAGGAAGAGCGCGCAGACCACGGCCACGACGATGAACTCCTCCACGAGCTTGGTCGAGAGGTTGTGGACGGCCCGTTCGATCAGCCCGCTGCGGTCGTACGTGGGCACGATCTCCACGCCGGCCGGCAGGCTGGGCTTGAGTTCCGCCAGCCTTTGCTTCACGGCCGCGATCACCGCCTGGGCGTTCTTGCCCGAGCGCAGGATGACGATGCCGCCGGCCACCTCGCCCTGCCCGTCCAGCTCCGCGATGCCGCGGCGCATCTCCGGGCCGGCCTGCACCGTGGCCACGTCGCCCAGCCGCACCGGCACGCCGTTCATCGCCTTCAGCGGGATGGCGCGGAAGTCGTCCAGCGTCTTCAGGTAGCCGCTGGCGCGCACCATCACCTCGGCCTCGGCCATCTCCAGCACCGAGCCGCCGGTCTCCTGGTTGGCGGCCATCAGCGCCATGCGCAGCATGTCCAGCGAGAGGCCGTAGGCCGCCAGCTTGGCCGGGTCGGGCTGCACCTGGTACTGCTTGACCATGCCGCCCACGCTGGCCACTTCGGCCACGTCGGGCAGGCTCTTCAGCTCGTAGCGCAGGAACCAGTCCTGCAGCGCGCGCAGCTGCGCGAGGTCGTGCTTGCCCGTGCGGTCCACCAGCGCGTACTGGTAGATCCAGCCCACGCCGGTGGCGTCGGGGCCGAGCGAGGTCTTCGCGGCGGCCGGCAAGCGGCCCTGCACCTGGTTCAGGTATTCGAGGACGCGCGAACGGGCCCAGTAGAGGTCGGTGCCGTCTTCGAACAGCACGTAGACGAAGCTGTCGCCGAAGAAGGAGTAGCCGCGCACCGTCTTCGCGCCCGGCACCGACATCATCGTGGTGGCCAGCGGGTAGGTGACCTGGTTCTCGACGATCTGCGGCGCCTGGCCCGGGTAACTGGTGCGGATGATGACCTGCACGTCCGAGAGATCGGGCAGCGCGTCGATGGGCGTGGCGCGCAGC
>JAEUPH010000072.1 GCA_016790395.1 Rubrivivax sp. | reverse complement strand
GCTGTGGAAGCAGGCCACCGGCATCGAGATCATCGACGGCATCGGCTCCACCGAGCTGTTCCACATCTTCATCAGCGCCGACGAGGCCCACGCCAGGCCCGGCGCCACCGGCCTGCCCGTGCCGGGCTACCGCGCGGCCGTGGTCGGCCCCGACGGCCAGCCGCTGCCGCCCGGCCAGGTGGGCCGCCTGGCGGTGCAGGGCCCCACCGGCTGCAAGTACCTGGACGACCCGCGCCAGGCCGACTACGTGCAGAACGGCTGGAACCTCACCGGCGATGCCTACCTGGTGGACGCCGACGGCCAGTTCGTCTACCAGGCGCGCACCGACGACATGATCATCTCCGGCGGCTACAACATCGCCGGCCCCGAGGTGGAAGGCGCGCTGCTGCTGCACCCGGCCGTGGCCGAGTGCGGCGTCATCGGCGTGCCCGACGAAGCGCGCGGCATGCTGGTGAAGGCCTTCGTCGTGCTCAAGCCCGGCCACGAGCCCGGCGACGCCATGGCGCGCACGCTGCAGGACTTCGTCAAGCAGACCATCGCGCCCTTCAAGTACCCGCGCCTCGTGGAGTTCCGCGAGCGCCTGCCGCGCACCGAGACCGGCAAGCTGCAGCGCTTCAAGCTCAAGCAAGAGGGATCCTGACCATGGCCGATGTCCTGCAACCTGCCGGCTGGGCGCCGCCGCGCGGCTACGCCAACGGCGTGGCGGCCAGCGGGCGGCTGGTCAGCGTGGCTGGCCAGATCGGCTGGAACGCGCAGGCGAAGTTCGACAGCGACGACCTCGTCGACCAGGTGCGCCAGGCCCTGACCAACGTGCGCGCCGTGCTGGCCGAAGCCGGGGCCACGCCCATGCACCTGGTGCGCATGACCTGGTACGTGACCGACAAGCGCGAGTACCTGGCGCGTGGCCGCGAGATCGGCGCCGCCTACCGCGAAGTCATCGGCCACTACGCCGTGGCCATGTCCGCCGTGCAGGTGGTGGCGCTGATGGAAGACCGCGCCAAGGTGGAGATCGAGGCCACGGCCGTCGTGCCCTGAAGCCCGTTCAGGGCGGCGCGGTGCGCAGCCACACCTGCTCCCATTCGCGGTAGCCGGTGACGCGCCCGCTCGCGTCGCGCAGGAAGCCGTATTCGGCGCCCAGGCTGCCGTCGTCGCGCAGCACACGGAAACGGTCGCCACCGACGTGCCGCAGCACCTGCAGGCCCCCCGCCGGGTCGGGGGTCGGCAGCTGCAGCGCGGCGAGATCCCGGCCCCAGGGCAGCACCACGAACTCGCTGCCGAGGGGCTGCTCGTTGTAGCTGCCGGCGTAGTCTTCCAGCCTGGGCCCGTCGGCCGGCGGGGCGGGCAGCTTCAGGCCCTTCTGCACCAGCTGTCGCATCGGCCGCGTGTAGCGCGAGGCGCTGCGGTTGTCGTTGGCGTTGATCAGCGCCACCGTGGCCACCTCGTCGGTCAGCGCCAGCTGCAGGCTGCTCAGCTGGCCCGGGCAGGTGCCGTTGTGCGCCACCATGTCGTTGCCGCCGTCGCGCCAGGCGGCGAAGCCCAGGCCCCAGGTCTCCTTGCCGTCGGGGTCCGTCCAGTGCACGCGCTGCATCTCGCGCAGCGTGGCCACGTGCAGGAGCTCGCGGCCGCCGTTCTTGCGCAGGCGGAAGTTCCAGGCCGCGAAACGGGCCAGGTCCTCGGCCGTGCTGCTGAAGCCGGCGGCCGGTGCCAGCGCGCGCGCGTCGTAGGGCGGCAGCGCCTGCCGCGTGCCGTCGCGCCGCAGTGCGCCGAAGCCCTGCGCCATGCGCGGGCCGGGCTCGCCCACCGGCCCGCCGGGCCGCGTGTCGGCCAGGCCCAGCGGCGCGAGGATGCGTTGCTGCACGTAGGTGGCATAGGGCAGGCCCGAGGCCGTGGCCACCACCTCGCCCAGCAAGGCCATGCCCAGGTTGCTGTACTGGTGGCGCTCGTTGGCGCGCGAGAGGGTCTGCTGCGTGGCCAGGCCGGCCAGCAGCTGTTCGCGGGTGGGGAAACGGAAGTCCGGGGGCGTCCAGTAGCTGGCGGCGGCCTCGCGCGGCAGGCCCGAAGCATGGGTCAGCAGCGAGCGGATGCTGATGGGGCCGCTGTCGGGGTCGGTGCGGCGGACGGCGAAGGCCGGCAGCAGCTTGCCGATGTCGTCGTCCAGCGCCAGCTTGCCGTCTTCCACCAGCTGCATCACCGCGACGGCGGTGAACAGCTTGCTGATGGAGCAGATGCCGAAGACGGTGTCGGGCTTCACCGGCACACGGCGCGCCGGGTCGGCGAAGCCGAAGGCGCCGCGCCAGACCACGTCCGGCCCGATGACGATGCTCGCCGCCACGCCGGGCACGCGTTCGTAGGCCACCTGGGCCTGCAGCCAGGTCTCAACCAAGCGCAGCGCGTCGCGCGGCGGCGCGCTGGCCTGAGCCGCGGCGCCGCCGGCGGCCAGTGCCAGGGTCGCGGCGGCCAGCAGGCGGTCGGGCCTCATGCCGAAGGGGCGGGGCTGGCCGCCACCGCCGTGCGCTTGGAGGGCTGGCCGTAGGTGACACGCGCCCACAGCGCTTCCAGCGGCCCACGTTCATGGCGCCGCAGCCACCAGAGGCTCCAGGGCACCTGCACCATCCAGAAGAGGACCACGGCCAGCAGCAGGCTGAGCGCCGGGCCCACCTGCATCCACAGGCCCAGGCCCCAGTGCTGGAACAGCACCAGGCCGAGGGTGGTCTGCATCAGGTAGTTGGTCAGCGGCATGCGCCCGGCAGCGGCCAGCGGCGCCAGCCGGCGCTGCCATGCGGGTTGCTGTGCCAGCCTCACGATCACCAGCACGTAGAAGATCATCATGCCCAGCCGCGAGAGGTGGTAGCAGATGCCGCCCAGCACCTTGATCAGCGAAGGCCCCGGCGTGCGGTTGAACTCGAAGATCAGCGTGAAGGCCACGCCGCAGCCCAGGCCCACGGCCAGCGCCACCCAGGTCAGGCGGCGGATCTGCGGCATCAGCTCGGCCGCGCGCTGCACCCAGCGGCGGCGCCCGGCCAGCAGGCCGATGAGCATGGTCAGGCTCATCATCACCCACCAGCCCAGCGTGCCCCACAGGTTCACCCAGCCGCTGTAGAAGAAGTTCATCATGCGCGTGTTCTCGCGCACCATGTCCCAGAAGCTGCCCTGGCCGAAGGCCAGGTTGTTGCTGGCCTCGAAGGCCTTGGCCAGCGCGGTGCGCTCGGCCACCATCTCGGGCGTGAAGATCAGCACCCGCAGCAGGCCCGACAGCGCCGGGTACACCAGGCAGGCGGCGATCAGCACCATCACCGCGCGGTCGCTGATGCGGCGCAGGCCCAGCACCAGCAGCAGGCCCAGGATCGCGTAGGTGTGCAGCACGTCGCCGGGCCAGAAGACCCACGCATGCACCACGCCGAACAGCGCCAGCACCGACAGGCGGCGCAGGTAGAAGCCGGTGGCGTGTTCCGGGTCTCGCTCCAGCATGCGAGTGAACTGGATCGTGAAGCCTATGCCGAAGAGCATGCTGAACATGCTGTTGAACTTGCCCGAGAACAGGGCCTCGCGCACCATCTCGGCGATGCGGTCCACGGGGCCGGGCCACAGGTGGCTGCCGTCGGCTTCCACGAAGAACGAGGTGTTGAAGCCCGGCATGTTCATGATGAAGATGCCCATCAGCGCGAAGCCGCGCAGGATGTCCAGCGTGGCGATGCGCTCGGCGGCCGGCAGCGAGGTGGCCGCGGGTGCGGCCGTCGGTACGGCGTTCATGGCGGACCCTCCTGCGTCGCGAAGGCGGCATGGTGACGGCAAGTTGCCGTCGCGTCATCCCCCTTGCGGCGGGGCGCAGGGGAAGTCACCCTTGAACCGCGGCGCGGTTTGTGTAGGCTTGTCTGCATCACAGCCGGCCGCGCCGGCAGGAGATGGCCATGAAGCCGGTGTCCGAACTGCTGAGGAGCCGCGAAGGAACGCTCTGGCACGTGCGTCCGCAGGACACGGTCTATGCCGCGCTCGAGCTGCTGGCGCGCTACGAGGTGGGTGCGCTGGTGGTGATGGACGGCGGGCGCATGGTGGGCGTCGTCTCTGAACGCGACTACACGCGGAAGGTGGCGCTGCAGGGCCGCAACTCGAAGGAAACGCAGGTCGCCGACATCATGACGCGCCAGGTGGTGACCGTCGGTCCGCACACCGGCACGCGGGAGTGCATGACGCTGATGAGCGAACGCAAGATCCGCCACCTGCCGGTGCTGGAAGGCGGCACCGTGCTGGGCATGATCTCCATCCGCGACATCATGGACGACATCATCCGCACGCACGAGCAGACCATCGCGCAGCTGGAAACCTACATCCAGTCCTGAACTTCGGCAGGGGCCACGGTGCGGCGCCCACCGTGGCAGGCGGTATGCTCCCTGGGCCATGACCGCACCTGACGGCATCGAGATCGCCATTCGCCGCAGGATGCTGCGGGTGGCGGTGCGCAACTCCGCGCGCAGCGTGCCGCTGCTGGTGCTGGTGGTGCTGTTCTTTGCCGCACTGGCCTGGCAGTCCGGCAGCCGCTGGCTGACGTTCACGATGTTGGGCATCGGGCTGCCGGTGTCGGCCTGGCGGCTGATGCTGTTGCGCCATCACGGCGAGCGCGAGGCCGCCACCGCCGCGCAGATCGACGGCGTGGTGCGCCAGCTCGAAGGCAATGCGCTGATGGTGGGCGTGATGTGGGCGCTGGCCACGCTGTTTCTGTATCCCGGGCTGCGCGGCCACACGGCCACGGTCTACGTGGCCATCGTGTGCGGCTCGGTCTCGCTGGCGGCCTTCTTCATGTCGATGGCCGGCCGCAGCTTCCTGGTGCTCACGGTGTTCCAGCTTGGCTCGCTGGTGGTCGCCTCGCTGCTGCCGGGGCCGGCGCAGTCCTGGCCGCTGGCGCTGTTGGCGGTGGTCTTCGGCCTGACGATGATGCGTGCCACGCGGGAGTTTGCCGACACCGCGCTGGCCGGCCTGCGCCACAGCCTGGAGGCCGACGAGGCCAACGACTCGCTGCGCGCCGCGAAAGAGGCCGCCGAGGCTGCCAACGTCGCCAAGAGCCAGTTCCTGGCCACCATGAGCCACGAGATCCGCACGCCGATGAACGGCGTGCTGGGCGCGCTGGATCTGCTGCGCCAGACCAGCCTGGACATGCGGCAGCGCCGGCTGGTGAAGACGGCGGCCGCGTCCGGCGAGTCGCTGATGGACATCCTCAACGACGTGCTGGACCACTCCAAGATCGAGGCCGGCAAGCTGGTGCTGGCGGCGGCCCCGATGTCGCTGCACGCCGTGGCGACGTCGGCCACGGCACTGTTCCGGGCCAACGCCGAGTCGCGCGGCCTGGGCATCACGGTGGAGATCGCGCCCGATGTGCCCGACGGCGTGGTGGGCGATGCGCCCAGGCTCAAGCAGGTGCTGCTGAACCTGCTGGGCAACGGCGTGAAGTTCACCGAGAAAGGCGGCGTCACGCTCTCGCTGGCGCTGGAACCGGCGCCGGCTGGCAGCACGCTGCATGCCGTGCGCTTCGAGGTGCGTGATACCGGCATCGGCATCCCCGCCGGCGCGCTGGAGCAGGTCTTCCAGCCTTTCCACCAGGTGGACAGCACGCGCTCGCGCCTGCGCGGCGGCACGGGCCTGGGCCTGGCCATCAGCCAGCGCATCGTGCAGGCCATGGGCGGCGAGATCGTCGCCGAGAGCCGCGTCGGCGCCGGCTCCTGTTTCCGCTTCACGCTGCGCCTGCCGGCCGCGCCGCACGCCCCGCCCGCGCAGCCCGATTCCGACTTCGCCTCGCTGGACGCCCATGGCGACCTCGGCGGCGTCGTGCTGCTGGTGGAGGACAACGTCGTCAACCGCATGATCGGCGCCGAGATGCTGAAGTCCTTCGGCCTGGAGGTGATGGAGGCCGAGGACGGTGCGCAGGCCGTGGCGCTGCTGGAGAAGCAGCGCGTGGACCTCGTGCTGATGGACATCCAGATGCCCGTGCTTGACGGCTACGAGGCCACGCGCCGCCTGCGCGAGCGCGAGACGCGGCTGCGCTTGCCGCGCGTGCCCATCGTGGCGCTCACAGCCAACGCCTTCGACGAAGACGCCGCGCAGTCCATGGCCGCCGGCATGGACGCGCACCTCGCCAAGCCCTACTCGCGCAGCCAGCTCCGCGAACTGCTGGGGCGCTGGCTCTAGCCGCCGGGGCTACAGCGCCAGGCGGTGGCTCTGCAGCAGCAGCAGCCCTTCGAAGATCAGCGTGTCCACCGTCTCGAAGGGGGGCTCGGTGGCCGAGGCCAGCTTCACGGCGGCGCCACCGGTCATCAGCAGCAGGGGCTCTTCGCCGGTGCGCCGGCGCAGGCGCTGGGCCTGGCGCTCCAGGGCGCCGACGATGGCGTTCGTGCCGCCGCTCATCAGCGCGTCGCTGGTGTTGGTGGGAAAGTCCACCACTTCGCCCGTGGGCACCTTCAGGCTCGCGGTGCCCAGTTCCAGCGCCTTCTGCATGAGGCCGAAGCCGGGCAGGATGAGGCCGCCCAGGAAGCGGCCGTCGCCGTCGAGCGCGTCCACCGTGACGCAGGTCCCCACCATCACCACCACCGCGGGACGGGGGCGGCCGCCGGGCGACACCTGCGCCAGCACGCGTGCCCGTGCGCCGGCCAGGGCCACCCAGCGGTCGGCGCCCAGGCGGCCGGGGTGGTCGTAGCCGTTGGTGATGCCGGCGGCCTGCTCGGCAGGCACCACCCAGTGCGGCTCCACGTCCCAGAGCTCCAGCTGCGCCTCCACGCCGTGGCGCACCGCATCGCCGGCCACGCAGCAGCCCAGCATGCTGGCGGGTTCGGGCAGCCCCTTCCAGTGCCGTTCGGCGAGCTCGTCCAGCGCCTCCAGGAACACGGCGCCCTGCTGCAGCAGCACGGCCCCCGGATGCGGCGCGGCATAAAGCGCCCACTTCAGGCGCGTGTTGCCGATGTCGATGGCAAGAAAGGTCATGGGGCAGGCGGTGGGACGGGGCGGAGCGGCGCGATCGTAGCCCCCCGGCCAGCCCCGCATGGCATCATTTGCCACTTGACGTTGACGTAAACGTCAACCAGCCCTGTCCAGAACGATGGAGACGACCGCGCCATGACCGACCTTGCTGCCGAAGCCCAGGCCCTGGCCGCCTACCGCCCGACGAACAAGGTGCGCTTCGTCACCGCCGCCAGCCTGTTCGACGGCCACGATGCCGCCATCAACATCATGCGGCGGATCCTGCAGGGCATGGGCGCGGAGGTCATCCACCTCGGCCACAACCGCAGCGTGGAGGAAATCGTCACCGCGGCGCTGCAGGAAGACGCCCAAGGCATCGCCATCAGCAGCTACCAGGGCGGCCACGTCGAGTTCTTCAAGTACATGGTCGACCTGCTGAAGGCGCGTGGCGGCGAGCACATCCAGGTCTTCGGCGGCGGTGGCGGCGTCATCGTGCCGGCCGAGATCCGCGAGCTGCAGGCCTATGGCGTGGCGCGCATCTACAGCCCGGAGGACGGGCAGCGCATGGGCCTGAACGGCATGATCGGCGAGATGGTCATGCGCTGCGACCATGACCTGTCGCCCTACGCGCCCAGGGCCGTGGCTGCGCTGCAGGGGCACGGCGAAGCCGCCTGGCGCGCGCTCGCGCAGGCCATCACGGCGCTGGAGAACGGCAAGGCCGATGCCGCGTTCAAGGCCGCGCTGGCCGAGGCCGCCGTGGGCCGCCGCATTCCCGTGGTGGGGATCACCGGCACCGGCGGGGCTGGCAAGAGCAGCCTCACCGACGAGCTCATCCGCCGCCTGCGCCTGGACCAGGGCGACGCGCTGCGCATCGCCGTCATCAGCATCGACCCCTCGCGCCGCAAGAGCGGTGGCGCGCTGCTGGGTGACCGCATCCGCATGAATGCCATCGGGCCGTGGCAGAACGGGCCGCGCGTCTTCATGCGCTCGCTGGCCACGCGCGACTTCGGCAGCGAGATCAGCCAGGCGCTGCCCGACGTGGTGACGGCCTGCAAGGCCGCGGGCTTCGACCTCATCGTGGTGGAGACCTCCGGGATCGGCCAGGGCGACGCCGCCATCGTGCCGCTGGTGGACGTGCCGCTGTACGTGATGACGCCCGAGTTCGGTGCCGCCAGCCAGCTGGAGAAGATCGACATGCTCGACTTCGCCGAGTTCGTGGCCATCAACAAGTTCGACCGCAAAGGCGCCGCCGACGCGCTGCGGGACGTGGCCAAGCAGGTGCAACGCAACCGCAATGCCTTCGGCACGCCGGCCGAGCAGATGCCGGTGTTCGGCACCATGGCCAGCCGCTTCAACGACGACGGCGTCACCGCGCTGGCGCAGGCGCTGATGCCGCGCCTGGCCGCACTGGGCCTGCCGCTGGTGGAGGGTCGGCTGCCCCGCGTGGCCACGCGCCACAGCACGCACCAGGTGCCCATCGTGCCGCCGGCGCGCGTGCGCTACCTGGCCGACATCGCCGACGCCGTGCGCGCCTACAAGCGCCGCGCGCGCGAGCAGGCGGCGCTGGCCCGCGAGGTGCAGCAGCTGAAGGCCACGGCGCGGATGCTGCTGAGCGACAAGCCCGAGCGCCATCGTGCCATGGAGGCGGTGGACGACCTCGCCGCGCAGCGCGAGGCGAAACTGGATCCGCAGTCGCGGAAGCTGCTGGCCATGTGGCCCGACATGCAGCGCGCCTACGCCGGCGACGAGTACGTGGTGAAGATCCGCGACAAGGAGATCCGCACCGCACTGACGCACACCACCCTCTCGGGCAGCAAGATCCGCAAGGTGGCGTTGCCCCAGTACGAATGCCAGGGCGAGCTGCTGAAGTGGCTGCTGCTGGAGAACGTGCCGGGCAGCTTCCCCTACACCGCCGGCACCTTCGCCTTCAAGCGCGAGAACGAGGACCCGACGCGCATGTTCGCCGGCGAAGGCGACGCCTTCCGCACCAACCGGCGCTTCAAGCTGCTCTCCGAGGGCATGCCGGCCAAGCGCCTGAGCACGGCCTTCGACAGCGTCACGCTCTACGGCAACGACCCCGACCTGCGGCCCGACATCTACGGCAAGGTGGGCAACAGCGGCGTGTCCATCGCCACGCTGGACGACCTGAAGGTGCTGTACTCGGGCTTCGACCTCACGCATCCGGCCACGTCGGTCAGCATGACGATCAACGGCCCGGCGCCCAGCATCCTGGCGATGTTCATGAACGCCGCCATCGACCAGAACCTGGAGAAGTTCAAGGCCGACAACGGCCGCGAGCCCACCGACGACGAAGCGCAGAAGATCCGTGCCTGGACCCTGGCCAACGTGCGCGGCACGGTGCAGGCCGACATCCTGAAGGAAGACCAGGGCCAGAACACCTGCATCTTCAGCACCGAGTTCAGCCTCAAGGTGATGGGCGACATCGCCGAGTACTTCGTGCACCACGACGTGCGCAACTTCTACTCGGTGAGCATCAGC
>JAEUPH010000039.1 GCA_016790395.1 Rubrivivax sp. | reverse complement strand
CGCAGGTCATGGCCGCGGTGAGCGAACAGGCACAGGAAGAGCTTGCCTTCGGTGGACAGGCGGGCACGGTTGCAGTCGCGGCAGAAGGCCTGGGTCACGCTGCTGATGACGCCGACCTCGCCGCCGCCGTCGCGGTAGCGCCAGCGCTGGGCGGTTTCGCCCGCCGCAGCGGCCTCCAGCGGCTCCAGCGGGAAACTGGCCGACAGGTGTTCGATGAGTTCCGCCGAGGGCAGCACCTCGTCCATGCGCCAGCCGTTGGTGGCGCCGACGTCCATGTACTCGATGAAGCGCAGCACCGCGTCGGCGCCGTACCGTTCGCGTACATGGCGCGCCAGCGGCAGGATCTCGTGCTCGTTGGTGCCGCGCTTGACCACCATGTTGATCTTCACCGGCGCCAGGCCCGCGCGCAGCGCCGCGTCGATGCCGCGCAGCACGTCGGCCACGGGAAAGTCGACGTCGTTCATGCGGCGGAAGATGGTGTCGTCCAGCGCGTCCAGGCTCACCGTGACGCGCCGCAGGCCGGCGTCCCGCAGCGCCTGCGCCTTGCGCTCGAGCAGCGAGCCGTTGGTGGTGAGCGTCAGGTCGAGCGGCTCGCCGGCCGGCGTGCGCAGCGCCGAGAGTTGTTCGATCAGGCGTTCCAGGTGCTTGCGCAGCAGGGGCTCGCCGCCGGTCAGCCGCAGCTTCACGACGCCCTGCGCGACGAAGATGCGGCTCAGGCGGGTGATCTCCTCGAAGCTCAGCAGCGAGCTTTGCGGCAGGAACTTGTACTGCGGGTCGAAGACCTCCTTCGGCATGCAGTAGCTGCAGCGGAAATTGCAGCGGTCGGTGACCGAGATGCGCAGGTCGCGCAGCGGCCGCCCCAGCGTGTCGGCCAGCAGGCCGCCAGGCATCGCCGCGCGATCGGGCACGTGAGGCACGGTGGCGGCGTAGCGCAGGTCGGCCAGCGGGATGATGTTCTCGCCCATGTCGCGATTGTGGCCCGGCGTGGCCGCCGCGCTGCCCGGGGGGCTACTGCTTCAGCGCCGCTTCGGCCTGCGCAGCAGGCAACTCGGCGCGGCGCGCGCCGTTGAATCGGCGCTGCCAGTAGGCCTGCTGCATGTCCTCGATGCGCACCTTGCCGCCGGTTCGCGGGGCATGGATGAACTTGCCGTCGCCGACGTAGATGCCCACGTGCGAGAACGCGCGGCGCATGGTGTTGAAAAAGACCAGGTCGCCGGGCTTGAGCTCTTCCTTCTTCACCACCAGCAGGCCGGCGTCCTTGGCCTGCTGGTCGGCGCGGCGAGGCAGCACCAGGCCGACGCTGTTCTCGAAGATGTAGCGCGTGAAGCCGCTGCAGTCGAAGCCCTGCTCGGCGTTGTTGCCGCCCCGGCGG
The DNA here is from genome assembly GCA_016790395.1 of Rubrivivax sp. GTDB lineage: Bacteria > Pseudomonadota > Gammaproteobacteria > Burkholderiales > Burkholderiaceae_C > Rubrivivax. The sequence goes on along the minus strand of JAEUPH010000039.1, from coordinate 656 downwards.
TAGCGCACGCCCAGGAAGTTCATGGCCGTGACGACCAGGTCGGTGGCCTTCTCCCGCATGCCCTGCACCAGCGGGCTGGCTTCCACCTCGGCGGCCACCTGGGCGGCGATCTGCCCCGGGTTCGTGAGCAGGCCCCGCTCGGACAGCAACTGCAGGACGGCGTCTCCGGTGGGCACGGCAGCGGCTGATGATGCCGCCGAGGCCGGCGCCCCCGGCGCCCCTGACGCCGGGGGCGTCGCCGCGGCAATGCCCGAAGCCCCGATCACGCCAGCGGTGACCAGAACCTGGAGCCAGCGGTGGACGGGCAGGGCTGGGAACATCAACGGCGCAGGATACCAGGGGCCGCCTGAAGGGCAAAGCTGGGCGCACCGAAGCGGGGCATGGCACGATGACTGCCCCGCTGACTGCTGCTGCCTGCCCATGTTCAAGGCCCTGTTGCTCGAAAAGGACGATGCCGGCTTCCGCGCCGGCGTCACGGCGCTGGACGACAGCCGTCTGCCGGCCGCCGATGTGCTGGTGGCGCCGGCCTGGTCCACGCTGAACTACAAGGATGGGCTGGCGCTCACGAACCGCTCACCGGTCGTCCGCCTGTGGCCGATGGTGCCGGGCATCGACGGTGCCGGCACGGTGCTGGAAAGCAAGCACCCCGAATGGCA
>JAEUPH010000324.1 GCA_016790395.1 Rubrivivax sp. | reverse complement strand
CGTGCGCGGCGGCCTGATCGACCTGTTCCCGATGGGCAGCCTGGTGCCGTACCGCGTGGACCTCTTCGGCGACGAGGTCGACTCCATCCGCACCTTCGACCCCGACAGCCAGCGCAGCCTGTACCCCGTGCCCGAGGTGCGCCTGCTGCCCGGCCGCGAATTCCCGATGGACGACGCGGCGCGCAAGGCCTTCCGCGCGCGCTGGCGCGAGAAGATCGACGGCGACCCCACCAAGAGCCGCGTCTACAAGGACATCGACCAGGGCATCGCCGCCGGCGGCATCGAGTACTACCTGCCGCTCTTCTTCGACGAGCCCGGCACCATCTTCGACTACGTGGGCCCCGAGGCCGCGCTGGTGCTGCACGGCAAGGTGGACGAAGCGCTGGAACGCTGGTGGGTGGACACGCGCGAGCGCCACCGCTTCCTGCAGCACGACCCCGAACGCCCCATCCTGCCGCCGCCGGCGCTGTTCATGCCGGCCGAGGAGTTCTTCGGCCGCACGCAGCCGCACGCCACGCTCTCGTTGCGCGGCGGCGAACCGGTGGTCTGGGCGCGCCCGCTGCCGGATCTTTCCATCGACCGCGGCGCACCCGAGCCCCTGGGCCGGCTGCAGCGCCATCTGAAGGCGACCCCCGCGCGCGTGCTGCTGGTGGCCGAGAGCGACGGCCGCCGCGAAAGCCTGCTCGACCTGCTGCGCGACCACGGCCTGCCGGTGCCGACGGTGGCCTCGTTGCAGGAATTCACCGACGGCGACGAGAAGATCGCCATGGCCACCACGCCGCTGGCCGAAGGCTTCCACTGGCACGAACCCGAAGCGAAGACCGAGCTGCAGTTCGTCACCGAGACCGAGCTCTTCGCCACCACGCCGCAGGCGCGCAAGCGACGCAAGCAGGAGCAGGTGTCCAGCGTCGACGCGCTGATCAAGGACCTGTCCGAGCTGAAGGTGGGCGACCCCGTGGTGCACCTGAACCACGGCATCGGCCGCTACCAGGGGCTCAAGAACATCGACCTGGGAGAAGGCACTTCCGAGTTCCTGCATCTGGAGTACGCCGACAAGGCCACGCTGTACGTGCCGGTGAGCCAGCTGCACCTGATCAGCCGCTACACCGGCGTCAGCGCCGAGGAGGCCCCGCTGCACAAGCTGGGCAGCCCGCAGTGGGAGAAGGCGCGCCGCAAGGCCGCCGAGCAGGTGCGTGACACGGCCGCCGAGCTGCTGAACCTGTACGCCCGTCGCGCGGCGCGCGAAGGCTTCAGCCACCGCTTCAGCCCGCAGGACTACGAGGCCTTCGCCACCAGCTTCGGCTTCGAGGAGACGGCCGACCAGCGCGCCGCCATCCACGCCGTGATCCAGGACATGGTGAGCCCGAAGCCGATGGACCGCCTGGTGTGCGGCGACGTGGGCTTCGGCAAGACCGAGGTCGCGCTGCGCGCCGCCTTCGTGGCCGTCCACGGCGGCAAGCAGGTGGCCATCCTGGCGCCCACCACGCTGCTGGCCGAACAGCACTACCAGACCCTGGTGGACCGCTTCGGCAAGTGGCCGGTGAAGATCGCCGAACTCTCGCGCTTCCGCAGCGCCAAGGAAGTGAAGACGGCCATCGACGGCATCGCCGCGGGCACGGTGGACATCGTCGTCGGCACGCACAAGCTGCTGTCCAGCGAAGTGAAGTTCGCGCGCCTGGGGCTGCTGGTCATCGACGAGGAACACCGCTTCGGTGTGCGCCACAAGGAGGCCATGAAGGCCATGCGCGCCGAGGTGGACGTGTTGACGCTCACCGCCACACCCATCCCGCGCACGCTGGGGATGGCACTGGAGGGGTTGCGCGACCTCAGCGTCATCGCCACCGCGCCGCAGCGGCGGCTGGCCATCAAGACCTTCGTGCGCACCGAAGGCAACAGCGTCATCCGCGAGGCCGTGCTTCGTGAGTTGAAACGGGGCGGACAGGTCTACTTCCTGCACAACGAAGTGGAGACGATCGAGAACCGCCGGCAGAAGCTGCAGGAGCTGTTGCCGGAGGCGCGCATCGCCGTGGCCCATGGCCAGATGCCCGAGCGCGAGCTGGAGCACGTGATGCGCGACTTCGTGGCGCAGCGCCACAACGTGCTGCTGTGCTCCACCATCATCGAGACCGGCATCGACGTGCCCAGCGCCAACACCATCGTGATGAGCCGCGCCGACAAGTTCGGCCTGGCGCAGCTGCACCAGCTGCGCGGGCGCGTGGGCCGCAGCCACCACCAGGCCTACGCCTACCTGATGGTGCCGGACACCGAGACGCTGACCAAGGCGGCCGCCATGCGGCTGGAGGCCATCCAGCAGATGGAAGAGCTGGGCAGCGGCTTCTACCTCGCGATGCACGACCTGGAGATCCGCGGTGCCGGCGAGGTTCTGGGTGAGAACCAGAGCGGCAACATGTTGGAGGTGGGCTTCCAGCTCTACAACGACATGCTCTCCGAGGCCGTGCGCGCGCTGAAGAACGGCAAGGAACCCGACCTGCTGAGCCCGCTGAACGTGGCCACCGAGATCAACCTGCACGCGCCGGCCCTGCTGCCCGACGCCTACTGTGGCGACGTGCACACGCGACTGAACCTGTACAAGCGCCTGGCGATGGCTGAACGGCCCGAGCAGATCGATGCTTTGCTGGAAGAGATCACCGACCGCTTCGGCAAGCTGCCAGCGCAAGGCCAGACGCTTTTCGACACGCACCGGCTGCGCGTGCTGGCCAGACCCTATGGCGTGCTGAAGATCGACGCCGGGCCGAAGCTGATGAGCGTCACGTTCCGGCCCAAGTCGGCCGTCGACCCGATGCGCATCATCGAGCTGGTGCAGAAGAACCGCAGCATCAAGCTGGCGGGCAACGACAAGCTGCGCATCGAACGCGAGATCAGCCAGCCGGCCGACCGCGCGCACTACCTGCGCGAACTGCTGCGCCACCTGGGGCAGCCGATGAAGGAAACCTGATGACCGCTCGTGAAGTGGAACCCGGCCTGTGGGTGCGCGGCTTTGCGCCACCGTTGAAGCTGGCCGACTTCCGGCTGGTGGCCTTCGACATGGACTCGACGCTGATCAGCATCGAGTGCATCGACGAGATCGCCGCTGCCGCCGGCCGCCGCGACGAGGTGGCGGCCATCACCGAAGCCACGATGCGAGGCGAGATCACCGACTATGCCGACAGCCTGCGCCTGCGCCTGGCGCTGCTGCGCGGGCTGCCGGTGACAGCGCTGGAGCAGGTCTACGAAGAGCGGCTGCGACTGAATCCGGGTGTCGAGACTTTCGTGCAGGCCTGCCAGGCGGCAGGGCTGAAGACGCTGCTGGTCAGCGGCGGGTTCACCTTCTTCAGCGAACGCGTACGGCAGCGCCTGAAGCTGGACTTCGCTCGCGCCAACACGCTGGACGTGCAGGACGGCCGCCTGTCGGGCCTGCTGGTGCAGCGGCCCTGGGGCACCATCGTGGACGGCGCGGAGAAGCGTCGCGTGCTGCTGGAAGTGGCCGAACTGATGGGCATCTCCCCCGCGCAAACCATCGCGGTGGGTGACGGCGCCAATGACCTGCCGATGATGAACGTCGCCGGGTTGTCGATCGCCTTCCAGCCCAAGCCCGCGGTGCGAGAACAGGCGATGCTCACCATCGCCGAAGGCGGCATGGACCGCGCGCTGACGCTGCTGCGGCCCTGAGCCGGTGTGGGTCAGCGCTCTTCGAAGACCAGCTGCACGCGGTGCAGGCGCGACGAGGACAGCGGTTCGAAACGCCAACGCTCCAGGGCGCTGACGATGTAGGACTGCCAGCCCCGGGGCACAGGAGGCACCAGCTTGACCTCGGCCACGGTGCCGTCGGGCCTGAGCTGCAGGTCGGCAAACACTTCCTTGATCCGATTGCCGTCGGCCATCAGGCGCAACGGGATCTCGGGGTCCACCATGGTGACCAGCGTGGGCTGGACGGCCAGCGGCGCGATGGGCAGGGCGGCGGGCGCCACCGCCTTGCTCATCGCCGGCGCCGTGGCCGCCGGCAGCGCGGCTTCGAGGGCAGGCACCGGCGTCGCGGCGCCGCCCGCCAGGGCCGAGGGCATGAACTTGTTGACGACCACGGACTCGACCGGCGGCGGCGGCGGCGGCGCGACTTGCGCTGCGGTGGCCACAGCCGGAGCAGGTACCGGCGCAGCCGGCGCAGCTTCCGTGCGAACGGCGGTGCGGCGCAGGATGTTCGGATCAGCCACCTCGGGCTCCGGCTCGTTCGCGCGCCGACGTATCTTGCTGGCCTGCAGGATGACCTTCATCGGGTTGGCAGCCAGGCGCTGCGCCCTCTCCATCGCCGCCTGCGCTTCGGTGAGAGGCGGCTTGGCTGCCTGCGAGGCGCCGGACGCCGGAGCCGCAGCCTGGGCCCACACGGCCCCAGCAGCACCGAGCCACAGCCCGGCGACCGACGCGCTCAACTTCGACACGACGACACCTCCAAGGACACGATCCGGCGGGTGGCCGGCGGTCTCTCCCCAAGGGCTGCCGGCAAAGGCTGTTCACCCGACCGGCAGTTGAAACCCCCCATTCTAGGGACCCCGATCCCGTCGGCCGCAGCGGATTCCCCTCATTTCAGGTGTAGCGACAGGAAACGCTCGAGCCGTTCGGCAAAGTCGACGCGTGTGGAGGTCCGGCGCCACGCATGGCCTTCGCCGTCGTAGACCACGTACTCCGGCTCGCGACCGGCGGCCTGCATCGCCTCGCGCAGGCGCTTGCCATGCTCCAGCGGCACACGGCGATCGCGTTCGCCGTAGGCCAGCAGCAGCGGCGCCTTGATGCGCGCCGCCTGCACCACGGGCGAAACCTCTCGCAACATTTCCGCATCGGCCACGGGGTCGCCCAGCAACACGGGCATCCGGTGCAGACGAGCCTCGCGGCTGATGTCGTTCTCCCAGCCGGCATCGAACAGCAGGGCCGGTTCCGTCACCGCCACCCAAGCCGCCCCACAACGGTAGAGCTCCGGATGCCGCACCAACCCCATCAAGGTGGCATAGCCGCCGTAGCTGGCGCCGGCGATGCACACGCGCTTGGGATCGATCAGCCCTTTGTCGGCCGCCCAGAGCACGGCATCGGCCACGTCGTCCTGCATGGCACGGCCCCATTGCTTCCAGCCGGCCCTGAAATGGGCGCTGCCGAAGCCCGTGCTGCCGCGGAACTCGGGTTCGATGACGACGTAGCCGCGCGAGGCCAGGAACTGCGGCATCGGGTCCCAGTGCCAGTGGCCGCCCCGCACCCACGGCCCGCCGTGCACCAGCACCACGGCCGGCGGCTTGGTGCCGCCGGCTGGCGGGACGGCCGGCGTGGTGATCCACACCGGGATGCCGCGCCCGTCGCGCGCCGCAAAGCGGGCGAAGTCCAGCGTGGCCATCTGCTGCGGGTTCACCGCCTGACGCACACGCCCGACCAGCCGGAACAGCGTGGGCGCTTCCGGTGGCCCGCGCCAGACCCAGTACTGCCCGGGCTCGCGGTCCGACATCGAGGTCACGAGCACCGTGGCTTCCGGCGACTGGCACTTGCGGCAATCGATGCGGTTCACGCGGCCAGGCAGGCGCTGGTCGATGGCGGCCTGCAGCGCCTTCAGCCTGGGCTCCATCCAGACCGTGGTTTCGGCATCCGTGTACGCGCGCACGCCGAGCAGCCGATCACCGTCGTTCTCGGCCAGCAGCACGCCGGTGAAGTCGAAGCCTGGCGTGGACACCACGGGCTCGCGCTCGGGCTCGCCGGTCTTGAAATCGAATCGCTTGAGCTGCGCCTCACCGCCCGGGCCGTCGCTCACGGTCACGTACAGCTGGCCCGCGCCGTCCACCGAGACGGGTTCCCACGGTGCATTCAACGCCTCGTGGTCGCCGATCAGCACCCAGCTGTCGGCCGCCTCGCTGGCAGGGTCGGCGTGCCAGTAGACGCGCCTGCGGCCCTCGTCGCCGGCCACCACGAGAGCCGCCTGACCCTTCGCGTCGAACAGCCAGGCCTTGGCGTCGGCGGGCGTGCCGCGTGCGATGGTGGTGACCGCGCCCGTGGTCACGTCCATCAGCTTGGGGACGATGGAGGCCGGCTCACCCCAGCGGTTGAAGCGGTACTCACCGACGATGATCCGGTTGCCGCCGTCGCCGGGCACGTGCAGCGGGCGGTGGTTCAGGCCCAGCACGCCACGCTCCGGGTTGGCCACGCGACCGAAGGCCATGACGCGCATCTGGATCAGCTGCCGGGTCGCGCCCGTGGCACGCTCGATGGCGAACAGGCCGGGCGCGTACTGCGCGTCGCCGCTGCCCCGCTCGGTGTCGACCAGGTCGAAGACGAGCCGATCGTCGTTGACCCAGCGGAAGCCGCCGACGTCGATGTCGCTGAAGTTGGCCAGCACCTTGGGTGGCGTGGCGCCGGAAACGTCGAACACCGCCAGCCCCAGGCGCTTGCCCTGCAGTCCCACCGACACGGCCAGCCACGCGCCGGAGGGCGAGAGCTTGGCGGCGGTCAGGTCCGGCACGCGGAAGAACACTTCCGCGGCAGGCGCCGGCGGCAGCGCCGGCGCGGTGGGTGTCTGGGCCTGAACGGGGGCGGCCAGGGCCAGCCAGAGACCCACACGCGCCAGCTTCGTCTTCATGGTGCCGTCCTTCCGGGCCCCGCGACATCGCGGGCCCGGGAGCATTCTCAACGGAAGCCGGCGCGGTCCAGCATCTGCTGGACGAGGGGGGTGTTGGCGCCGACCTTGGCGATGGGCACGGTCTCCGCCCTGAAGCTGCCGAGGGCGCGCAGTGCCTCGTTGATCGCGGCCCCGGGGACGATGGGGTACTCGTTGTTGCCGTCGGCGAAGTACTTCTGCGCGGCATCGCTGGCCAGGTACTCCAGGAACTTGACGGCAGCGTCGCGGTTCTTCGCGTTCTTCGCCACCGCCGCGCCGGCGATGTTGACGTGCGTGCCCCAGCTGGCCTGGTTCGGGAACATCACGCCCACCTTCTCCACGATGGCGCGGTCCTCGGGCTTGTTCGAGCGCATGAGCCGCGCAAAGTAGTAGGTGTTGGTGAGGGCCACGCCGCATTCGCCGCTGGCCACGGCCTTGATCTGGTCCGTGTCGCCGCCCTTGGGCGAGCGCGCCATGTTGCTCACCAGGCCCTTCAGCCAGGCTTCGGTGGCGGCCGGGCCCAGGTGCTCGAGCAGGCTGCCGAAAAGGCTGAGGTTGTACGGATGCGAGCCGCTGCGCACGCAGAACTGTCCCTTGAAGGCCGGCCCGGCCAGCTTCTCGTAGCTGTCGACATCGCCAGGCTTGAAACGGGCCTTGTCATAGACGATGACGCGCGCCCGCGTCGACATGCCCCACCACTGCGCGCCCTGGGGCGAAACACCGCCACGGAACTGTGCCGGCACGCGCGCCTCCAGAAGCGAGGATTTCACGGGCTGGAACAGGCCTTCCTGTTCGCCGCGCCACAAGCGCGCCGCGTCCACGAGCAGGATCACGTCGGCCGGGCTGCTGGCCCCCTCGGCCTTCAGGCGGGCCAGGATGCCGGCGTCATCGGCATCGACACGGTGGATGCGGATGCCCGTGGCCTGGGTGAAGTTTTCGTAGAGCGCCTCGTCCGTCTGGTAGTGGCGCGCGGAGTACAGGTTCAGCACGCGGTCCTGGGCGTGGGCACTGGCCACGGTGGCGATGGCCAGCAGCGCGGCGGCCAAGGGGCGGAGCAGGTTCATGGCGAGAGGCTTGGCTCGGAATCGGAATGCGGTCGACTGTATATCAATCGAGAATCATTGTCATTCGCAATTGCATGACAAAGATCAAGCCTCGATCTGGGCCCAGGCCTTGTCCAGCCGCTTCGTACTCACCGGCTGGGGCGTCCGCAGTTCCTGGGCAAAGAGGCTGACGCGCAGTTCCTCCAGCAGCCAGCGGTACTCCTCCATCCTGGGATGCTGCGACCCGCGCAGCTCGGCCATGCGACGCACCCAGCGCTGCTCCGCCGGGCGAAGTTCGGCCAGTCGCTGGGCATCGCGCAGCGGGTCGGCACGCAGCTTGTCCAGACGCAGCACCACGGCCTTCAGATAGCGCGGCAGGTGTTGCAGCGCCGACCAGGGCGTCTGGGCCAGGAAACGCTTGCCCACCAGCCGCTGCAGTTGCGCGGCAACGTCGTCGGCCACTTCCTTGGGCGGCTTGCTGTCCTTGAGCTTCCGCAGTGCCGCGGCATGCTCGGTGAGCACGGTGCCCGCCTGCCGCGCGACCTCGGCCGCGATCAGGTTCAGGCGCGTGCGGCCTTCGTCGATGCGCGCCTTGAAGGCTGCCTCGTCGGCTGGCAGCGGGTCAGCGAGGAAGGCGCGGTCCACCGCCACGTCCACGATCTGCTGACGCAGCTCTTCCAGGCTGCCCAGCGGCATGAAGGCCGTGCCCATGGCGGTGAGCCCGGGGATGTTCTTCTCCAGGTACTTCAGCGGCTCCTTCAGCTGCAAGGACACCAGCCGGCGCAGGCCCGCATGGTGCTGCGCTGCGGCGAGTTCGGGCTCGTCGAAGACCTCGATCTCGACATGCGCACCGCGGTCGATGAGTGCCGGGAATCCCACCATCACCTGGCTGCCACGCCGCACCTCCATCAGCTCGGGCAGTTCGCCGAAGGTCCAGGCCATGTACTTCGCCGGTTCCGCCGGAGCCGCGGGCGGCGGCGGCACAGCGATGGTGGCCGTGACGCCCCTCGAGCCCGCCTGGACCGGCGCCGGCGCTGCCGCAGCGGCCACCTTCAGCACCGCCAGCGCCTGGAAGGCCGAGCGCGCCTGGGCGCCGAGTTCGGCCTTCAGGCTCGCCAGGTCGCGCCCCAGACCCAGCTGCCGGCCATGTTCATCCACGACGCGGAAGTTCATGAACAGATGAGGGCTCAGCTGCTCGAGCTTGAAGTCGTTGCGCTGCACGGCCAGCTGG
>JAEUPH010000247.1 GCA_016790395.1 Rubrivivax sp. | reverse complement strand
GCCACGCTGTACCAGGACAGCGAGACGCGTTCGACTTCCAGCATCAGGCTGCTGCCGCTGCCGGTGATGCGGCCCTGCTGCGTGCCCCAGCCGGCCTCGGCGCTGGGCGCCACCAGTGCGGTGGGGTCGGTGGTGCCCGCGGGCACCGGCAGGCGCAGCGTGACGGGGCGGTTGAACACGGTGCCGTGCGGCGTGATCTCGTAGACAGGCAGGTCGGCCGACGTGCCCTCGGGCAGCTCGGGCGCACTGGCTCGGCTCTTCACGATGCGCAGCTTCATGTCGGCGCTCAAGGCGCCGGCGGGCACCAACAGTTCGGCGCCGTCGGGCAGGGCCAGCTTGCCGCCAGCGGCACCGAGGGTGGCGCTGGCTTCGGGCGGCGGCGCTTCGGCATCGTCACCGCCGCCGCAGCCGGCCAGCGCCAGCGCCACCCCCAGCGCCGAAATCCGGCGCGTCCACATCGTCTTCATCGTCGTTCTCCCTGAGCAATCGGTGTTCATCGCATTCCGTGGGTCAGTGCACTTCGCGGTACCAGCGCATCACGCCGGCATGGCCGTCCCACACCGGCACCCAGGCCACGGGCTTGAAGGCGCCGCCCTCGGGGTTCAGCAGGATCAGCACGCGGCCACCGCCGGCGTGCCGGCCCACGCCGGCGACGCGGCGGCGGTTGTCCAGCCCGTTCGGGCGATCGGGCTGCAGCGTGATGACCTCGCCGTCGAAGGCCCAGCGCCCGGCGTGGCTCTGAGCCTGCGGGCCGCTGTTCGTGCCGGTGCCGGGGTTGAAGGCGTAGGCGGCGATGTGGTCGGTGTAGCGGCCGTCCTCGCCCAGCCGCAGTTCGCTGGCGCTGCCGCGCACGGCCGTGCCCAGGCCGGCGCCCGAGTTCGCATCGACGAAGCTGCCGCCGGCGCCGCCGCTCTGGTGTTCCCAGCGGCCCAGCACGTCGTCGCGCGTGAAGTGCGGCTGCGCCGCCGGCGCGCGGCCGCCGGGGGCACGCAGGCTGTCCAGCAGGAGGAAGAGCTGCTGCGCCAGCGAGCGCAGGCCGTGGTCTTCCACGGCGCCGGGGAAGTTCACGCCGTCCCAGCCCGGTGCCACGCTGGCGGCGATGAGCTGGGCGCGGTCGCCCAGATCCAGCAGGTACATCACCACGTACATCGCGCCCCCGGGGCGTTCGAAGAAGCGGCCCATGAAGCAGCAGGCCAGCCCGCCGGGCAGGCGGCCGCGGTAGTGCGCCACCACGTCCCCCACGCCCAGCGAGCCGAATTCGGCGCGCCATTCACGTTCAAACAGTTCGGTGAAGCCGGCCGAGTCCGCCGGCCGCGCCACCGGCGCGTAGATGAAGATGCGCGCGGCATGGTTGGCGCGCGGCTCGGGCTTGAGCGTGGCGCCGAAGACCTGCGGGTTGCCACGGCCGTCCAGCAGCGTGAAGCCGGGCGGCATCGTGTAGTGCGCGCCACCGGCTGGCGCCGCCCAGGCGCCGGCGGCGAAGGGCAGCGCCCCAGCCAGCAGGGTGCGGCGGCGCATCACGGCTGTTCCTTCCAGCCCAGGCTGCGCCGCACGGCGGCCCAGTCCAGGCTGCGCAGCGTGGTGGTGATGCGGCTGCACACATGGTCTTGCGGCGGTGCCTCCCAGCGCTTGCCGCAGTCGGGACTGCGCAGCCAGGCGACGAGCAGCCGCACCTCCTCGGGCCTGCCGGGCGCCAGCAGGTCGGCGCGCCAGCGCAGCATGGGCTGGCAACCGGCCGGTGCGTCGGGGCCGACGGCGTGCCAGCGCACGGCCAGGTCGGTGCCGAAGGCCGGGTCCAGCGTGCCGCAGGCGGGGGCATTGCGGCCGGCGGCGTCCAGGCCGGCCAGGCTTTGCTCCAGCGCCTGCAGCGCCAGTTTCGCCTTCCAGTGCGGGTTGTTCACGTCGGGCGTGGGCGGCGGCGTGAGGCGGGCCTTCTGGCGCTCGTAGTCGGCCTGGTCGCTGCGCTCGGCGGCGTCCAGGCGCCGGGTCATGGCGTCGGGGTCTTTCGTTTCGCGCGCCCAGGCGTTGGCGCGCTTGGCGCGGCGCGCGGCGCTGGCTTCGGGCGTCATCGAGGCTTCCAGCTCGCGCAGGCTGTTGGCGAAGCTGCGCTCGGTGTCGGCCACGCGCTTCTTCAGCGGCGCGACGTCCAACTCCAGCAGCAGCCCCAGCGGCACCGGCGCCAGCGCCGGGCGGCCGTCGCGCGTGGCCACCCAGTAGCTGCCGTAGACCGTGCCGCCGCCAGCCTGGCCGTGCACGCGCGGCTCGGCGAAAAGCACCACGTCGCGGCCGCGCTCCTGGATGGCACGGTCGAATTCCTGGCGGCCTTCGGCGCCGGGTTTGTCGCCGGCGGGCACGCGGTTGGCGTCGATGTAGAGCAGCTCCAGCGCGCCGCCCATCACGCCGAAGTAGGCCCCGTCGGCGCGCCGGCGGGTGTCGCGCGGGGCGCCCCAGTAGACGACGAACTGCTGCTGCAGCACCGGGCCGGGCTCCAGGTGCGCCCAACTCGTCATGAAGGTGGCGTGGCGGGTGGGCTGTGCGAACACCGGCACGCCTTTCAGCGCGGCGTAGAGCGCGTCGGCGCGTTCGCGCGAGAGTTTCAGCTCCGCCGCCGTCATCGGCCGCACGCTGGCGGGTCGGGCGACGCCGCCGTAGACGGCCTCGGGGTCCCAGGTGACGATGGGGCTCATGCCCGGGCCGGGCACCGACTGGCCGGGCACGGTGACGGCGCCGGCCAGCGTGCTGCAGGCCAGGGCGGCGAGGGTGGAGGCGAAACGCTTGTGCATGGCGCCCAAGGTAGGCCAGCCAGCGTTACGCGGCCGTTACGCGGTGGCCGGGGCCGACCACCGCCTGTGGGGGTGATGGCGGCTGTCGCAGAATCACCGCATGAGCGCTGAAACCCCCGCCGCCGACGAGCACATCGTCCAGGGCGCCTGCCCGCACGACTGCCCCGACACCTGCGCGCTGCACGTGACGGTGCGCGCCGGCAAGGTCATCCGCGTGGCCGGCGATCCCACGCACCCACCCACCCACGGCGCGCTCTGCACGAAGGTGAGCCGTTACGCCGAGCGCAGCTACCACCCGGAACGCGTGCTGCAGCCGCTGAAGCGCGTCGGGCCCAAGGGCTCGGGCCGCTTCGAGCCGGTGAGCTGGGATGCCGCGCTGGCCGAGATCGCCAGCCGGCTGAAGACCATCGCTGCGCGCCACCCCGAGGCCATCCTGCCCTACAGCTATGCCGGCACCATGGGGCTGGTGCAGGGCGACGGCATGGCCGCGCGCTTCTTCCATCGGCTGGGCGCCAGCCTGCTGGACCGCACCATCTGCAGCAACGCCGGTGGCGACGCGCTGATCGCCACCTACGGCGGCAAGATCGGCATGCACCTGCCGTTCTACGCCGAGAGCAAGCTGATCCTGATCTGGGGCAGCAACCCCATCACCAGCAGCGTGCACTTCTGGACCTTCGCACAGCAGGCCAAGCGCAATGGCGCCAAGCTGATCTGCATCGATCCGCGCCGCACCGACACGGCCGACAAGTGCCACCAGCACATCGCGTTGCTGCCGGGCACCGACGGCGCGCTGGCGCTGGGGCTGATGCACGAGTTGATCGCGCATGACTGGCTGGACCACGACTACATCGAACGCCATGTGGACGGTTGGCCGGCGCTGCGCGAACGCGCGCTGCAGTGGCCGCCCGAGCGCGTGGCCGCGGTGTGCGGCATCACGGCCGACGAGGTGCGCGGGCTGGCCCGCGACTACGGCACCACGCAGCCGGCGGCCATCCGCCTGAACTACGGCATGCAGCGCGTGCGCGGCGGCGGCAACGCGGCGCGGCTGGCGGCGCTGCTGCCCTGCCTGACCGGCGCCTGGCGGCACCGCGCCGGCGGGCTGCTGCTGTCGGCCAGCGGCTGGTTCGTGGGCCGCAAGCGCGATGCCTGGCTGCAGCGGCCCGACCTGCTGGCCGGCCGCACGCCGCGCACCATCAACATGGTGACCATCGGCGACGACCTGCTGCGCGAGGCCAGCCCCAGCTTCGGCCCCAGGATCGAGGCCGTGGTGGTCTACAACAGCAACCCGGTGGCGGTGGCGCCCGAGAGCCGCAAGGTGGCGCAAGGCTTCGCGCGCGAAGACCTCTTCACCGTGGTGCTGGAGCATTTCCTCACCGACACCGCCGACCACGCCGA
>JAEUPH010000219.1 GCA_016790395.1 Rubrivivax sp. | reverse complement strand
AGCACGCGGAACAGCTCGCGCTTGACGAGATGGTCGGGGCAGGCCGGGTAGCCGGGCGCGGGGCGGATGCCCTCGTAGCGCTCGGCGATCAGCTCCTCGTTGCTCAGTGCCTCGTCGGGCACGTAGCCCCAGAACTCGGTGCGCACGCGCTGGTGCAACCGTTCGGCGAAGGCCTCTGCAAGCCGGTCGGCCAGCGCCTTCAGCATGATCGCGTCGTAGTCATCGTTCGCGGCCTCGAACTGGCGCTCCTTCTTCTCGACCCCGAGGCCGGCGGTCACCGCGAACAGGCCGATGTGATCCACGCGCCCCGAGTCCTTCGGCGCGATGAAGTCGGCCAGGCAGCGGTTGGGCCGGGTGACGCCGTCGACGACCGGCCGCTCGGACTGCATGCGCAGCCCGCGCCATGTCATCAGCACTTCGCTGCGCGTCGCGTCGCGGTAGATCTCGATGTCGTCGTCGCCGACGGTGTTGGCCGGGTAGAGCGCGATCGCGCCGTTGGCGCTCAGCCAGCGGCCCTCGATCAGGCGCTGCAGCATCGTGCGGCCGTCCTCGTGAACGCGGCGCGCCGCGTCGCCGACCACCTCGTCGTCGAGGATCGCCGGGTAGCGCCCGGCCAGGTCCCAGGTCTGGAAGAAAGGACCCCAGTCGATGCAGGCGGCCAGCTCGTTGAGGTCGTAGTTGCGGAAGACGCGGCGGCCGATGAACTTCGGCGCCGGCGGCAGGCCGGCCGACCAGTCGACCGGCGTGCGGTTCGCGCGCGCCTTCGCGAGCGGCACGAGCGGCGTGGCCTTGCGCGAGGCGTGCAGCTGGCGCGTGTGGTCGTAGTCGGCCTTCAGCTCGGCGATGTAGGCGGCGGCGCGCTCGTCGGAGAGCAGGTCGCTGCACACCGCGACCGAACGGCTGGCGTCGGGCACGTAGACGACCGGGCCCTCGTAGTGCGGCGCGATCTTCACCGCGGTGTGCACGCGGCTGGTCGTCGCGCCGCCGATCAGCAGCGGGGTGGCGCGGCTGCGGAAATGCTCGTCGCGCTGCATCTCGGCCGCGACATGCTGCATCTCTTCGAGGCTCGGCGTGATCAGGCCCGACAGGCCGACGATGTCAGCGCCCTCGGCCTTGGCCTTGGCGAGGATGTCCTGGCACGGGACCATCACGCCCATGTTGACGACCTCGAAGTTGTTGCACTGGAGTACGACGGTGACGATGTTCTTCCCGATGTCGTGCACGTCGCCCTTCACGGTGGCGATCACGATCTTGCCCTTCGCCCGCACGTCGCCGCCGGCGTCCTGAAGCGCGCGCTTTTCCTCCTCGATGTAGGGCAGCAGGTGGGCCACCGCCTGCTTCATCACGCGCGCGCTCTTGACCACCTGGGGCAGGAACATCTTGCCCTGGCCGAAGAGGTCGCCGACGATGTTCATGCCGGCCATCAGCGGGCCTTCGATGACGTGCAACGGCCGGCCGCCCGTGGCTTCGATGGCGCGCCAGGCTTCCTCGGTGTCGGTGGTGATGAAGTCGGTGATGCCGTGAACCAGCGCGTGGCTGAGCCGCTCGTTCACGTGGCCGGCGCGCCAGGCCAGGCGCGCACTGTCGTCCTTGGCCGCGCCCTTGGCGCTCTCGGCCACTTCCACCAGTCGCTCGCCGGCATCTTTCCGGCGGTTCAGCACCACGTCTTCCACGCGCTCGCGCAGCGTCGGCTCCAGGTCGTCGTACACGCCCACCATGCCGGCGTTGACGATGCCCATGTCCAGCCCGGCCCGGATGGCGTGGTACAGGAACACGGTGTGGATGGCCTCGCGCACGGGGTCGTTGCCGCGGAAGCTGAAGCTCACGTTGCTGACGCCGCCGCTCACCTTGGCGCCCGGCAGGTTCTGCTTGATCCAGCGCGTGGCCTCGATGAAGTCCACGGCGTAGTTGTCGTGCTCCTCGATGCCGGTGGCGATGGCGAAGATGTTGGGGTCGAAGATGATGTCCTCGGCCGGGAAGCCGACTTCGTCCACCAGCACGCGGTAGGCGCGCGCGCAGATCTCGGTCTTGCGCTGGTAGGTGTCGGCCTGGCCCTTCTCGTCGAAGGCCATCACCACGGCCGCGGCGCCGTAGCGACGCACCAGCCGGGCCTGGCGCTTGAACTCGGCCTCGCCTTCCTTCAGCGAGATGCTGTTGACGATGCCCTTGCCCTGGATGCACTTCAGGCCCGTCTCGATGACGCTCCACTTCGAGCTGTCGATCATGATCGGCACGCGCGCGATCTCGGGTTCGCCGGCGATGAGCTTCAGGAAGCGCTCCATCGCCGCGGCCGAGTCCAGCATGGCCTCGTCCATGTTGATGTCGATGATCTGCGCGCCGTTTTCCACCTGCTGGCGGGCCACGCTGAGGGCGTCCTCGAAGCGGCCTTCGAGGATCATGCGAGCGAAGGCCTTGGACCCGGTGACGTTGGTGCGTTCACCGATGTTGACGAAGAGACTGCCGGCGCCGATGGCGACAGGCTCCAGGCCCGACAGGCGCATGGGGGACACGGCGGGAAAGACAGACGGTTCGGCGCTCATGCTCGTCACTGGAGGGGTGCAGTGGGCGAGCGCCGTTGCCACCGCGCCAGCCCGGCCGGGCCATCCGCGGATCCCGAGCCTGGTGCGTGGCCTGGCGGCCTGCGCATCGCAACGCTCCTCGGGAGAACCCGAATTCTACGTGGAGGCGGCACGCGAGCCGCTAGAGTCCGCCCGCCATGATGCGACGACAAATTCTCCAATCCGCCGGCCTGACGGCCATGAGCCTGTTCTCCCCGCGGGTGATGCCGGCCGAACCCGCGGGCGACGACGACCCCTTCATCGAGTCGCTGATCGCGCGCATGACGCTGGAGGAGAAGGCCGGCCAGCTGAGCATCTTCTTCGACAACGCGCGCGAGGACGCCCCCGACATCAACCCGGCCCAGGCCGCGAAGAGCCTGGCCGAGGTGCGGGCCGAGATCGCCGCGGGCCGCGTGGGCGGCCTGTTCAACGGCATCGGCGTGGCCAGCGGGCGCGCGCTGCAGAAGGTGGCGCTGGAAGAGTCGCGCCTGAAGATCCCGCTCGTCTTCGCCGCCGACGTGATCCACGGCCTGCGCACGGTGTTCCCCGTGCCGCTGGGCGAGGCCGCGGCCTTCGACCCCGACCTCGCCGAACGCACGGCCCGCGCCGCGGCGCTGGAGGCCACGGCCGTGGGCGTGCAGTGGACCTTCGCGCCCATGGTGGACGTGGCGCGCGACCAGCGCTGGGGACGCGTCGTGGAAGGTGCCGGCGAGGACCCCTACCTGGGCCGCGTGCTCGCGGCTGCCCGCGTGCGCGGCTTCCAGGGCCAGGACCTGCGCGACCCCGACACCCTGCTGGCCACGGTGAAGCACTTCGCCGCCTACGGCGCGGTGAGCGGCGGCATGGAATACAACAGCGTCGACCTGTCCGAGGCCACGCTGCACGACGTGCACCTCCCGCCCTTCAAGGCCGGGCTGGATGCCGGCGCGCTGTCGCTGATGACGGCCTTCAACGACATCAACGGCATCCCCGCCACCGCACACCGCGGCCTGCTCACCGACGTGCTGCGCAAGCAGTGGCGATTCCGCGGCCTGGTGGTGTCGGACTTCGCGTCCGACGCCGAACTGGTGTCCCACGGTCATGCCGCCGACGAGAAGGACGCCGCGCGCCTGTCCATCCTGGCCGGCTGCGACGTGTCCATGGCCAGCGGCATCTACAACCGCTACCTGCCCGAGCTGGTGCGCGAGGGCGCGGTGCCGATGGCGGTGGTCGACGAGTCCGTGCGCCGCGTGCTGCGCGTGAAGAAGGCGCTGGGCCTCTTCGACAACCCCTATCGCTCGCTCGACCCGGAGAAGGAGCGCACACAGCTGCGCCTGCCCGTCACCGTGGCGCTGGCGCGCGAGGCGGCACGTCGCTCGGTGGTGCTGCTGAAGAACGAGGGCGGCCTGCTGCCGCTGCCCAAGGGCGGCCGGCGCATCGCGCTGATCGGTCCTTTCGCCAGCGATCGCGTGCACCTGATGGGACCCTGGGCGCTGTGGAACGAGCAGCGCGGCGTGAGCCTCGAGCAGGGCCTGCGCGAGGCGCTGGACGACGCGCAGGCGCTGGAGGTGGTGGCCGGCTGCGGCATCGAGGCCCCGCTGGAAGGTGGCATCGCCGCCGCCGTGACCGCCGCGGCCCGGGCCGACGTGGTGATCCTGTCGCTCGGGGAAGGCGACGAGATGTCGGGCGAGTCGGCCGCGCGTGCCGACATCGGCCTGCCCGCGCCTCAGCTGGCATTGGCCGAGGCCGTGGCCGCCACCGGCAAGCCGCTGGTCGTGGTGCTGCAGCATGGCCGGGCATTGGCACTGACCGGCGCGGTGCGCGCGGCACCGGCGCTCCTGGCCGCCTGGTACCTGGGCAACGAGTCAGGCCACGCGCTGGCCGACCTGATCTTCGGCGACCACGCGCCGTCGGGCCGCCTGCCGGTGAGCTTCCCGCAGCACGCGGGCCAGCAGCCCTTCCACTACAACCACCGCAGCACGGGCCGGCCGCAGACCCAGGCGGACGCGTCGCGCTTCAAGTCGCGCTACCGCGAGGTGACCCATGCGCCGCTGTACCCCTTCGGCCACGGCCTGGGCTATGGCGACATCGCCTACGGTGCCACGGAACTGGATGCCTCCACGCTGGCCTGGGACGGCACGGCCACGGCGCAGGTCACCGTCACCAACCGAGGCGCGCGCGCCATGCGCGAGGTGGCGCAGCTGTACATCCACCAGCGCGTGGCCTCCCTGGTGCGGCCCGTGCGCGAGCTGCGCGGCTTCCAGGCCGTGGAGCTGAAGCCCGGCGAGAGCGCCACGCTGCGCTTCGTGCTGACGCGCCAGCACCTGGCCTATGCAGGCGCCGACGGGCGGCCGGTGGCGGAACCCGGCCTCTTCGACCTGTGGATCGCGCCTTCGGCCGCCGGCGGCACGCCGGCCGTGCTTCGCCTGCTAGCGGCTGTGTGAAGTCAACCGTGCCAGCGCGCCGGCGGTGCTGACGCCCGGCGCCACGCGGTGGGCGCGCGGTGCGGGGGCGACGGCGCCGGCGGCGGGCTGCGCTTCGTCCATGCCGGCGGCCGCGTCGGCCGGCAGTTCCGCCACCTGGCCCTGGCCCAGCTTCATGGCCACACCCACCGCCAGGATGTCGATCACCAGCAGGTGCAGGATGCGGCTGACCATGGGCACGTGCGTGGCCACGTCCTCCACGTGGTCGACGATCAGCGCCACGTCGGCCTTGCGCGCCAGCGGGCTCTGGCTGGCGGTGATGGCCACCACCATGGCGCCGCGCTGGTGCGCCAGGTCGGCCACGGCCAGCAGGTCGTCCACGCGGCCGCTGCTGCTGATGACCACGACCACGTCGCGCGGTGTCAGCACGTTGGCGGCCAGCAGCTGCAGCCGTGCGTCGGTGCAGCTGGACGACGGCACGCCGAAGCGCAGGAACTTGTACTGCGCGTCGTCCGCCACCACGCCATAGTGGCCGACGGCGAAGAATTCGATGCGCTGCGCCGCGGCCAGCAGCTCGATGGCGCGCACCAGGTTGTCGCGGTTGAGCTGGTCGCGCACCTGCAGGATGGCGCTGGCGGTGTTGCCCAGCACCTTCACGCCCAGTTCCAGCACCGAGTCGCTGCCGGTCACCTGCGTGTGCGTCAGGGGCACCGTGCCCGACAGGCCCGAAGCCAGGCGCAGCTTGAAGTCGGACAGGCCTTCGCAGCCCAGCGTGCGGCAGAAGCGGATGACCGTGGGCTGGCTCACCTGCGCCGCCTTGGCGATCTCGGCGATGGGCTCGGACAGCGCCGCGCGCGGGTGCGCCAGCACGTGGTCGGCCACGCGGCGCTCGGCCGGGCTCAGGGTGTCGCGCGCGCGCTGGATCTGCGCCAGCAACGCCGAGCCGTGGTCGGCCTCCAGCGTGCGCAGCTGCGCCGCCAGGATCGCCGACACGCCCACGAAGGTGGCCTGCGACGCCGTCACCACGAAGGTGGGGATGGCCTTGAGGTAGGCGCTGAAGCGGCCCTTGTCCTCGAAGCGCGCACGGAAGGCCGAGCGGTCGAAGTACTCGCCCAGCCGCGGCACGATGCCCCCGCCGATGTAGATGCCGCCCAGGGCGCCCAGCGTCACCGCCAGGTTGGCCGCGGCGGTGCCCAGCATGGCGCAGAAAGCCTGCAGCGTTTCCGCGCAGACGGGGTCGGTGTCGTCCAGCGCACGGCGCGTGATCTCCGGGGCGGCCAGCGGCTCCGCTTCGCGGCCGGCGCGCTGGCTCAGCGCGCGGTAGATCAGTTCGATGCCGGGCCCCGAAAGCAGCCGCTCGAAAGAGACGTGCGGGAACTGGGTCAGCGCGTGGCGCAGGATCGCGATCTCGCGCTCGTCGCGCGGCGAGAAGCTCGTGTGGCCGCCTTCGGTGCCCAGCGCCACGTGCGTGAGCGCCCCGGTGCCGGCGCCTTCGGCCAGCGGGATGAGCCCGCTGACGCCCAGGCCCGAACCCGAACCCAGGATGCCCACCACGCTGTGTTCGCGCGGCGCACCGCCGCCCACCTGGCGCAGCTGCGTCGGTGCCAGGCGCGGCAGCGACATGGCCAGCGCGGTGAAGTCGTTCACCACCACCATCGTCTGCAGCGACAGCCGCTGGCGCATCTGCTCGATGCTGAACTGCCAGTGGTAGTTCGTCATCCGCACCTCGTCGCCTTCCACCGGGTTGGCGATGGCGATGGCGGCGTGCTCGATGGACCCGGCGATGCCGCCGGCCAGGCCGGCCAGGTAGGCCGAGACCGCGGCGTGGAAATCGGCATGCTCGGCGCAGCGCAGCGACACGGCATGCTCGAAGCGGCCCGGCGCCGTCTCGACGGCAAAGCGGGCGTAGGTGCCACCGATATCGGCAAGCAGTCGTGGGCTGTCGAAGGGCGTCATGGCGGGTGTGCGTCGGGCACGGCATGCATTGTGCGTGACCCGGGCCGCCCAGCGGCAGCCGGGCCGTTCGCCCGCCCACTGTAGCTTCACTACAGTCCGTCACGGTTCCCGATCACACGACTTGCATCCTCCGCGACATGCTCGCGTTAGCGCCCTTGTCCGGACCTTGTAGTTTTGCTACCGTGCCACAGACCTCCCGGCAAGCCGCCTGCTTCAGGCGCCGGGCCTGATTGCGCTGCCATGTCCGAGAGTGAAACTGTCCAACGCCCACCGCCCACGCCCACGACGGCGCGCACGCCGATGAGCATCACCCAGCCCCGCCCCTGGCTGCTGGCCGACATTGGCGGCACCAACGCCCGATTCGGCTGGTTGGCGGCGGGAGCCAGCCAGGTGTCGCACGTCATCACGCTGCCCTGTGCCGCCCACAACGGCCCGGCGGCGGCGGCGCGCACCTACCTGGCGCAACTGGGCACCGCGTTGGGCAGCGCCTACCAGCCACCGCAGGCCGCCGCCTTCGCCGTGGCCACCGCCGTGGGCGGTGACCGCATCGCCTTCACCAACAGCGGCTGGGCTTTCTCGCGAGCCGCCACGCAGGCCGACCTGGGCCTGAAGACGCTGCTGTTCCTGAACGACTTCGAAGCCCTGGCGCTGTCGCTGCCGGGGCTGTCGGCACAGCAAGTGCAGGCCATCGGCCCGCTGGCGCCTTCTCCGGCGCCGGGGGCCGCGCTGGCCGTCATCGGCCCGGGCACCGGCCTGGGCGTCGCCGGGCTCGTGCCCACGGCCCACGGCTGGGTGGCCGTGCCGGGCGAAGGCGGGCACGCCAGCCTGGCGGCCGTCGATGACTTCGAGGCCGCGCTGCTGGCCGCCGTGCGGCGCAACCACCCGCATGTGTCGGCCGAACGGCTGTTGTCGGGCATCGGGCTGCCGGTGCTGCACCATGGCGTGGCCGCGGTGCTGGGCCAGGCCGCCGCGGTGCTGGCCCCGGAGGAGATCGTCGAGCGCGGCCTGGCCCGCAGCGATGCGGCCTGCAGCCAGGCCGTCGACAGCTTCTGCGCCCTGCTGGGCAGCTTCGCCGGCAGCGTGGCCCTGGTGCTGGGCGCGCGCGGCGGGGTCTACATCGGCGGCGGCATCGTGCCGCGGCTGGGCACGCGCTTTTTCGAGTCGCGCTTCCGTGAGCGCTTCGAGGCCAAGGGACGCCTGCAGCCCTACCTGCAGGCCATTCCCACGGCGCTGATCACCGACACCCTGGCGGCGCTGGGTGGCGCCGCGCTGGCCATCGAGCAGCACGGGCGCTGAATCCGGCGGGGCGGCGGCCGCGTACCACGCGGCATGCACAAGACCGCGCTCCTGCTCAGCGTCGTGGCCGCTTCGGCGGCCGCCCACGACACCTGGTTCGAACCCGGCCATGACCCGGGCGGGGCGCCAACGCTGGCGCTCGGCACCGGCGCGCACTTCCCGGCGCAGGAAACGGCGCTCACGCGGCCGGCCCTGGTCGAGCTCGGCTGCCGCGCCGGCCGGGTGTCGACCACGCCCCGGCTGGCGCGAGAGACGCCCGAGGCGCTGCACCTGAGGCCGGCGCCCGGCATGTCGCGCTGCTGGGCGCAGTCCGTGGTGTTCGACATCACCTTGCCACCGGACACCGTGTCGCTGTACCTGCAGGAACTGCGCGCCGGCCCGGCGGTGCGCGAGCGCTGGGCCGACCTGCAGCGCCGCGGGCTGCCCTGGCGTGAGCGCTACACCAAGCACGCGCGCATCGAACTCGGTGCGCCCTCGGCCGAGGCGCTGCCGCTGGGCCTGGACTTGGCCATCGACACCCCCGGCCCGCTGCGCGCCGGCACGTCCTTTGCCGTGCAGGTGCGCCGAGACGGCCAGCCACTGCCCGGCCTGGCCGTGGAACTGCGCAGCGAGCACAGCCCGCTGGGCGTCTGGCGCCTGAGCGACGCGCAGGGCCGCCTGACCATGCCCGCGCCGCTGCCCGGCCGCTGGCTGCTGCGCGCCATCGAATTGCGCCCGGCGGCCGGCGATGCCTGGGACAGCCGCTTCGTGACCCTGGCCTTCGACATCGGCCCGGCCGCCGATCAGAACGGCAGCAGCTCGAGTTCGAACAGTCTCTCGGCCAGCCAGACGGCGGCCAGCGCGGCGATGGCCAGCGACCCCCCCTTGAGCACCGCCACCCGGTAGAACGCGCTGCGTCGCAGCCCCCAGGCCGCGGGCAGGAAGACAGCCACGATGGCCAGCTGCCCCAGCTCCACGCCCAGGTTGAAGCCCAGCAGCGCCAGCGCCAGCGCGCCTTGCGGCAAGCCCAGGTCGGCCAGCACGCTGGCGAAACCGAAGCCGTGGATCAGACCGAACAGGAAGGCGACGACCCAGCGCCGGCCCTGGAACAGCGGCCACACGTTGTTCAGGGCCGCCAGCACCACGCTGGCGGCAATGCTGCTCTCCACGAGCCGCGACGGCAGCGATACCCAGCCCAGCACCGCCAGCGACAAGGTGATGGAGTGCGCCAGCGTGAACGCGGTGACGACGCGCAGCACGTCCCAGAAGGCGGCCGGGAAGCGCTCCACGGGCTGCCAGCGCAGGCCGGCCCAGAGGCCCACCGCCGGCAGCAGCAGCGAGAGCAGGAAGAGGATGTGGTCGAAGCCGATCCAGATGTGCCAGACGCCTTCTCGGCCGTACTGCAGCGCCTGCGCGGCCGCCCCGGCCTCGGCCGCCAGCTCGAAGCGCTGCACCGGCGCCTGCGGGCCCAGGATGGCGGTGCGCGTGGCGGCGGCCCGCGTCGAGTCCGTCAGGTTCAGCAGGCCACGGTGCTGCGGATCCAGGTCGGCGAAGAGCGTGTAGCCCAGGCTCAGCACCTGCGGCGGCTGCGGGCAGGTGATGGTGAGCGGCATCACGGTGTAGGCGCCGTCGGTGTGCTCGTCCACCTGCTGCGCACCCACGGTCACCGCGCAGGCAGCACCGTCGGCCTGCACCTGCAGCCGGGCCAGCGCATAGGCCGCGATGGCCGCATGCTGCATGCGCAGTTCGCCCCAGGTGATGCGGCCGTCGCCGTCGGCGTCCAGGCCCACGGCGACGTCCAGGTCGCGCAGCGCGATGTCCCAGCGACCGCTGAGGGACTGCGGCCCGACGGTGATGCTGAGGTAACTGTCCGAAGGCTTGTGCGCCTGCGCGGCCAGCACCCACAGCGCCAGCAGAAGAAGGGCGAGGCGCTTCACCGCGGCGCCTGCAACCGCGCCGCCAGGCCGCGCAAGGCCACGCTCTCGATGCCGGAGCGGGCCATCCAGTCCAGCACCGGCTGCGCGGCCGCGGCGTCACGTGCGGCCACCGCGGCTTCCAGCAGGATGCGCGCGTCGGCGGGCTCGCGCTGCTCGGCCCAGTTGGCGCGTGCCAGGGCCAGCGCCTGCGGCACGTCGCCACGCAGCGCGAGCAGGAAGCGCGACTGTTCCTTGCGGTGGCTGTTGTCGCCGCGTCGCTGCGCGGCGTCGAATCGGGCCGCAAGCTCGCCCGCGAAGACCGCGGCCCGGGCATCGCCGGCGGCCTTGGCCGCCAGCGCCAGGCGCAGCAGCAGCACGTCGGCGCGACCGCCGTCCTTCAGCAGCGTCAGCACCTCGGTGGCGCGGCCGCGGTCGAGCAGGAAGTCGGCGTAGGCGGCCTGCAGGTAGACGTCGGGCACGCCGGTGGCGAGGGCGGCCTGGAAGGCGGCCTCGGCCTCGGCGCTGCGGCCCAGGCGCTCCTCGGTTTCGGCCAGGCGCGTCAGCGCCCACAGGCGCGCGGCAGCGTCGGCACCACGGCCGCGGTCCAGCGCCTGGCGCAGTGCCCCCGCGGCCGGGCCGGCCCGGCCCGTGGCGGCGTCCACCTGGGCGCGGCAGGCGGCGCCGGTCAGGGGCGAGGCCAGCGCGGCCAAGGCCTCGCAACTGCGGCGCGCCTCCGGGTAGTCGGCCCGCACCATGAGGATGGCGGCGCGCCAGGCCCAGGCCTCGGCGTTGTCGGGCTGGGCGCGGACGGCCGCCGCGAGGTCGTCGAGGGCCGGGTCGAAGCGGTGGTCGAACTGCAGCACCATGGCGCGCAGCACGCGCACCTCGGGCGGGGGATCCTGGAGGTTCCACCAGGGTCCCAGCGCGGCCTGGGCATGGCCGATGTAGCGCGGGTCGCCCTCCGCGGCCACCTCCTCGAAGCAGCGCCGGGCCAGGGCCAGCGCAGTGGGCAGCTCGTTCGGCGCGGCGCGCCAGGCGGCACGCAGGGCTGCCAGCTCGCGCGCGCGGGCATCGCTGGCGCGGGCCGGCACGGTGGCCAGCACCTGGTCGTCCGTGGCCGGCACGAAGGGCGCCGCTGCCACGGCGCCGCCCAGGCTCAGCAGGCAGGCGGCGGTCAGGACAAGGCGCATGGCGGCCGATGGTACGCAGGCGGCGGCACGCCGGATGGGCGCGGGCCATGTCAACCGATGCACCGGCGCGGCGTTGTGTCTCCAGCCGCTGACAGCAGCGGTCGCTTGGCCCTCAGGGTAAACCCGGGATCTCCAGGCTGGCTTTCCCGAAACACCAACGACCGAGAGATTGACCATGACCAAGCTGATGACCGCCCTCTTCCTCGCCGCCTTCGCCATCGGTGCCCAGGCTGCCTCCCACGCCGGCGCCGCCCCGATGAAGGACGCCGCCGCCAGCGCGCCGAAGCCCGCCGCCAGCGGCGCCAAGAAGGCCGACAAGAAGCCGGAAGCCAAGAAGGAAGAAGCCAAGAAGTAATTCCTGCCCCGCAGGAACCTTCGAAAGGGCCGCAGCACACGCTGCGGCCCTTTTCCATTCAGGGCAGCGTGATCACGGCGCTGGCGTCCATCACCTTCGGGCCGCCCGGCGTGCCGCCCATGGAAAAAGCCTCGGGCTGGGCCAGCAGGGCGCGGTAGCCGCCGTCGTAGTCCCAGGTGGTGACATACAGCCGCGCGCCGCTGAGGCTGGACAGCCCGCCCAGCGAGGCCGCCGGCAACACCAGGCTCACGGTGTTCGTGGCCCGGTCCACCTGCAGCCTGGCGGCCGGCGTGACGGCGCGGCCTTCGTTCGTGGCCGTGGCACCGGCGGCGTCGTGCACGACATTGGTCCAGCCCCCCACGCGCAGCCGCCGGTGCCAGCGCAAGCCCTCGGGCAGGCCGCCGTCCTGCAAGGGCATGACGGTGGCGCCGCCCGTCTGGCCGGGCAGTTCGATGTAGACCGTGAAGAGCACGTGGTCGAAGCCGTTGGGCGGCTTCCAGGGCGTGGTGATGGCGGCGGTGGTCAGCTCCAGCCGCAGCGCACCGCCGGCGGTGGCCACGCGCACGCGCCGCAGGTCCATCGGGCGCGGGGCGTAGCTCGGGTCGGTGGGGTAGGCCCAGCGTTCGTCGCCGGCGGGGTCTTCCACGTCGGCGACCGTCTTCCAGGGCAGCGCCACCTGGAAACCGCGCGGCACGCTGGCAGCGGCGCCGCCCGCCCAGGCCAGCACCTCGTGCACGAGCGCCGGGTCGGTCATGGCCGAGGTGTCGATGCGGGCGCTGAAGCGGCCGTCGGCCCCTGGCCGCACGGTCTGGGCGCGCGTCAGATCGCCGTCCACCACCAGCCGCAGTTCGCGGACCCCCGGCGCGGTGCCGGTGAGCGTGAAGTCGGCTTCGAAGCGCTCGGCCGGCAGCGGGTCCAGCACCACGGCCGCGGCCGTCGGCATCGCCTCGGCCTGGCCACCCGGCAAGGCCTTCCAGACACGCCCGGCCTGCGCCGGCAGCTCCAGCACCACCCGCCCGCCGGCTCCCACGCTCAACGGGGCCGGCGTGCCGTCCAGGCCGAAAGCGCCTTCCAGCCGCGTGCCCGGCGCCAGGCCGGTGTCCAGCACGGCCAGCGTCGGCGTGTCGGCGGTGTTGAAGGCCACCAACGCGCTGCGGCCTTCGTGGTCGCTGCGCCAGGCCAGCGCCCCGGCACGCGCGGCGTTGGCCGCCAGCACCGTCGGCGTGCCGCGACTGAAGAGCCTGTCGCCGCGCCGCAGCGCCGTCATGGCAGCGATGGCGCGGTACAGCGGCGCCGAGGTGTCGTGGCGGTCCCGCCCGCCCGAGCCGTACCCGGCGGCGAACATCGATGCGCGCGGCTCGGTGAAGCCCTGTTCGGTGCCGTAGTAGATGACGGGAATGCCGGGCAGCGTCATCAGCGCCAGCAGCGCCTGGCGCAGCGCCGGTTCGCCGGCCCCGGCGAGGAAGCGGTCCACGTCGTGGTTGTCGACGAAGGTCGGCATCCAGTGCAGGCGCGGGTGCAACGCCTGCTGCACGCGCAGCCGCTCGGCCAGCTGCGCCGGCGCCGCGCCGCGCGCGAACACGTCGCCCAGCGTGCGGTACAGCGGAAAGTTGAGCATGCCGTTCATGCGCGGCCGGCCGGCGGCGTCGTGCATGTAGCTCTCGATGCGGCGCGAAGCGGCATCGGCGCCGGGCGCGTCGCTGGCGAAGCCTTCGCCGAAGACGAGGAAGTCGCGCCGGCCGGTGCGCCGCGCCACTTCGGCGATGCCGGGGGCGGCGGCGTCGCGCGCGTGCATGAAGTCGGCGAAGAACTCCGGCGACACGTAGAAGGCCGTGTCGACGCGGAAGGCGTCCACGCCAGCCTGGCGGATCCACCAGCCGTGGCTGCGTCGCAGCGCCTGCCGCACCGTCGGGTGGTCGGTGGCCAGGTCGTCCAGGCCGCCCATCTGGAAGGTGGCCTCCTGCAGCGGGTCGTTGTAGTCGCCGATGTCCGGCGTCCAGTGGTAGATGCCGGCGCGGCGGTCGGCAGCGCGGCGCGGGTCGTTCAGCGAGAAAGGCCACTGGGACGGCCGCGCCACCGGCGGCGTGGTGAGGAAGGCGGCGTGGCCCGGCTTCATGGCGAAGTAGTTGCCCGTGTGGTTCACCACGATGTCCTGCACCAGGAACATGCCGGCGCGGTGCAGGTCGCTGGACAGGCCCTGCAGGTCGGCCAGCGTGCCGAGGTGGCGGTCCACCTTCATGAAGTGTTCGGCCCAGTAGCCGTGGTAGCCACCGTGCCGGCCGGTCGGGTCCAGCCACTGGTTGGCCACCGGCGGCGTGATCCACAGCGCCGTGGCCCCCAGGCCCTGGATATAGGCCAGCTTCGCACGCAGGCCGGCCAGATCGCCGCCCTGCCAGCCTTCGGGCTCCTTCGGGCGGTGCTCGCCGGCGCCCTGGTCGTTGTTGCGCGGGTTGCCGTCGGCGAAGCGGTCGGTCATGACGAAGTAGATGACCTGGTCGCGCCAGTCCGGCGAAGGTACATGCAGTTTCAGGCCGCCAGCGGCTGCCGTCGCCACGGAGAGGCTGGCCAGGCAAAGGCCCCAGACCGCCCGCAGGCTGGAAGTGTTGCAAATTTGCACTGTAGTTTCGCTACAAATGGGCGGGGATCGGACTCCCGCCCTGCCACCGCAGGATCGCCAGGCCAGTCTAGCGAGTCAGCGCGCCCTGAGAAAGAAGGCCGAACGCGGCTTCCGGCAGCGTTGCGTCGACACCGATCTAGGGTTTTCGCAGGTATTCACATGATCTAGTTTTGGTACACAGTCCGCCGGTCGAGCGATTCCCATCGTCGCGACCGGGCGGCCCTGGACAGCCGGCCCCGGCGAGATTCCGAAGTACCTCACGAGACTCAGGAGACACCCCATGAAGAAGACGACCCCCCGTCACGGGGATCAGCGCGCCCTGCAGCGTGTCACGCCGGTGGCCCTGGCGGCTGCGGTGCTCTGCACCGGCATGCCCGTCTGGGCGCAGGACCAGACCGTCACGATCACCGGCATCCGCCGCGGCATCGAAAGCGCCATCGCCACCAAGAAGAACGCCGACGGCGTCGTCGAAGCGATCTCGGCCGAGGACATCGGCAAGCTGCCGGACACGACGATTGCCGAGTCGCTGGCCCGCCTGCCGGGCGTGACGACGCAACGCGACCGCAACGGCAACGCCACCAACGTCTCCATCCGCGGCCTCGGCCCGGACTTCAACGGCTACCTGCTGAACGGGCGCGAGCAGACGAGCACGGGCGACAGCCGCGGCGTCGACCTGAGCGTCTACCCGGCGGAGCTGATCGCCGGCGCCACGATCTACAAGACCGGCGACGCCACGCTGATGACCGCCGGCCTCGCGGGCACCATCGACAACCGCCTCGTCGACCCGCTGAGCTTCAGCTCGCGCGTCATCGCTGGCAATGTCTCCAAGACCAAGACCGGCGTCAGCCTGCCGGTCACCGGTTCAGGCCACCGCTACAGCCTGACCTACATCGACCAGTTCGCCGACCGCACCATCGGCCTGGCGGTCGGCTTCGTGCATTCCGAAGGCACCAGCAACTCGCTGGCCAACGGCAGCTGGGGCGGCACGGGCCCGGCCACGCTGGTGGGCGGCGCCACGCAGACGGTGTCGGTGCCTTTCGGGGGCGGCCTGGGCTTCGAGAGCGACCGCAACACCGACAAGCGTGACGGCCTGGCCGCCATCCTGTCCTACAAGCCGAACAAGAACTTCTCGACGCAGGTGGACTTCTACACCGCGAAGATCAAGACGGCGCTGAAGAAGGTGAAGGCCAATGCCGGCAACTTCACCTCGCTGACCAATGTCACGCTGGTGGGTGACGTCGTCGAGAGCGGCACCTTCACGATGGCGCCGGGCGGCCTGATCGCGTACAGCGAGAACATCTTCGACGACGACAAGATCACGTCGTTCGGCTGGAAGAGCACGCTGAAGTTCAGCGACAACTGGTCGGGCACGGTCGACTTCAACAAGAACAAGGCCACGCGCGTCGAGAAGGACATCGAGGCCTATGCCGGCATCGTCGGCGCCGACACGCTGAGCTTCACCAATGGCGGCGGCACGCCCCAGTTCACGCTGGGCAACCCGGGCGCCTACACCAACCCGGCCACCATCGCCATCCGCGACCAGTCGGGCTGGAGCGGCGTGAGCTACCCCGCGGGCCACCCCTTCGCCGGCCAGACCGTGCCGCAGGCCGGCTACAGCAAGGGCCCGACGATCACCGACAAGATGGACGCCGTGCGCATCGACTTCCGGCGCGCACTGGGCGACGGCACGATGTTCACCGACCTGCAGTTCGGCGTGAACTTCGCCAAGCGCACGAAGGACCGCGTCACCGACGAAGGCCTGATCATCTCCGCAGGCAACGGCGGCTACGACCGCATCCCCTACCCGGCCGACGCCTACGTGGCGACGAACATCGGCGGCACCGGCCTGAACCTGCTGACCTTCGACCCGCAGGTCGGCTTGTGGCCCGGCGCCACGCTGCTGCGCAAGTACAACGACGACATCCTGTCCAAGACCTGGGGCGTGCAGGAAAAGGTCACCACCGGCTTCCTCAAGGCCAACATCGACACCAGCATGGCCGGCGTGGCGGTCACCGGCAACCTGGGCGTGCAACTGGTCAACACCGACCAGTCGTCGGCCGGCTACCGCGCCCAGGTGACCTCGGCCGTGACCCTGGACAACCCGGCCGGCAACCTGCGCTCCGACGGCAAGAAGTACACCGACATCCTGCCGTCGCTGAACCTGCGCGGCGACCTCGGCAACGGCAACGTGCTGCGTTTCGGCCTGGGGGTGCAGATCGCGCGCCCGACGCTCACCGACATGCGCAACTCGTTCGCCGCCTCGGTGGACACCAACGCGTCGAACGCGACCTTCGGGCGCTTCGTCGGCTCGGCCGGCAACCCGCAGCTCAAGCCCTTCAAGGCCACGGCGCTGGACCTGTCCTAC
This sequence comes from Rubrivivax sp., assembly GCA_016790395.1. Classification (GTDB taxonomy): domain Bacteria; phylum Pseudomonadota; class Gammaproteobacteria; order Burkholderiales; family Burkholderiaceae_C; genus Rubrivivax. Next base: position 3,645 of record JAEUPH010000219.1, on the reverse strand, counting down.
GAGAAGTACCTCGCCAACCGCGCCTACTTCGCCATCGCGGGCTTCTACAAGAAGCTGGACACCTACATCACGCCGGCGACCAACACCGCCTTCGACTTCACGACCTATGCGAACCAGCTGGGCCTGACGATCCCGCCGGCCGGCGCGATCGGCACCTACACGACCACGCTCAACGGCTCGGGCGGCAACCTCAGCGGCGTCGAGCTGACGGCCTCGGTGCCGTTCAGCCTGATGACCAAGGCGCTCGACGGCTTCGGCGTGACGGCCAGCTACTCCTCGACCTCGAGCTCGGTCAACCTGCCGAACCTGATCGGGCTGAACCCGTCGCAGCAGGTGCCCACCGGCGGCGTGAAGATGGACCTGCCGGGCCTGTCGAAGACCAACACCAAGCTGATGGTCTACTTCGAGCGCGCCGGCTTCAGCGCCTTCGTGGCCCAGAACCAGCGCTCCAAGTACGTCGGCAGCGTCGCCAACACCACCGTCGGCGGCTACCCGGCGCTGATCTACATCGACAAGCAGAGCTGGTTGTCGGCACAGATCGGCTACGAGATCCAGGACGGCATGTTCAAGGGCCTGGGCGTGCGCTTCGAGGGCAACAACATGAACAAGCCCACCTACCGCGAGTTCAGGGCCGACGGCAGCCTCAACACCGAGAACAAGACCGGTGCGAGCTACGCCTTCAAGCTGAGCTACAAGTACCAGTAAGGCTTTCCGGGCAAGGCCCCTTGCCGGCACGTCCGGCAAGGGGCCTTTCGCCGCAGGGAGACGGCTGCGGCGGCGCCCAGGCTGCCGAATAATCGCCCCAGGCTGCGGCCCCGCGCGGCCAGGAATCGAGGCTCATGCACAAGCAATCCCCAATCGACGTCGTCATCGTCGGCGGCGGCACTTCGGGCTGGATGACGGCCGCGGCGCTGGCCAAGGTGCTGCAGGGCAAGTACCGCATCACGCTCGTCGAGTCGGACGACATCGGCACCATCGGCGTCGGCGAAGCGACGATCCCGATGATCTCCCTCTTCAACCGGCTGCTGGAGCTGGACGAAGACGAGTTCATGCGCCAGACGCAGGGCACCTTCAAGCTCGGCATCGAGTTCGTGAACTGGGCGCGGCTGGGTGACCACTACATCCACGGCTTCGGCGTCGTCGGGCAGGAGAACGCCACCGTCGACTTCCACCAGTACTGGCTGAAGATGTACCTGGCGGGCAAGGCCAAGGAGCTCGAGCAGTACTCGATCAACACCGCCGCCTGCCTGCAGAACAAGTTCATGCGCCCGCGGCCGGACATGCCGAACTCGCCGCTGTCGCAGATCGCCTACGCCTTCCACTTCGACGCCTCGCTCTACGCGAAATTCCTGCGCGGCTTCAGCGAAGCGCGCGGCGTGCAGCGCGTCGAGGGCCTGATCCAGGACGTTGAGATGCGCGAAGGCGACGGCCACGTCGCCGCGCTGCGCCTGCGCTCGGGCCAGCGCATCGAGGGCGACCTCTTCATCGACTGCTCGGGCTTCCGCGCCATCCTGATCGAAGGCGCGCTGAAGACCGGCTACGAGGACTGGACGCACTGGCTGCCCTGCGACCGCGCGGTGGCGGTGCCCTGCGCCTCGGCGCGCGAACTGACGCCCTACACGCGCTCCACGGCGCGGCAGGCGGGTTGGCAGTGGCGCATTCCGCTGCAGCACCGCATCGGCAACGGCCATGTCTTCTGCAGCCGGTACATGAGCGAGGACGAAGCCACCGCCGTGCTGCTGAGCAACCTGGACGGCGCGCCGCTGGCCGATCCGCGGCCCGTGCGATTCCTGCCCGGCAAGCGCAAGAAGGCCTGGAACAAGAACGTGGTGTCCATCGGCTTGGCCAGCGGCTTCATCGAGCCGCTGGAGTCGACCAGCATCCACCTCGTGCAGATGGGCATCGCGCACCTGCTGACGCTGTTCCCGTCGGCGGGTTTCGACGACGCCGACCGCGACCAGTACAACCGCATGCTGAGCCAGGAGTACGACTGGGTGCGCGACTTCATCATCCTGCACTACAAGGCCACCGAGCGCACGGACAGCCCGTTCTGGAACTACTGCCGCACGATGGACGTGCCGCAGACGCTGACCGAGCGCATGGCGCTGTTCCGCAGCCACGGCCGCGTGCACCGCGAAGGCAACGAGCTCTTCACCAAGCTCAGCTGGCTGCAGGTGATGCACGGCCAGCGCGTGCGCCCGGCGGCCTACCACCCGCTGGTGGACCTGCGCACCGAAGACGAGATCGCGCAATACCTGGACGAGGTGAGCGGCGTCATCGGCGCCTGTGTCGACGTCATGCCCTCGCACGCCCGTTTCGTGGCCGAGCACTGCGCCGCTGCGTCGCGCGTGCCTGCCTAGAACCTGCAACCTGGGAGCTGCCATGTCCTGTCACCGCTTCGTTGCCATCGCCCTGCTGGGCGCCGCCGCCCTGGCGGGCTGCGCCCAGGGCCCGGCCCCGACCACCGCCATGCTGACCTACGTCACCTCTCCCGAGGGCGCCACGCTGTACGAAGGCGGCAAGTCGCTCGGCGTGGCACCGGTCACGCGCACCTACAGCGCCGAGGCCGGGTCGAACTCCATCCGCACGCCGGAGGTCACGGCCATCTGGCCCAGCGGGGCGAAGGAGACCTTCTACACCTTCGTCCCGGTCGGCGCCGATCGCGTGGCCACCATCGAGCGCCCGCCGAAGGCACCCGGCCTCCAGGCCGATCTCGACCACGCGAAGAAGGTCGCCGCGACACGCGAGCAGGACGAAGCGCGGCGCAAGGAAGACCTGGCGCGCGACCAGGCCCGCGCCTCGGGCCGCTGCAAGGCGCAGCAGGCCGGCGGCAGCCTGGCCGTCAGCGACGACTGCAAGTGACCGGCTCGGGCGGCCGCCGCAGCGGATCAGCGGGCGGCTCGCCGGCAGGTGATGAAGCTGTTCAGCGTCAGGCGGCCGTGCTGCGCATCCGGCGTCATCAGCGCCGCTTCTCCCACGTCAGCCGAATGGAAGAGGCTGCCGTCGTAGAAGATGATGCGGTTCCAGGCCGCAGGCACCTGCGCCACGCGTTCGAAGAAGGCATTGCTGCCGTTCATGTAGCCGGGCTGCAGACCGTAGCGCGCGCTGAACAGGTCTGCCGGCAACGTCTGGCTGTCGTTCACCAGCTGCTCGGTCTCGGCGGGTGGCAGGCGCGGGCGGTAGAAGCTGGTGCCGCCGAAGCCGGCATCCGGGAACAGGTACAGCACACAGGCCAGGAACAGGATCTCGCTGCGCTCGTTCAGGAAGCGGTCGCGGTGGCACAGCCACTGGATGGGTGCCAGCGAAGCGGGCGGCGTGGAGATGACCGACAGGCGCGTGGACAGCTCCAGCGTGCGGCGCGCGCCCAGGTGGCTGCGCACGTGCTGGGCGAAGAAGTCGGCCAGGCGCGCGGACATCACGTCCGGCACATCACACACGACCCCTGGGTAGGGATAACCGACCGGCGGCTGGAAGGCCTGCGCGCAGGCCCAGTCACGCAAGCCCTGCGGATGGGCCAGGGCGTTGTCGACGACGACGCAGTGGCGGCCCGGCGCCAGCGGCAGCACCTGCACCTGCGGTTGGGCGCTGAAGAAGCGGCCGTCGGCATCGAGCCATGTGCTCATCGGGCAAGGTCCTGCGGGGCGA
>JAEUPH010000211.1 GCA_016790395.1 Rubrivivax sp. | reverse complement strand
CTGCTGCAGCATCTCGCCCACCTCGGGCTGCTGCTCCAGGTAGGCGGCCACCGGCGCGTCGCGGCCCGACAGCGGGCGCAGCTCGCGGATGTAGTAGGGGTTGGGCAGCACGCGCACGTCGAACACGTAGTCGGCGTCCAGCGGCACGCCGTGCTTGAAGGCGAAGCTCTCGAAGACCAGCGTCAGCGCCGACTCGCGCGCGCCCACCAGAGAACGCACCCAGCTGCGCAGCAGCGCCGGCCGCAGCTGGCTGGTGTCGATGACGGTGGACAGCTCACGCAGCTCCGACAGCAGCTCCCGCTCGAGCTCGATGGCCTCGATCAGTGCGCGTGCGTTGTCGGTCTCGGAAGGTGCCGTCAGCGGATGCGGGCGGCGCGTCTCGGAGAAGCGCCGCACCAGCGCGTCGGTGCTGGCGTCCAGGAAGATGGGGCGGATGCGCACGCCTTCCTGCTGCAGCGCCTGGATCAGGGGCAGCAGGTGCGGCAGCGACGACGCCGTGCGCACGTCCACCGCCACCGCCACGCGCTTGGTGAAGCGCTCGTGTTCCAGGCGGATGAAGTCGCGCAACAGTTCGGGCGGCAGGTTGTCGACGCAGAAGTAGCCGGCGTCCTCGAGCGCGTGCAGCGCCACGCTCTTGCCCGAGCCCGAGATGCCGGTGATGAGGATGACCTCCTCGCGCCGCGGCCCGTCCAGGCCCATCCACTCGCTCACTTCGCTTCTCCGGCGTGGCGTTGCTCCAGCAGCGCCTGTGCATGGGCCGTGCCCGACAACCTTTCGCCGCCCAGCATGCGCGCGATCTCGGCCACGCGCGCTTCGCCTTCCACGGGCTCGATGGCCGACAGCGTCTGCTTGCCCTTCAGGGCCTTGCTGACGACGAAATGGCGGTCGGCGCAGGCGGCCACCTGCGCCAGGTGGGTGACGGCCAGCACCTGGCGTGCGCCGGACCCGGCCGCGCCCAGCTGTTTCATCAGGCGCCCCACGCTGTCGGCCACCGTGCCGCCGACGCCGGCGTCGATCTCGTCGAAGATCAGCGTGCCGGCGCCGTGCACGTCCTTCGCCGCGGTGGTCACCGCGATGGCCAGCGCCAGCCGCGACAGTTCACCGCCCGAGGCGACCTTGGCCAGCGCGCGCGGCGTGCTGCCGGCGTGGCCGGCCACACGCAACTCCACGCCTTCCAGGCCGAAGGACTGTGCCTCGTCCAGCGGCAGCAGGGCCACCTCGAAGCGACCGCCCGCCATGCCCAACTGCTGCATGGCCTGCGTCACGGCGCCAGCCAGTGCCGGGGCGGCCTTGCGGCGCAGTTTGCCGACGCGCTCGGCCTCCTTGCGGAACTCGCGCTCGGCGCTGGCCGCGGTGGCTTCCAGACCGTCCAGGTCAGCGGCGGCGTCCAGCGCCTTCAGCTCGGCCTGCCAGCCCGCCAGCAGCGCCGGCAGTTCGGCCGGCGTGCGCCGGTAGCGGCGGGCCTGCGAGACCCAGGCGCCCAGGCGCGTGTCCAGTTCGGCCAGGCGCCCGGGGTCGGGCTCGGCGTGAGACAGGTAGGCCTGCAGCGAGTGCGCGGCGTCGTCCAGCTGGGCCTGGGCGGCGCGCAGCACCTCGGCCACGCCGCCCAGCTGCGCGTCGAAGCGCGTC
>JAEUPH010000204.1 GCA_016790395.1 Rubrivivax sp. | reverse complement strand
TCGCCGTGGCGGCCCAGCAGCGGGTGGCGGTGTTCGTGCAGTGCGGCGCGCGCGGCTTCGGCGGCGGCCAGGAAGGTGCTGCGCGCTTCGGCGTAGCTGGGGGCGAAGAACGCGCTGGCGTCCATCGCCGGCCCGTTCACTTCGGGGCCAGCCAGGCCTCGGCGATGCGCACCCACGCGGTGGCGCCCAGCGGGATCAGCTCGTCGTTGAAGTCGTAGCTGGGGTTGTGCAGCGTGCAGGGGCCCAGGCCGTGGCCGCCGATGCGGTGCGTGCCGTCGCCGTTGCCGATCATGAAATAGCAGCCCGGCTTTTCCTGCAGGAAGAAGCTGAAGTCCTCGGCCCCCATCGTCGGCTCGAAGGGCTGCACGTTGGCCGCGCCGACGATGTCGCCCAGCACGTGCTGCACGAAGGCCGTCTCGGCCGGGTGGTTGATGGTGGGCGGGTAGTTGCGGCGAAAGTGGAATTCGCAGCTGGCGCCGAAGCTGGCGCACAGGCCTTCGGCCACCTCCTGCATGCGGCGCTCGATGAGGTCCAGCGTCTCGATGCTGAAGGTGCGCACGGTGCCGCGCAGCTGGGCGGTGTCGGGCACCACGTTGATGGCCTCGCCGGCGTTCATCATCGTGACGCTGATGACGCCCGGGTCCACCGGGTTGCGGTTGCGCGTGACGATGGTCTGGAAGGCCATCACCAGTTGCGCCGCGATGGGCACCGGGTCCGTGCCCATGTGCGGCAGTGCGGCATGGCTGCCCTTTCCGCGCACGGTGATCGTGAATTCATTGCTGCTGGCCATCATCGGCCCGGGCTTCACGCCGAACGTGCCCACCGGCATGCCGGGCCAGTTGTGCGCACCGAACACGGCCTCCATCGGGAACTTGTCGAAGAGGCCGTCCTTGATCATCTCGCGCGCGCCGCCGCCGCCTTCTTCCGCCGGCTGGAAGATCAGGTAGACGGTGCCGTCGAAGTGGCGGTGCTTGGCGAAGTGCCGCGCCGCAGCCAGCAGCATCGCGGTGTGGCCGTCGTGGCCGCAGGCGTGCATCTTGCCGGGGTGCTGGCTGGCGTGCGCGAAGGTGTTGCGCTCGGTCATCGGCAGCGCGTCCATGTCGGCGCGCAGGCCCACGGCGCGGGCCGAGCTGCCGTTCTTCACGATGCCGACCACGCCCGTGGTGCCCAGGCCGCGGTGGATGGGAATGCCCCATTCGGTGAGCGCGGCGGCCACCACGTCGGAGGTGCGCTTCTCTTCGAAGCAGAGCTCGGGGTGGGCGTGCAGGTCGCGGCGGATGGCCTGGAGGGCGGCGGCGTCGGCGAGGATGGGTTCGAGCAGCTTCATGGTGCGAACCATCTTACTGCCGGGGCTGTGGCCCTGGCAGGGTGTCAGGCCTCTGCGGCGGCCTGCCAGCGCCGCAGCCGCGGCTGCCATTCGGGCAGCGCGGCAGCCGCCGCCAACACGGCACGGTTGACCGGCTGGCGCTGCATCGCGCTGCGCAGGAAGGGCGGGGGCACGTGGTGATCCAGCGCGTCTGCCAGCCAGTGCAGCGAACGCTCCAGCGCGGCCCGTGCACGCTCGGGCGCAGCGGCGGCCCAGGCGCCGTGCAGGGCCCAGCCCACCAGCGGCGCGTGCACCAGCGGTTCACGCTCCGCGACACCGGCGGCCACCATCTCGGCCAGGGGCCGGGCCTGGAACACAAGATCGGCGTCGACCAGCGCGCGCAACTGTTCGACGCGGATGCCCAGGGCTTCGGCCACAAGGCCGCGGGAGTCCGCGAGATCCGCCACCCGCGCCAGCGCGTCGGCGCGTTCACGGGCCGGCAGCAGGCGGGCCTCGGCACGGTCCAGCGCCACGGCCCATTTCGCTTCGCGCGGGGTGTCACAGCGCGTGAGGCTGGCCTGCGGCATGGCGCCGGCCTCCACCAGCTGGCAATGCAGCAGGTACTGGCGCATGCGCTTGACCGCCGTGTCGCCCGCGGCGGCCGGCATCCGCTGGCAGATCTGCAGCGCCAGTTCCGGACGCCCGAGTGCGAGCAGCAGCATGGCGCGCTCCATCCGGACGTCCCACCACTGGGCGGCCTGAACCTGGTGCTCGAACCGCGCTTCGTACTCGTCCAGCATGGCCAGTGCGCGTGCATAGTGCCCGCAGTGGCGCAGCACGCTGGCCAGCTGGGCAACGCTGGCGCACCAGACGTCCGAGCCGGTTTCCGTGCGTGACAGCCATTGCAGCGCCTGCTCGCCGAGCGGCAGCGCCTCGGCAAAGCGGCCCGCATCCAGGCGCAGGCGGCTCAGTTCGCGCAGGTGGTGCGCCACCATGCTGGCGTCACCGTGCTGCAGGATCCAGCCCGAGGCGCGCACCTGCGCAGCTTCGGCACACGCGTGTCGTCCGAGCATGTGCTCCATGACGCCGATGTTGTAGTCGGCGACGGCGCGCTCCCGTGCGCGTCCGAGTTCGTCCCACAGCGCCCGGGCCCGGCTGAAGCTCTCCAGCGCCTCCGGGATCCGGCCCTTCCAGTACTGGGAGGGACCGAGCAGGTCCAGGCCCTCGGCGAGCAGCTCGCGATCGTCAGTGCGGCCCGCGGCCGCGACCGCTTCGCTGGCCGACCGCAGCACCGTGTCGTGGTCACCAGCCACCTCCTGCAGGCGCCCTCGGGCCAGCAAGGCGCGTGCGCGCTCGGCCGGGCCGGTGGCCATTGCATCCATGCGCTCGCTGAGCGCGAGGAGCCGCGCTTCGTCGGCCAGGTCGTACCAGGCGCGCGCGCAGCGACCCAGCAGCGCGAAGGCTTCGGCGCGCTGGCCGGCGCCCTGCAAGGCGTCGGCGGCGGCCAGCAGCAGGTCGCCCGCGGTGGCCGCCTGGTAGCGGCCCAATGCCGTCTCGGCGGCGTTCACCCAGTGCGGCACCGCACGCAGCGGCTGGCCGGCGGCCCGCCAGTGCTCGGCGATGCGCGCCGGCTCGCTGGCGCGGGTTTCCAGCAGCGCGGCCAGCTCGGCGTGCAGCCGCGCGGCCACCGGCCGTGGCAGCGTGTTCAGCGTGGCTTCGAAGACGAGGTCGTGCGCGAAGGCGCTGTCGCGCAGCACCTGGGCGCGCTCCAGCTCGGCCCAGCGGTCGGCCAGCGCCAGCGGGCTGCAGCCAAGCAGCCGCTCGGCGATGTCGATGTCGAAGTCCACGCCGGCGACGGCGGCCACGCGGGCCAGCGCCAGCGCTTCAGGTGACAGCTGGCGCAGCCGGCGTTCGATCAGCGCGCCCACGCTGGCTGGCCGCGGCAGCGGCCCGGCGCCGCCTTGCAGCCACCGTGCCTTCAGCGTCTCCAGGGCGAACAGCGGGTTGCCGCCGGTGTGGCGCACCAGTTCCGGGGCCAGCGCCGCGCCGTCCAGTCCCGGGAGTTGCAGCGAGTCGACCAGTTCGGCCATGGCCGCGGCCGACAGCGGCGCCAGCCGCACGGCCACCGCGCCCTGCGCTTCTTCCAATGCCTCGGTCAGGCGCGCCGCCGCACTGCCGCCTTCGGCCGGGCGTTGTGCGAAGAGCCAGCGTGTGGGCGGCGCGCCTTCGCCGCTCAGCGCCGAAAGCAGCAGGTCCAGGCTGGCGTCGTCGGCGAAGTGCAGGTCGTCCAGCGCCACCGCGGCGGGTGCTGCGCTGGCCAGCAGCTGTTCCACGGCCTGCTGCAATTGCAGCTTGCGGCCTTCGACGGGCAGCGGCAGCGCCGGCTGCAGCTCGGGCAGCACGCGCGCGAGCTCGCGGCCGGGTGGCGTGGTGCCGGCAAACGCCAGCAGCGGCCGCAGCAGGCGCGCCAGCGTGGCGTAGGGCACGCTGGCATCGCCCGGGCGGGCGCTGACGACGAGGCCGTCCGCCGGCATGCAGGCGGCGATGAGCCGCGACTTGCCCAGGCCGGCCTCGCCCAGCACGAAGGCCGCGCGCTGCGATGCCCAGGCGCCCAGCACCGCATCGCGTTCGGCGTCGCGCCCCACCATGCGCGGCGGCCGCAGCAGCACGGGCGCGATGTGGTGCGGTGCCGGCAGCGCGGGCGCCGCTGCGGTGCGCAGCGCAGCGGCCAGCTGTTCGGTGGCCGGCGCGGGCCGCAGGCCGCGCGCGGCCGAGAGGCGACGGGCCAGTTCCTCGTAGGCCGCGAGACCGGCCGCGTTGTCGCCGCGCAGGTAGTGCAGGCGCATGAGTTCGCGCCGGGGCCCTTCGCCGTCAGGGTCGGCGGCCACCCACCGGTTGACGGCGGCGAGCGCGGCGTCCAGGTCCTGCGCCGCCTCGGCCTGCGCCAGGGCTGCACGCGCCACGTCGGCCTGCCCTTGCGAGGCCGCGGCCCGCTGCTGCCGCAACCAATGGCCGAAGTCGTCATCGCCGGCGGCCTCGCCGGCCAGCAGGTCTACGCCGGGTGGCGAAGGCGCCACGGCCACGCCCGCGGCCAGGCGCAGTTCGTCTTCGCCCTCCAGCAGCGCGCGCCCCAGCGCCTGCCGGAAGCGCGCCAGCTGCTGGCGCAGGTTGTTGCGCGGCTGGTCGGCCTCGGGCCACAGCAGCGCGGCGGCCTGCTG
>JAEUPH010000151.1 GCA_016790395.1 Rubrivivax sp. | reverse complement strand
GGCGCCGGTAGTTCAGACCCAGCCGCGCGCGCGCAGCTCCGTCTCGGCCTGCGCGGCGTTGCGGAAGTGCACCGCATTCCAGCCCAGCGCGCGCGCCTGCTCGACGTTGGGCGCGTGGTCGTCGAGGAAGACCAGGTCTGCCGGATCGGCGCCGAAGCGCCGCGCCGCGAGCTCGAAGATCGCGGCTTCGGGCTTGATGTGGTTCACGCGCGCCGAGAAGATGCCGTCGTTGAACCAGCCGACGAAGGCATTCTCGCGCTCCAGGTGCGCGGCATAAGGTTCGGGCATGTTGGACAGGAAGAACAGTGTGCGCCCGGCCTCGCGCAGCCGCGTCAGCAGTGCCACGCTTTCCGGGATCGGCCTCAGCTCGCTCGGCACGCCTTGCACGACACGCAGCACGTCGGTGGTGGGCAGCCCGGTGCGGCGCGCGATGCGCCGCACCAGGTCGGGCACCTCGAGGCGGCCGCGGTCGAACTCGCCCCAGTCGCCGCCGTAGGACTGGAAGATCGTGAGCACCCAGTGGCGCGCGCTTTCCTCGTCGTAGGCCAGGTGCGGCACTTCGCGCTGCAGCATTGCTTCGGGTTGCCAGTGGAACAGCACGCCACCGAAGTCGAAGACGACCTTCTTCATTCGATCAGCCTTTTCAGCAGGCCGGCGGTGGAGCCATCCAGGCCACCGGTCTCGCCGCGGCGTTCGCCCTGCAGGCGCGGCAGCAGCTCGCCAGCCAATGCCTTGCCGAGCTCCACGCCCCATTGGTCGAAGCTGTTGATGCCCCACAGCGCGCCGCTGGTCCACACGCGGTGTTCGTACAGGGCGATCAGCGCGCCCAGCGAAAACGGCGTCAGCGCGTCCAGCAGCAGCGTGGTGCTGGGCCGGTTGCCGGGGAAGCTGCGGTGGCGCGCGAGCACGCCGCGGTCGATGTCGGCCGCGGCCGTGGGCGCCTTCTCGTGCAGGGCCTCGTCGGCGGTCTTGCCCAGCATCAGCGCCTGCGCCTGCGCCAGGCCGTTGGCCAGCAGCTTGGTGTGCTGGTCGGCCAGGCCGTGCGCGGCCTGCTTCACCAGGATGAACTCCACCGGGATCACATCCGTGCCCTGGTGCAGCATCTGGAAGTAGGCGTGCTGGCCGTTGGTGCCGGGCTCGCCCCACACCACCGGGCTGGTGCCGTAGGGCAGGCGCTGGCCGAGCGTGTCCACGCACTTGCCGTTGGACTCCATCTCCAGCTGCTGCAGGTAGGCCGGCAGCCGCGCCAGGCCCTGGTGGTAGGGCGCCACGCTCCGGCTGGTGAAGCCGTGGAAGTTGCGGTACCAGAGGTCCAGCAGGCCCAGCTGCACCGGCAGGTTCTGCGCCAGCGGGGCTTCGGCGAAGTGACGGTCCATGGCGTGCGCGCCGGCCAGCAGCGCGCGGAAGTTTTCCGCGCCGATGGCGATGGCGATGGGCAGGCCGATGGCGCTCCACAGCGAGTAGCGGCCGCCCACCCAGTCCCAGAAGCCGAAGGTGGTGCTGATGCCGAAGCCGGCGGCGGCCTTCACGTTGGTGGTGGTGGCGGCGAAATGGCGCGCGATGTCGGTGCCGCCCTGCTGCTGGAACCAGGCCTTGGCCGCCAGCGCGTTGGCCATGGTTTCCTGCGTCGTGAAGGTCTTGCTGGCGACGACGAAGAGCGTGCTCTGCGGCAACAACTGCGGCAGCACGCGGCTGATGTCGGCGCCGTCGACGTTGCTCACGAAGTGCAGGCGCCGCCGGCCTTCGGTGTAGGCGTGCAGCGCCGGCACCACCATCTGCGGCCCGAGGTCGCTGCCGCCGATGCCGATGTTGACGATGTCGGTGATGGCCGAGTCGGCGCGCACCTGCTCGGCGTAGGCCAGCATGGCGTCCAGCACCTCGTGCACCTCGGCGTTGAAGGGCGAGGGCGCGCCCTTGGGCGCGCGCAATGCCGTGTGCAGCACGGCGCGGCCTTCGGTGGCGTTGGCCATGCCGCCGGCCAGCATCGCGTCGCGCCGCGACGGCAGGCCGCATTCGTTCGCCAGGCCGAGCAGCCAGTGCTGCGTCGCGGTGTCGACGAGGTTCTTGCTGAGATCGGCGAACACGCCAGGGGCTTCCAGCGTGAAGGCGGCGAAACGGCCGGGGTCGCGCGCGAAGGCCTGGCGCAGGTCGAACTCGCGGCCTTGGGCCTCGAAGTGGCCGCGCAACGCGACCCAGGCCTCGGTGCCGTCGCAGCGCGTCATGCCTGGGCGTCCGTGATCAGCTTGTCCAGCTTCACGGCATCGGCAGCGAAGGCGCGGATGCCCTCGGCCAGCTTCTCGGTGGCCATGGCGTCCTGGTTCAGGGCCCAGCGGAAGCCGGCTTCGTCGTAGTGGACGGCGGGCAGGTCCATCGCCTTCGCCGCATCGGCGTCCAGGGCGCGCGGCACGGGGGCTTCGCTGGCCTGCAGCTGGGCCAGCAGTTCGGGGCTGATGGTCAGCAGGTCGCAGCCGGCCAGTGCGTTGATCTGGCCCACGTTGCGGAAGCTGGCCCCCATCACCTGCGTGGCGATGCCGTGGCGCTTGTAGTGGTTGAAGATCGCCGTCACCGATTTCACGCCGGGGTCGTTCGCGCCGGCGCTGGTGGCTTCGTCCCAGGCCGTGCCGGCCTGCTTCTTGGTCCAGTCGTAGATGCGGCCCACGAACGGGCTGATGAGGCGCACGCCGGCGTCGCCGCAGGCCACGGCCTGGCAGAAGGCGAAGAGCAGCGTCAGGTTGCAGCGGATGCCTTCGCGCTCCAGAGCCTCGGCGGCGCGGATGCCCTCCCAGGTGGCGGCGATCTTGATCAGCACGCGCTCCTTCGGAATGCCGGCCGCTTCGTACAGGCCGATGAGCCGCTGGGCGCGCGCCACGGTGGCGGTGGTGTCGAAGGACAGGCGGGCGTCCACCTCGGTGCTGACGCGGCCGGGCACCACCTTCAGGATCTCCAGGCCGAAGCGCACGAGCACGGCGTCGACGATCTCCGCCAGCGGCGCGCCGCGCCGCGCGGCCACGGCCTGTTGCAGCAGCGGCGCGTACTCGGGCTGCTGCACGGCCTTGAGGATGAGCGTGGGGTTGGTGGTGGCGTCCTGCGGCGCGAACTGCGCCAGCTGGTGGAAGTTGCCGGTGTCGGCGACGACGGTGGTGTGCTGCTTGAGCTGGTCGAGCTGGTTCATGCCGCCATTAGACCCGAGCGGGGTGGCCTCGCGGTTTCAAGACGGTTTCTGGCGGCTCTTTCGCCCGCCGTTGACAGCACCGCAGCCGGGTGAGATGGTGAATCATCGGTGCCCAGCCATGCACGCCCTGCCACTCTCAGACGTCCCGCGCCCCCCCGGGCCGCTGCGCCCGGCGTCGCCTTCGATGGAGCGCTGCCTGGTGCTGGCCGTGCTGCTGCACCTGTGGGCAGTGCTGATGCTGGGCAGCGCGCCCGGCGGCAGCGCCAAGCCGGGCGAAGGCGTCTGGGGTTCGATCAACGTCACGCTGCGCGGCCCGGAAACGAAAGGCGCGGCCGTGCTGCCGCCGCCGCTGTCCGAGCCCGTGAACGGCCCGCCCGGCGCGGCCCCGGTGCCGCGTTTTGGTGGTGCCGTGCGAGAAACCGCGCCGGCGGCCGACACCGACCCCGGAGCGGCCCAGTTGGGGCGCTGGGCCGCCCAGCCCGCACCGGTGCCGGCGGCCGTGGCGCCGCTGCCCAGCACGCCGCTGGCAGCGCTGCCCACCGCCTTGCCCGTGCCGGCGGCACCGCCTCCGCCGCCGGGGCGGGTGATCGAGGAGACCGTGAACCTGCCCCCCGCGCCCGCCGCCCAGGCGCCGCTGGCCGGCCCCGCGCCGCTGGCACCGCCGCCGACGAGCACCGCGGCCACGCCGGCCCTGGCGGCGCCGATCGCGGCGCCGCTGCCCGAACCCGTGCTGCGCCGGCTGGAGGCCGCGCCGGCCGCCGTGGCGCCACCGCTGCCCGCCGTCACGCCCTTGGCCACCACGCCCACGCTGCAGGCGCCCGCCACCACGCCACTGCCCGCCGCCGCGCCCGCGCTGGCGGCGCCGCCAGGCCCGGCACCCACTGCGCCGACGCCGGCGCCGCTGGTGCCCGGCCTGCCCGACGCCGGCAGCCGCGTGGGCGCGGACGTGGCCACGCCGCCTTCGGCCGCGGCCAGCGCGCCACCGCGCCTGAACCTGGAGCTCGCGCGGCCGCGCGGCGGCGAGCTCTCGCGCGGCGGATCGCGCGGCGTGCTGCCGCTGCTGCCGCGCCCGCCGGAGCTGCCCGACAAGCTGGCGCGCGACATCGAGAAGGCCGCCAAGGAAGATTGCCGCAAGGCCCACGCCGGCGCGGGCCTGCTGGCCGTGGTGCCGCTGGTGGGC
>JAEUPH010000109.1 GCA_016790395.1 Rubrivivax sp. | reverse complement strand
AAGGGCGCCAGGCGGGCCTCGGCCAGCGCACGCAATGTGTCAGACTTCAGACGGATGCCGCGCGAGGTGCCGCCCACCAGTTCGATGACGCCCTTGCGCGCCAGTGCCTGGAGGTGTTCCTCGGCGGCGTTGTGCGACTTGAAACCCAGTTCGGTGGCGATCTCGGCGCGCGTGGGCGGGGCACCGGTGCGCTCGATGGCGCTCTGCACGAGATCCAGCACCTGCTGCTGGCGGGCGGTGAGCTTGGGGCTTTCGGGCATCGGCTTCGGCTTTCAGGGCCCTGGAGATTTGTCCAGTTCCTGTATTTTCATCCATAAAGGGGCGGCATGCCAAGGGGAGGGGGCGTGATCGTGGTCCTGGCCAGCGGCGGCACCATCGCCGGCACGGCGGCCAGCGCCGCGGCGCACACGGGTTACCGGGCGGGGGCGCTGGGCGTGGCCGAGCTGCTGGCGGCCGTGCCGCCGCTGGCCGGCCAGGCGATCGAGGCCGAGACCGTGGCGCAGATGGACAGCTGCGACATGGACCACGCCACCTGGGCGGCGCTGGCCATCCGGGTGCGTTTCCACCTTGCGCGTGCCGAGGTGGCCGGGGTGGTGCTCACGCATGGCACCGACACGCTGGAGGAGACCGCCTTCTTCCTGCAGCGCACCGTGGCGGCTGTCAAGCCGGTGGTGCTGACGGCGGCGATGCGCCCGGCCACGGCGCTCTCGCCGGACGGCCCGCAGAACCTGTTCGACGCCGTCAGCGTGGCCCGCGCGCCGGGCGCCCGGGGCGTGCTGGCCGTGCTGGGCGGCCGCATCATCGGCGCCGGGGATCTGCGCAAGGTCCATGGCTACCGCGTCGATGCCTTCGATGCCGGCGATGCCGGCGCACTGGGCCTGCTGGCCGACGGCGAACTGCAGTTGCACCGCGCCTGGCCCGAGCCCGACGGGCGCGCCGCCGTCGTGCTGGACCGGCCGCCCCAGAGCTGGCCCCGCGTGGCCGTGGTGCTCAGCCATGCCGGCGTCGAAGCGACGCTGCTGGACGCTGCCGTGGCGGCCGGCCTGGATGGCGTGGTGATTGCGGGCACCGGCAACGGCACCGTGCATGCACGGCTGCTGGAAGCGGCCCGGCGCGCCGAGCTGGCCGGCCTGACGGTCTGGCGCGCTTCGCGCTGCTGGCTTGGCGGCGTGGTGGGTGACGGCGGGCCGGTGCCCGCGGCCGGCGCCCTGACGCCGGTGCAGGCGCGTGTGGCGCTGATGCTGGAGCTGGCGTCGCGTGGATGACTTGGGCGTGCAGGCGCTGCTGCTCCTGCTGGGCGGCATTCCGCTGGGCGCGCTGCTGGGCTGGGGGGCCAGCTTTCTGGTCGGTGCGCGCGCCGGCGTGGCGGTGGCCTTGGTGTTGATCGCCGGGGTGCTGAGCTTCGGTGGGGGCCGGCTCGGCTGGGCCACCTGGGAGGAGCAGCGCGGCATGGTGGCCGTCACCGGCCGCCTGCTGGACTTCAAGACGCAGACCCACGTGCAGCAGCAGGGCGTGATGACGGAGCGGCGCACCCGCAGCGTTTCGCCGCGCGTGGCCTACACCGCCGCCGATGGCATCGAGCGCATCACCGTCGGGCTCGGCGGCAGCCTGGCCGGGCGCCAGCCAGGCGACGCGGTCACGGTGATGGTGCGCCCCGATGACCCGACGGTCGCCCGCATCGCCGACTTCCAGAACCGCTGGGGTGCGGTGTGGTTCTTTGTCGGCATCGCGGGCGTGGCCGTGCTGGCCGCCCTGGTGTCGGTGGGCTTGGCGCTGCAGCCGGATGTGACGCGCGCGCCACCGCGGCCCGTGCTGTCACCGTGGCGCCAGCGCCATGCGGCCCGGCTGACGCAGAGCTTCAAGCGCGCTGGCGCCGGCACCTTCATCGCGGCCATCCTGTTCCTGTTCTCGGGTCTGGTCGAGAACGTGGCACGTACCTTTGCCATCACCCTGGCAGGCGTGGCCACCAGCATCGTGTGCCTCGGCGTGTCGAACTGGATGGAGGCGCCGGGCCGCACGCTTGGACTGTTGTCCCATGTGGCGATGGCGGCGCTGTTCGCCTTCCTGGCCTTCGGGCTGTGGCACCTGGGCGCGCGCTGAGCGGCGCCCGGGGCCAGGTGTTCAGCCGCGCCGCCGCAGCCGGGCCGCCCCCAATGCCAGGCCCGCGGCCCACAGCGCCCAGGTGCCCGGCTCCGGCACGGGGGCGGTGTAGCCGGTGATGTCGGCCGTGTAGGCATGCAGCACGCCGGGCAGCAGGCTGTAGTCGGCCGACAGCGCGGCCGCCGCGCCGCCGGTGGTGAACGTGCAGCCCGTGAGGCTGCCCACCGGACACTGGATGGACGAGGCGTAGGGGTCGGCGTCGCTCATGCGGAACCACACGTCGAACTGCGTGCCGGTGCCGTTCTGCGTGACGCTGTAGTCGTTGTCGGTGCCGGCCAGCAGCAGGTACTTGCCGTTGGCGAGCTGCGGGCCGACGGCCAGGCCTTCCCACTTCTCGGGCGATCGGTTGCCCAGGGCGGCCAGGGTGTTGGCGTCGAGGTCGATGATCCTGGCGCCCTTGGTCGCGGCGGTGACGCCGACGGGCAAGGCCCCCGTGGCGGGCAGGTTCACGTTCGTCACGTCGCTGGCACCGGCCAGGTCCACGATGTAGACGTTCTTGTCGGCCGACGCCAGCGTGGCACCGACGCCCACGCCGCGGTTGTTGCGCTCCAGGATCATGAACTTGTCGTTGCCCAGCGCCACCAGCGCCGAGATGCCGCGGCCCTGGCCGGCGCTTTCCAGCTTGTAGGCGTACTGGCCCACGGCCTGACCGGTGGCGGTGTCGTACTTGACGATGCGCGTGTAGGTGCCGCGGCTGGAGGCTGTCCAGCCGTCCTGGACGGTGCCGTTCTGCAGCACCCCGTAGGCGTAGCGCCCGTCGGGGCTGATGGCCAGGCCCTCCATGCCGCGGTTGCCTTCACGGCCCGCGACCAGCGTGGCCGGGGCGGCGTTGAAGTCCACGCCCGCGGCGGTGCGCGGCAGCAGGTTCGCCGGCGTCTCGTAGGCGCGCACCAGCTGGCCGCTGCGGTCGAACTCGTACAGCGAAGGACCGTACTCGTCGGACACCAGCAGGTTGCCGGTGACCGGATTGACGACGAAGCCTTCGGGGTCGAAGGAGAATCCGAGGAAGCTGGGCACCGCCGGCGCCAACCCGTTCAACGCGATGCCGGCGGCGCTGAACTTGAGGGTCTGCACGACCTGGAAGTTGGAGATCGCGCCGGTCACGCCGTCCACATCGAGCGTGAAGCGCTGCACCCGCGTCTCGTAGGGCAGCGTGCCGCCGCCGGGCCCCCGGTCCGACAGGCCCCACCACTCGTTGCGGTGGCGGTCGTAGTAGATGTCGGAAAAGTAGCCGACCCGGCGCTCGAAGTCCGAGCCGCTGCTCAGGTCCGTCAGGCTGCCACTGAGGGCGAGGCCGTTGACGAAGGCGACAGGCCCGACGGTCTGGGCGGTGGCGCCGTGCGCCAGCGCGAGCAAGGCGGCGGTGGCCAGGGTCGTGCGGATGGGGCTCATGGTGTCCTCGCGTGCGCGGTATGAAGCCGCCAACGCTATGAACCCCTCGTGACCCCCTCGTGACAGTCGTGCCTCGCGGGCGCGAGGCACGAGGGCCTTTCAGACCACGCTGATGGCGACGTCGATGTTGCCGCGCGTGGCGTTCGAGTACGGGCAGACCTCGTGCGCCGTGGCCACCAACTGTTCGGCGGCTGCGCGCTCCATGCCCGGCACGCTCACGGCCAGCGCGACGGCGATGCCGAAGGCGCCCGGCTTGCCCGTCATCGGGCCGATGGACACGTCGGCGGTGATCGACACCTCGGCCGGCAGCGCGATCTTCTGGCGCGCGGCGACGGCCTTCATGGCGCCGATGAAGCAGGCCGAGTAGCCGGCAGCGAAGAGCTGCTCGGGATTCGTGCCCGGGCCGCCGGCGCCACCCAGTTCCTTGGGTGTGGACAGGGTCAGCTTTATGGCGCCGTCGGACGACTGCGAGGTGCCGCTGCGGCCCCCGGTGCTGGTGGCGTGGGCGGTGTAGAGGGCTTGGTCGATGGCCATGGTGCGTCTCGCTTTCAGGGTGGGAAGGGCGGCACTCAGGCCGCGCGGGGGGTGGCATCGGCGATCTGCCGGCGCAGGGCCTGCAGACGCGAGGTGAGTTCAGCCAGCTCGTTCAGGCTGCAGCCGCTGGCCTGGGCGATGGTGGGCGGCACGGCGGCGGCACGCGCCTTCAGCGCCCGACCGGCAGGGGTGAGCCTCAGCAGCACGCGGCGTTCGTCGGCCGCATCGCGCAGGCGCTGTACCAGGCCCGTGGCTTCCAGCCGCTTGAGCAAGGGTGTCAGCGTGCCGGAGTCCAGCGCCAGC
>JAEUPH010000097.1 GCA_016790395.1 Rubrivivax sp. | reverse complement strand
AGCCTGCGCTGGGCCAGGCGCAGCCGCGACGAGTTCGCGCGCCTGGCCAACCCCAACGCGCTGTTCGGCATCGTGCAGGGCGGCATGTTCGAGAACCTGCGCGAAGAGTCGCTGGCCGGCCTGGTGGAGCTGGACCTGCCGGGCTACGCCATCGGTGGCGTCAGCGTGGGCGAGCCCAAGGACGAGATGCTGCGCATCATGGCGCACACGCCGCACCGGCTGCCGGCGCGGAAGCCGCGCTACCTGATGGGCGTGGGCACGCCGGAAGACCTGGTGGAAGGCGTGGCCTGCGGGGTGGACATGTTCGACTGCGTCATGCCCACGCGCAACGCGCGCAACGGCCATCTCTTCACGCGCTTCGGCGACCTGAAGATCCGCAACGCGAAGAACAAGGCCGACCTGCGCCCCATCGACGAAACCTGCACCTGCGAGGCCTGTGCCGGCGGCTTCAGCCGCGCCTACCTGCACCACCTGGAACGCTGCGGCGAGATGCTGGCGCCCATGCTGGCCAGCATCCACAACCTGCACCACTACGTGAACCTGATGCGCGAAGTGCGGCAGGCGCTGGACGAAGAGCGCTTCGACGCCTGGCGCGCGCAGTTCCACGCCGACCGGGCGCGCGGCGTCGACTGACGCGCGTCTTCAGGCCGAGGCCGACTTCTCCAGCGCGCTCTTCGCGCCGTCGAACTGCGCCAGCTGCTTGGCCAGGTAAGGCATCACCGGCTGCAGCGCCGCGTGCAGCGTGTGCGGCGGGTTGGCGATGAACACGTTGCTGCCCAGCATGCCGAAACCGCGTTCGTCGGCCTGGGCCACGGTCAGCTTGGCGTGCAGCCAGCCCTTCTTGGCGTGCGCGTCGGCCGTCGCCTTCAGGCGCTGCGGCAGCTGCGTGGCCTCGATCAGCTGCAGCTGCGGCAGCCAGATGATCACCACCGCGTCGGCGAAGCGTTCCAGCGCCTCGCGCAGCGCGCCCAGCACGCGCACGTAGTCGGTCTTGATCTCGTAGGGCGGGTCGATCAGCACCACGCCGCGCCGCGTGGGCGGCGGCAGCTGGGCCTTCAGCGAGGCGAAGCCGTCCAGCATCTTCACCTCGGCGCCCGGCACCTCGGCCAGGTAGCTGGCGAGGATCTTGTAGTCGGTGGGGTGCAGCTCGAACAGGCGCAGCTGGTCCTGCGGGCGCATCAGCAGCTGCGCGATGGCGGGCGAGCCGGGGTACTGCAGCAGCTTGTCGCCGTCGTTGAACTGGCGCACCAGCGCGCGCAGCGTGGCCAGGGCCTCGGGCAGGTCGTCACGGTCCCACAGCGCGGCGATGCCCTGCGCGAACTCGCCCTTCTTCCTCGCGTAGGCGCCTTCCAGCGAATAGCCACCCGCGCCGGCGTGGGTGTCCACATAGCGCCAGCCCTTGTCCTTCTGGTTCATGTGCCGCAGCACCTGGGCGAGCACGGTGTGCTTGAGCACGTCGGCATGGTTGCCGGCGTGGAAGGCGTGGCGGTAGGCGAGCATGGGCCGATGGTGCCACGCCGCGGGCTCAGTCCTCCTGCTTCAGCGCCGGGACGACGTGTTCCAGCAGCAGCTTCATGGTCAGCCGCGGCGAGTTGCGCACCTGGAAGTTGGTGGTGGTGATCACCACCACGGCGTCCAGCGCCGGGATCACCTGCACGGTGTTGCCGCCAGCGCCGTTCATGGCCTGGGTCTGCAGGTCGCCGGGGAAGCGGTGCAGCCACCAGAGGTAGCCGTAGTCCGTGCCGTCGGGCATGCGCGCGTGCGGCGTGGTCATGGCCGTGGCCCAGGCTTCGGGCAGCAGCGCGCGGCCCTGCCACTGCCCGCGCTGCAGCACCAGCTGGCCCAGGGCGAAGAGGTCACGCGTGCGCAGCGACAGCCCGCCGCCCGCCTGCACCGGGCCCAGCGGCAGACGCTGCCAGTCTGCGCGGGGGATGCCCAGCGGCGCGAAGAGCCGGCGCTGGGCATAGGCCTCCAGCGGTTCACCCAGCGCCGCGCCCAGCGCCACGCCCAGCGTGGTGACGCCGGCCGTGCAGTAGCTGAAGGCGCGGCCGTGCGGCGCGTCGGCGGGTTTCGTGGTCCAGGCGGCGAAGCCGCGCGGGGGCAGGGCCCAGAAGAAGCCGACCCAGTCTTCCACCAGGTACATGCGCTCCTCGTTGCCGCGCGACCACTCGTTCCAGTCGTCGCACTCCAGCGGGCCGCTCATCGTCAGCAGGTCTTCCACGGTGAGGGCGGCCTTGCGGCGGTCATCGGCGGCCAGGCGTTGCTGCCCGGGCAGGTGGCGCAGCACCGGTTCCTTCACGCCGCTCAGGCGGCCGTCGGCGATGGCCTGGCCCACCAGCAGCGCCAGCACCGACTTGGTGGCCGAACGCGTGTTGCGCAGCGCCTGGGCGCCGCCGTCGTCGAAGTAGGCCTCGTAGACGACGCGGCCGTGGCGGGCCACGAGCACCGAGGTGACGGCCTCGAACTGCCGTGCGCGCACCGCCTGGTCCACCGCGGCCCAGCGCGGCGGCAGCGGTGTCTGGGCGTGGGCGGCGCCCAGCAGCACCGCCAGGAGAAGGGTCAGGCAGGTCTTCATGGCCCGCAGCATCGCGCGGGCGCCGCCGGCCGTCTTGTACGGCTGCAACCTGGCTTCAGTGCCGGTGCAGGGCTCGCCAGCGCGCCGGTGTGTGGCCGAAGGCTGCGCCGAAGGCCCGCGTGAAGTGCGCCTGGTCGAAGTAGCCGGCCGCCAGCGCCACCTCGGCCAGGCCTTCGTCGCCGCGCAGCAGCCGCGCGGCGGCGGTCTGCAGGCGCTGCCGCCTTGCGTAGTCGCCCGGTGTGGTGCCCAGGGCGGCGCGGAAGCTGCGCGCCAGGTGCACCGGGTGCACGGCGAGCTGACCCGCCAGCCGCGCAAGGCCGCCCGGCTGTAGTGCGAAGGCGGGGTCGTCGCGCAGCGCGTCGCGGGCCTGGCGCAGCCAGGGCGAGGCGGCGTCCAGCTGGCGCTCGCGCCGCCTGGCGGCGGCGCCGGCCAGTTCGGCCACCAGGCCCTCGGTGTCGGCCGGCGTGGCGTCGGGCAGTTGCAGCACGCGGTGCAGCCGGCGCAGCCAGGCCGCAGCCGGGGCGCCGCGCCAGGCCAGGGCTTGC
>JAEUPH010000064.1 GCA_016790395.1 Rubrivivax sp. | reverse complement strand
GCAAGCCGATCCATCACTACATGGGCACTTCGACGTTTGCGAACTTCACCGTGCTGCCGGAAATCGCGGTGGCGAAAATCCGCGAGGACGCACCGTTCGACAAGGTCTGCTACATCGGCTGCGGCGTCACCACAGGCGTTGGTGCGGTCATCAACACCGCCAAGGTCGAGCAAGGCGCGAAAGCCATCGTGTTCGGGCTCGGCGGGATCGGCCTCAACGTGATCCAGGGGCTGCGGCTTGCCGGCGCCGACATGATCATCGGCGTCGATATCAATCCCGACCGCAAGGCGTGGGGCGAGCGGTTCGGCATGACCCATTTCGTCAACGCAAAGGAGGCCGGCAAAGACCTCGTCCCTCACCTCGTCAACATGACCAAGGCCGGCGCCGACCAGATCGGCGGCGCAGACTACACCTTCGACTGCACCGGCAACGTCACCGTGATGCGGCAGGCGCTGGAGGCCTGTCACCGCGGCTGGGGCCAGTCGATCATCATCGGCGTTGCGCCGGCAGGCGCCGAGATTGCGACGCGGCCGTTCCAGCTCGTCACCGGCCGCGTCTGGAAGGGCACCGCCTTCGGCGGCGCCAGGGGCCGCACCGACGTGCCGAAGATCGTCGACTGGTACATGGACGGCAAGATCACCATCGACCCGCTGATCACCCACACGCTGAAGCTCGAGGACATCAACCACGGCTTCGAGCTGATGGAGCGCGGCGAGAGCATCCGTTCGGTCGTCGTCTACTGAAGGCATGGCGCCGGCGCTGTCACTCGCCGAGCTGCGCCAGCGCCTGCGGGCCGCGGGCGCCTTGCCGGTGCACGAGGCGCGCGTGCTGCAGCGCTGGGTTCGGGCCTTGCCCCAGGAGGGCGGCAGGCAGAGGCCGGAAGACTTCCTGCCGAAGGCGCTGCGCGACGCCCTGCCGGCGCTGCAGGCCGACCTGGCGGCACTGGCCCAGGTGGTTTCCGAGCACCCGGCCGACGACGGCTCGGCGCGGCTGCTGGTGGGCCTGCACGACGGCCAGGCGGTGGAAGCCGTGCGCCTGCCGCCCGAGCGCGCGCAACGCTCGGGCAAGCCGCGCGCCGCCGGGCTGTGCGTGAGCACGCAGATCGGCTGTGCCGTGGGTTGCCGCTTCTGCATGACCGGCGTCGGTGGCCTCGTGCGGCAGCTGGGCAGCGCCGAGATCGTGGCCCAAGTGGTGCTGGCGCGCCGCGCCGCGCCGGTGGACAAGGTCGTCTTCATGGGCATGGGCGAGCCGGCGCACAACCTCGACGCGGTGATGGAAGCCATCGAGTTCCTGGGCACCGCCGGCGGCATCGGGCACAAGAACCTGGTGCTGTCCAGCGTCGGCGACGAACGTCTCTTCCAACGCCTGGCGGCGTTGCCGGCCGGCGCCGTGAAGCCGGCGCTGGCACTCAGCCTGCACAGCACGCTGGACGCGCGCCGGGCCGAGCTGCTGCCGCGTGCGCCGGCCTTCGCGCCGGCCGCGCTGGTGGAAGCCGGCCTGGCCTGGGCGCGCGCCAGCGGCCACCCGCTGCAGCTGCAGTGGACCTTGCTCGAAGGCGTGAACGATGGCGACGACGAAGTCGAAGGCCTGGTGCGCCTGCTGGCGCATCGCGGCGCGGTGCTGAACCTCATCCCGTTCAACGCCGGCGACGGGCTGGACTTCCGCCGCCCCGAGGGTGAGCGCGCCGCGGCGCTGGCCCGCACGCTGCATCGCCGCGGCATCCTCACCAAGCTGCGCCGCTCGGCCGGGCAGGACGTCGATGCCGGCTGCGGACAGCTGCGCGCGCGCGCGGCCAGCCCCAGGCGGCGCATCGTGCCGGTGCACGTGCTGGCAGCGAAGGCTGCGCACGATGGCGGACCCGGCACGGGCTGAGCCCCGCTCGGCCGCAGCCGAGCCCGATCCCGCGCTGCTGGTCGACATGGCAGCGCGCGTCATCGTCCGCTTCCTCGGCGGCATGGGGCTGGCGCTGCTGGCGGTGGCTCTGGTGGAGGCCGTGATCGGCGACGCGGGCCGTCTGGCCCGTCCGCGACTGCACTTCGGCCTGCTGTTGCTGGCCGGCGCCGGGGCGGGTGCCTGGCTGCAGGGCCAGGGGCGGCCCCGTGCCGCCAGCGCGGCGGCCTTGCTCGGTGCCACGCTCGGCATGGCCGTGTTCGCCTGGGACAGCGGTCTGGGCGTGCACACGCTGGCCCTGGCCGCCGTCGCACTGGTGGTGGCCTTGGCCGGTGCAGCCGCCGGCGTGCGCGTGGCCGCCGCGCTGGCGCTGAGCTATGTGCTCGTCGTGCTGCTGCTGACCTGGGCCGAGCTGGCGGGTCTGCTGCCCGGCATGGCGGCGCAGCTGCAGCTGCCGCTGCGCCAGCGTGTCGTCGGCCACACGCTGCTGGCGCTCGGCGGCTTCCTGGCCGCCGTGGTGCTGCAGCGTGTGCTGGGCCGTGCCCTGCAGGCCGTCACCGCCGAGCGCGCGCGCCTGGCGGAGCTGCTGCGCATCGGCAGCGACTGGACCTGGGAACTGGACGCCCGCGCGCGGCTGACCCATCTGTCGCCGTCGTTCGAGTCGCACACGGGCCGCAGCGTGGCCGAGTTCATGCGCACCGGCGAGCCCGGTGGCCCGCAGCTGCTGGAGAACGAGGACGCCCGCCTGCTGCGCGAGGATCTCCGCGCGCGGCGCGCCTTCCGCAACCGCGTCACCACCTACCGCTGCGCCGACGGCACGCAGCTGACGGTGCGCGGCACCGGCGAGCCCATGCATGACAGCGCGGGCCGCTTCATCGGCTGGCGCGGTGTCAGCCACGACATCACCGCCGAGCGCGCCGCGCAGGAGCAGCAGCGGCGCAGCGACGACATGCTCAACCGCCTGGCGCAGATGACGCCGGACCCGATCTTCATCGTGCGCCTGGACGGCGGCGCGGTGTTGATGGCCAACGGCGGCTTCCTCAGCTTCGTGCAGCGCACCGAGGCCGAGGTGCTGGGCCGCAACGGCGTCGAGCTCGGCCTGTGGCCCGACCGCACCGAGCTGCGCCGGCTGGGCGAGGCCATCGCGCGCGACGGCACGCTGCGCGAGCATCGCACCGTGGCCCACGATGCGGCTGGCCGGCCGCGCGACATGCTGCTGTCGGCCGCCGCCTTCGACTGGCACGGCGAGCGCGTGGCGGTGATCAATGCGCGCGACGTGACCGAGATCGACCGCACCCGGCGCGAGGCCGACGCCATCCTGGACAACGCCAGCGTCGGCATCGCGCTCGTGCGCGAGCACCGTTTCGAACGCGTGAACCCGGTGTGGGAGGCCATCTTCGGCCTGCCCGTGGGGACGCTGGCCGGCCAGCCCACCCGGGTGATGTTCCCGGGGCCTGACGACTACGACGCCTTCATCCTCCAGATCGGCGAGGGGCCGGAGCGTGGCGGCGTGGTCGACATCGAGCACGACTTCGTGCGTCCCGACGGTGGCACCGTCGCCGTGCGCCTGCGGGCGCGGCCGGTGGACACGGCCCACCGGCGCGAGCGCGGCACCATCTGGGTGGCCGAGGACATCACCGCGCGTCGCCGTGCCGCGCAGGAGCTGGCCCTGGCCAAGCAGCAGGCCGATGCCGCCAACGACGCCAAGAGCGCCTTCCTGGCGACCATGAGCCACGAGATCCGAACGCCGCTGAACGGCGTGCTGGGCCTGGCGCGGCTGCTGCAGACGCCGGGGCTGTCGGAGAGCGAGCGCCAGGAGTACCTGGGCCACGTGGTGGAAGCGGCCGAGCTGCTGACGGGCCTGGTCAGCGACGTGCTGGACCTGTCCAAGATCGAAGCCGGCCACCTGGACATCGAGCACATCGAGTTCGAGCTGCCCGGCCTCGTGGAGAGCACCTTCCGCAGCTTCGCCACGCTGGGCCGCGAGCGCGGGCTGGAGATGCGTTGCCAGCTCGATCCGGCCCTGCCGCGGCGCGTGCGCGGCGACCCGGTGCGGCTGCGCCAGATCCTGTCCAACTACCTCGGCAACGCGCTCAAGTTCACGGCGCAGGGGGGCATCGGGCTGACGATGTCGCCACTCGGCGCAGGCACCGTGCGGCTGGCCGTCACCGACAGCGGCGTGGGCGTGCAGCCCGAGGTGCGCGAGCGCATCTTCCTGCCCTTCGCGCAGGCCGACAGCTCCACCACGCGGCGCTATGGCGGCACGGGGCTGGGGCTGTCCATCTGTCGCGAGCTGGCGCGGCGCATGGGTGGCGAGGTGGGCGTGGACAGCGACGGCGTCAGCGGCAGCACCTTCTGGGCCGAGCTGCGGCTGGAGCCCGTGGCCCTGCCTGCCGACCTTGCGTCGGCCCGGGCGTCGGTCTCGGGGCTGGCGGGCCGGCGGGTGCTGGTGGCCGAGGACAACCCCGTGAACATGCTGATCGTCGGCGCCATGCTGCGGCGGCTGGGCGCCGAGGTCCTGGAGGCCGAAGACGGCGAGCAGGCCGTGCAGCTGGCGCAGCGCCATGCCGGCCAGCTGCATGCCGTGCTGATGGACCTGCACATGCCGGGCATGGACGGCCTGGCGGCCACGCGTCGGCTGCGCGATGACGCGCGCACGGCGGCGCTGCCCGTCTACGCCCTCACCGCCGCCGTGCTGGAGCACGACCGCCAGCAGGCCGAGGCCGCCGGCATGGACGGCTTCATCGGCAAGCCGGTGCTGGAAGCCGAGCTGCTGCGCGTGCTGGCGGGCGCGAAGCCGCGGGCCTAGGGCCGCACGTCGGCCGGTGTGTGGATGCGCCGGCGGCGCCGGCGGCGCAAGCTGGCGGCCCTGTCCATCACCTGCCGCCGCGCCGCCCGCGCGGCCCCTGGAGGCCCCGTGCAGAGAAGCCGCATCCTTGGGTCCCTGCTGGCCGCCGCCGCCCTCGGTGGCTGCGCCCTGACGCCCGAGAGCATCCACATCCAGTACAGCCCGGCACCGGGCACGGCCGTGCTGCCCGCCGCCGCCGGTGTGCCGGTGACCGTCAGCGTCACCGACCTGCGGCCCGACAAGTCGCGCGTCGGCACGAAGCGCAACGCCCGCGACGTGGCGCTGGCGCCCATCCGCGCAGCCGAGGACGTGCCCGCCACCGTGCAGCGCGCCGTCGAGACCGAGCTGCGCGCCCGCGGCTTCGGGGTTCCGGGCGCGGCCGGTGCGGTGCAGGTGCAGCTGGAGCTGGCCAGCTTCATGAGCCGCTTCAAGGTCTTCACGGTCTCGGCCGAGGCCGCGGCCGATGTCGCCTTCGTGGTCCGCGTGCCGGCCGCGGGCGGCCATGGCGGCTACGAGCGGCGCATCGCGGCCGAGGGCCTGAACACCGATCTGCAGCTCGTCACCGGCGAGCGCGCTCGCGAGGTGCTCGACCAGGCGCTGCGCGAGGCGATCCGTCAGCTCTTCGCCGACCCTGCCTTCACGGCCGCGCTGCTGGCCGGGCGGCCAGGTGCCACCCGTGCGGCGCTCTGAGGCGGCCGCCGCCGCCGCAGCCGTGGCCGCGTTGCTGGCCGGCTGTGCGGCCACCTACGTGCCGCCGCCCGGCGTGGCTGCGGTGCCCTTGACGGTCACGCGCGGCCAATCGCCGGCCTTGCTCAGCCACGGCGCCTCGTTCGTCGCTTTCGGCGACGCCCAGTGCCGCTCGCGTCTGGGCTCGCTCGGCGTGGTGAACCTGGTGTCGCCCGAGGGCAAGACGAGCCGCGTGCCGGCCGGCACGCCGGTGTTCCTGCGCGCGCACAGCGAGGGCCAGGAGTTCGGTGGCCCGCTGCGCTGGCGCTGCGTGAACGTGGCGCGCCTGGAGCTGGAGCCGGGCTATCGCTACGAGGTGCAGCAGCACTTCAGCCAGGGCCGCTGCTCGCTCAGCGCCAGCCGTGCCGCCGAGGACGCCGCCAGCGCCGCGCCGCGACCCTGGCCGCTGGTGGTGGTGCCCGTGGCCGGGGCCTGCAAGCCGGCCTGAGGGCGCCGCCAGGCCCGGGCTGCGCCGGGCCCGCTCCCCGCGGGGGGCATGAGAAGCTTCAGGCCGTTCTGAATCGCGTCAGCAGTTCCACGAGGCGCACCGACTGCTGGCGCAGCGACTCGGTGGCCGCGCTGGCCTCTTCCACCATGGCGGCGTTCTGCTGCGTCGAGCGGTCCATCTCGGCCACCGTCTGGTTGACCTGGGCGATGCCGTTGGCCTGCTCGGAGGTGGCGCGTGAGATGTCGTCCACCGTCTGCGAGACGCGTTCGATGGCGCCGACGATGCGCTGCATGGACTGCCCGGCCGCCTGCACCTTGCCCACGCCGCCGTCGATCTGCTCGACCGAGCTGCCGATCAGCGTGCGGATCTCGCGCGCCGCGGCGCCCGAGCGTTGGGCCAGCGTGCGCACCTCGCTGGCCACGACGCTGAAGCCGCGGCCGTGCTCGCCGGCGCGCGCTGCCTCCACGGCCGCGTTGAGCGCCAGGATGTTGGTCTGGAAGGCGATGCCGTCGATGGTGCCGATGATCTCGCCGATCTTCTTGGCCTGCGTGTTGATGGCGTCCATGGTGCGCACCACGTCGGCCACGATGGCGCCGCCCTCGCGGGCCGCCCGCGTGGCATCCTGAGCCAGCGTGTTGGCGGTGCGGGCGTTGTCCGCGCTGGTGTGCAGCGTGGCGGACAGCTCCTCGATGGACGCCGCGGCCTGCTGCAGCGAGGACGCCGTGCTTTCGGTGCGCGCCGAGAGATCGCTGTTGCCGCTGGCGATCTCGCCGGAAGCGGTGCTGATCTCGTCGGCCGTGCGTCGCACGTCGGCGACGATGCCGTTCAGGTTGCCGGCCACCTCGCCCAGCGCTGCCAGCACGCGGCCGGTGGCGTCGGTCGAGGCCGCTGCCGTGCGCTCGCTGAGGTCGCCCTGGGCGAGCCGGCCGGCCAGCCGGGCGGCCTCGGTCAGCGGCACCGTGATGGCACGGCTCAGCGTGAAGGCCAGCAGCGCCGCCAGGACCAGCGCGCCCGTCGACACGGCGGCGACGACGCCGCTGTTGCGCGTGGCCAGCGTCGTGGCCGCCTCCACGCCGGCGCTGGTGGCCTCGACCTCGCCCTTCACGAACTTCTGCAGCTGGTCCAGGCTCTTGCGGTACTCGCCGTCCAGCGTGATGACGTAGCTGGCGGCGGTGGCCACGCCGGCGCTCTTGATGTCCACCGTGTCGGCGGCCACCTTGGCGTAGGTTTCGAAGCCCTTGGCGATGGCAGCCATGGCTTCACGCTGCGAGTCGCCGAGCGAGCCGGCCGCGGCCGCGCCTTTCAGCGTGGCCTGGAAAGCCTTCAACTGCGACAGCAGCGCCTCGTCGAAGGCCTTGATCCTGTCGGCACGCTGGCCCACGGCCTCCCAGGCGATGCTCTGGTAGACGGCCTGGTGCAACTCGGTGAGCTGGCGCGCATAGGCCTGCGCGTCGACGATGCGCGTGAGACCGGCGCCACCCACTTCCTTCAGTTCGGTGGTGAGCACGCGATTGGCCCACCACCCCAGGCCGGCGACGATGACCAGGCAGGCGATGGCGAAGGCCGGCGCCAGCGAGACCTTCAGGCCGATGGAGGCATTGCGCAGGATCTCACGCATGGATCGGACTCCTCGTGCGTGCGCCGGCTCAGCGGTAGACGCCGACGCCGACGAAGCCTTCGCCGTTGGGCTGCTTCTTGGCGTAGGTGCTCTTGGGCATGATCTTCTTCGTCAGCGGATCGGGCCAGTCGTAGTCGAACCAGCCGCCGCCCTTGGAGGCGAGCGCGATCATCCCGTTCACGATGGCCACGCCGTTGGCGTCCTTCACCGCCGTCATGTCCTTGCCGACCAGCTTCTCGTTGCTGCCGTGGGCCACCGCAACGCCCTTGGCGTCGTAGACCATGACGTACAGGTCCTTCTTGGTCCAGGAGGCCTTGTCGGTGGTGAAGTCCTTGTAGGCCTTGTCGGCGCCGACCTTCTTGATGTGCTCGATGGCGGCGTCGACCAGCGCCTTGGCTTCGTCGCGACTGCCGCGCTCGTCGGCGGCGAAGGCGAGCCCGCTGATGCAGGCTGCGGTCAGCAGCAGGACGCTGCGGCGGATCAGGTGCATGGGATGCTCCAGGTTCAAGGGTGCGAGCCGGCCCCTTGCCGGGCCCGCATGCCAGGGTTGTCGGCTGCTTCGGCGCCGGGTTGAGCCGCCGCCGGCGTGGGCCCCGCGGCATCTGTCTCGCCGATCTGTGCACGGATGTATCTGCCGGCCGGTGGCCGCCTCTGTGGCCGGCGGCCTGTGCCTGCGCGCGGCGGGTGGAATGCGCGCGGCGCCGGCCCGTACACCTCGCACCGGCACCCGTCGCAGATTCAGGGGCCGACCCCGGAGACGCGCATGCCGATGGCCGACAACTTCAAGTCCCTTTCCCGCCGCGGGCACGGCGACGGCACCCTCGGTGCCTGGGTGGGCGCCTGGCGCGAGCGCCGCTATGTCGCCCGGCGCTGCCGCGAGTTGCTGGCCCTGGCCGGGACGCTGCGCGCCGCCGAGCCCGCGCTGACCGGGCGGGCGCTGTACCGGCGCATCGTCGCGCAGGTGCTGGGGGGCGACGAGGCCATGGTGGAGCGCACGCTGCGCCTGGCCGAGGACAACTTCGCCGCGTGGCCGGTGAGCCGGCCCCTCACGCTGCGCGACGTGGCGCACCACATCGCAGTGAGCGAGTACTTCGCTGCCCACATCGGCAGGCAGGAGATGCAGGCCGAGTTGAAGCGGATCGTGGACGAGACGATCCCGGGGGATCTCTAGGCTGCCTGGCGAGAGTCAGGCAGCCGCGCGGTAGCCACGTGGCACGGCCGCCAGCAGCCGCTTCGTGTAGTCCTGCTGGGGCGCCGCCAGGATCCGGGCTGCACTGGCCTGCTCCACCACCTGGCCGTCCTTCATCACCAGCACCTCGTCGCTGATGAAGCGCACCACCGCCAGGTCGTGGCTGATGAAGACGTAGCTGAGGCCGAACTCGTCCTGCAGGTCCTTCAGCAGGTTCAGCACCTGGGCCTGCACGGAGACGTCGAGCGCGCTCACGGCCTCGTCCAGCACCAGCACCTCGGGGTTGAGCGTGAGGCAGCGCGCGATGGCCACGCGCTGGCGCTGGCCGCCCGAGAACTCGTGCGGGTACTTGCCGAAGGCGCGGCCGTCCAGGCCCACCTTCTCCAGCAGGCTGCGCGCGCGCTGCTCGCGCTCGGCGAGGTCCTGGCCGATGCCGTGGATGGCCATCGGCTCCACCAGCGTCTGTCCGATGGTGAAGCGCGGATTGAGGCTGGCGTACGGGTTCTGGAAGACGATCTGGATGCGCCGGCGCATGGCCTGGCGCTCGGCCGAAGAGAGCTTCAGCAGGTTCTTGCCGTCGAAGATCACCTCGCCGCCGGTAGGCTCGTGCAGGCGCAGCAGCGTCAAGCCCATGGTCGTCTTGCCGCTGCCGCTCTCGCCCACCACGCCCAGGGTGTGGCCCTTGCGCAGCTGGAAGTTCACGTCCTGCACGGCCTTGAACTCGCGCTTGCCGAAGAGCCCGCTGCGCAGCCAGAAGCTCTTGGCCAGCGAGCGCACCTGCAGCACCACGGGGGCGTCCGGGTCCTTGGCCTTGGCATCGCCTTGGACGTTGCGCCCGGCAATGTGGTCGTCGATCACCATCAGCCGCGCCGGATTGCCTTCCAGGCTGGGGCGGCAGGCCAGCAGGGCCCGGGTGTAGTCGTCCTTCGGCGCCTCGAAGATGTCGCGCACCAGGCCCTGCTCGCGGATCTGGCCGTGGCGCATCACCACCACGCTGTCGGCGATCTCGCCCACCAGGCCCAGGTCATGGCTGATGAAGAGCACGCTCATCTTGTGCTGCTCCTTCAGCCGCGCCAGCAGCTCCAGGATCTGGCGCTGGATGGTCACGTCCAGCGCCGTGGTGGGTTCGTCGGCGATCAGCAGCTGGGGTTCGCAGGCCAGCGCGGTGGCGATCATCACGCGCTGCTGCTGGCCGCCGGACATCTCGTGCGGGTAGCTGCCCAGCCGGCGCTTCGGTTCGGGGATGCCCACTTCGTTGAGCAGCTCCTCGGCGCGCACCATCGCCTGCGCCTTGCTCAGCTTCAGGTGCTTCATCAGCGGTTCGCACAGCTGCTTGCCGACGTTGAACACCGGGTTGAGCGAGCTCATCGGGTCCTGGAAGACGCAGGCGACGTCCTTGCCGCGCATGGCCTGCAGCGTGCCCAGGTCGGCCTGCAGCAGGTCGCGCCCTTCCCAGAGGATGCGCCCGCTGCGCACGGCGTTCTCGGGCAGCAGGTTCAGCACGCTCATGGCGGTGACGCTCTTGCCGGAGCCCGATTCGCCGACCAGCGCCACCGTGGTGTTGGCGGGCACGTCGAAGCTCACGCCCTTGACGGCCTCGGCCAGCACGCCCTTGCCCATGCGGAAGGCGACCTTCAGGTCTTGAATGCTCAGCAACATCGCGCTCACTCCAGACCGCGCAGCTTGGGATCGAGCGCGTCGCGCAGCGCGTCCGTCATCAGCGAGAAGGCGGTGACGAAGACCGCCATGAACAGCGTCGCGGTGGCCAGCTGCCACCAGAAGCCCAGGATCAGCTCGGCCTGCGCCTCGGCCAGCATCGAACCCCAGGAGACCTGGTCCACGCGCACGCCGATGCCCAGGTAAGACAGGATCACCTCGGCCTTGATGAAGCCCACCGTGAGCAGGCTCACGCGCACCAGCACCACGTGGCTGACGTTGGGCAGGATGTGCCTGAACATGCGGCTGAGCGTGCTGGCGCCGATGGCCTCGGCGCTGCGCACGTACTCGCGCGTGCTGTGCTTGATGAACTCGGCGCGCACCTGGCGGTACATGCCCGTCCAGCCGGTGAGCGCCAGGATGATGACCACCGTCTCCACGCCGCGCGTCTTCAGCGCCGCCGCGAAGGCGAAGATCAGCAGGATGTTGGGGATGCTCTCGAAGACGTTGTAGAGCCACTCCAGCCCGTCACCCACCTTGCCGCCGAAGAAGCCGCCGAGGGCGCCCAGCACGGTGCCGATGAGCGCGGCCACCAGCGCCGCGGCCACGCCCACGAAGACCGAGACCTCGGTGCCCTTGATGGCCTTGGCCAGCACGTCGCGCCCGAGCCGGTCGCCGCCGAAGGGCAGGGTCTCGGCGCGTGGCTCCTCCAGGGTCTGGAACTGCTTCGCCCGTTCTTCCCACTCCTTGTAGCGTGGCGCCAGCGGGTCGATGTCGGACAGGTCCACGTTCGGGCCCTTGGGGCCCTCCACCGCGCTGGTGGCCTGCGCCGCGCCGGGCCCCAGCAGCGTCGGTGGCGTGTTGGGCACGCCCACTTCCTTCTGCCAGTTCGCGGCGACCAGGCCGGTGGCCGACAGCACGATCAGCAGTGCGAAGAACAGCACCACGAAGCTGGCGTACAGGCCGACGCGGTCGGCCTTGAAGCGGCGCCAGGCGGCGTGCCAGACGCCTTCGCTC
The DNA here is from genome assembly GCA_016790395.1 of Rubrivivax sp. Lineage (GTDB taxonomy): Bacteria > Pseudomonadota > Gammaproteobacteria > Burkholderiales > Burkholderiaceae_C > Rubrivivax. The sequence continues at coordinate 41,225 of JAEUPH010000064.1, read as the reverse complement.
TTCTGTTGCGCGTCGGCGGCGGCGCCGTCGGCGGAGAGGGTGACCGTGTTCATTTCAGCACCACGCGCGGGTCGGCCAGCTTGTAGGCCACGTCGGTCAGCAGGTTGATGACCATGGTCAGCACGGCGAGGTAGATGGTCGTGGCCTGGATGACGGGGAAGTCGCTGCGGTTCACCGCCAGCAGCACCTCGCGGCCCAGGCCGGGGATGGAGAAGAAGGTCTCGATCAGGAAGCTGCCGACGAAGATGCCGGGCAGCTGCATGCCGATGTTGGTGATGATGGGGATGAGCGCGTTGCGCATCACGTGGCGGAACAGCACCACGCCTTCGGTCATGCCCTTGGCACGCGCGGTGCGCACGTAGTCCTGGCCCAGTTCATCGAGGAAGAAGCTGCGGTACAGCCGCGTCTGCGGCGCGATGCCCACGAACACCGTCAGCATCACGGGCAAGGCCACGTAGGTGCTCAGGTTGGTCCACAGGCTGTCGCTCCAGCCCTGCACCGGGAACCAGCCGAGCTGGAAGCCGAACACGTACTGGCCGACGATGACGTAGACGAGGAAGCTGATCGACAGCGCCACGGTGGTGGTCACCATGATCATGCGGTCGGTCAGGCTGCCGCGGCGGTAGGCCACCCACATCGCGATGGGCAGCGCCAGCATCGCGTCCAGCACGAGGATGGGGATCATCACCGTCAGCGAGGCCGGCAGCCGCGTGGCGAAGAGGTTGCTCACGGCCTCGTTCGTGGCCCAGCTCTTGCCCCAGTCGAAGGTGGCCACCTGCTTGACGAAGATCCACAGCTGCACCCAGATCGGCTCGTCCAGGCCCAGGGTCTGGCGGATGGCCTTCACCTGCTCCTGCGTGGCGTTCATGCCGGCCAGCACTTCCGCGGGGTCGCCGCCGAAGTACTTGAAGAGGAAGAAGACGAGCAGGATGACGCCGGCCAGCGTGGGGATCATCTGCCAGAGGCGCCGTATCAGGTATGCGGCCATGCGGGAACTGCTCCGTGGGCCGCGGCTCGTGGCCGCGGGCCTGTTTTTCGGGATGGGCGAGTGTAGGGGCGGCCGTCGCCCCCTTCCGGCGGGGCTTTCCCCGCTCGGGTGCGGGGGTTCACCCTGTCGGTGGCCGGCCCGCCGCCCCTAGACTCAGCAGCTTTCGTGCCATTGGCATTCCGCTGTCCGCCGTCCATGATCTCCCTGTTCCCGGTCCTCGGCCGTGCGCTCGCCTGTGCGGCGGGCCTGCTTGCCCTGCTGGCGCCGGCTCAAGCGCAGCAGGCGCCTGCAAAGGAACTGCGCACCGCGTTCCTGATCGCCGAGTCGGGCTTCGACCCTGCCCAGGTCACCGACCTGTACTCCAACACCGTGGTGGTGGGCATCTTCGAAGCGCCGCTGGAGTACGCCTTCCTCGCCAAGCCCGTGCGCATGCGGCCCAACACCGCGGCGGCGATGCCCGAGGTCTCGGCCGATTTCCGCACCTTCACCTTCCGCATCCGGCCGGGCATCCACTTCGCCGACGACCCGGCTTTCCAGGGCCGCAGGCGCGAACTGGTGGCCGAGGACTACGTCTACGCGATCAAGCGCCACTACGACCCGCGCTGGAAGAGCGGCAAGCTCTACCTGTTCCAGAACGCGAAGATCCTGGGCCTGTCGGAGTTGCGCACCCGGCTGCTGAACGAGAAGAAGCCCTTCGAGTACGACACGCCGGTGGAAGGCCTGCGCGCGCTGGACCGCTACACCTTCGAGGTCAAGCTGGCGGAGTCCAACCCGCGCTTCCTGCAGGTCTTCACCGACGGCAGCCTCACCGGCGCGGTGGCGCGCGAGGTGGTGGAGTTCTACGGTGACAAGATCGGCGAGCACCCGGTGGGCACCGGGCCGTTCAAGCTGGGCGAGTGGCGGCGCAGCGCGCGCATCGTGCTGGAGAAGAACCCGGGCTACCGCGAGGTGTTCTACGACGAGGAAGCGCCGCCCGGCGATGCCCGGCTGGCCGCCGACGCCGCCAAGCTCAAGGGCCGGCGGCTGCCGTTGGTGGACCGGGTGGCCATCGCCATCATCGAAGAGCCGCAGCCGCGCTACCTGGCCTTCCTGAACGAGGAGCACGACACGCTGGAGCGGCTGCCCAACGACTTCGCCGAGAAGGTGGTGCCGAACGGCCGCCTGTCGGCCGACCTGGCCAAGCGCGGCATCGTCCTCGACCGCTACCTGCGCGCCGACGTCTCGGTGTCCTACTTCGCGATGGAGCATCCGGTGGTGGGCGGTTACGAGCCGCACAAGGTGGCGCTGCGCCGCGCCATCAGCCTGGCGGTGGACCTGGAGCGCGAGATCCGGCTGACGCGGCGCAACCAGGCCATCCCCGCGCAGGGCGTGATCGCGCCGCAGACCTGGCCCTACGACCCGGCTTTCAAGAGCGAGATGAGCCAGTTCAGCCTGGCGCGCGCCAAGGCGCTGCTGGACATGCATGGCTACGTCGACCGGGACGGCGACGGCTGGCGCGACCAGCCCGACGGCAGCGCGCTGGTGCTGAACTACGCCACCAGCCCCGATCAGGAGATGCGCCAGCTGGCCGAGCAGTGGAAGCGCAACATGGACGCCCTGGGCGTGCGCATCGAGTTCAACGTCGCCAAGTGGCCCGAGCACCTGAAGGCCAGCCGCGCCGGCAAGCTGATGATGTGGGGTGTGGGCTGGAGCGCCGGCGCGCCTGACGCCGACACCTTCCTCAGCCTGGGCTACGGCCCCAACAAGGGCCAGGCCAACCATGCCCGCTTCGACCTGCCGGCCTACAACGCCCTGTACGAGAAGCAGCGCGCCATGCCCGACGGCCCCGAGCGCAAGGCAGTGATGTACCAGGCCAACCGCATGCTGGTGGCCTGGATGCCGTACAAGGTGCACGTGCACCGCTACTTCACCGACCTCGCCCACCCCTGGGTGGTGGGCTACCACCGCAACCTGTTCGTGCGCGAGTTCTTCAAGTACGTCGATGTCGACACCGATGAACAGCGCCGCCGCCGGAGGGCTTCCTGACATGACCGACCGCCTGAACCGCCGCCAGGCCGCCCTGGGCCTGGCCCTCGTCCCGCTGTCCGGCGCCGCGCTCTCGGCCACCGAGAAGGCCGCCGTCGCCGCCACGGTGGCTTCGCAGAAGAAGGTGCTGCGCTACGCCTTCCGCATCGCCGAGACCGGCTTCGACCCGGCGCAGGTGAACGACCTCTACTCGCGCACCATCACCCCGCACATCTTCGAGTGCCTGTACCAGTACGACCATCTGGCGCGGCCGGCGAAGATCAAGCCGCTCACCGCCGACGGCATGCCCGTGCACAGCGACGACTACCGCACCTGGACCTTCAAGGTGCGGCCGGGCATCTTCTTCATGAGCGACCCGGCCTTCAAGGGCCAGAAGCGCGAGCTGGTGGCCGAGGACTACGTCTACTCGCTCAAGCGCTTCGCCGACCCGAAGAACAAGAGCCCGGTGTGGGGCGGCATCGAGGTGCAGGAGATCCTGGGCCTCAACGACCTGCACAAGAAGGCCCTGGCCAGCGGCAAGTTCGACTTCGACACGCCCATCGAGGGCCTGCGCACGCTGGACCGCTACACCTTCCAGGTGAAGATGAAGGACCCGGACCCGCGCCACATCAGCAGCTGGGCCGCGAGCGACCTCTTCGGCGCCGTGGCGCGCGAGGTGGTGGAGTTCTACGGCGCCGACATTCCGGCGCACCCGGTGGGCACGGGTCCGTTCAAGCTGGTGCAGTGGCGCCGCAGCTCGCTCATCGTGCTGGAGCGCAACCCCGAATTCCGCGAGGTGCTGTGGGACGCCGAGCCCGCCGCCGACGACGCCTACGGCCAGGCGCTGGCGGCGCGGCTGAAGGGCAAGCGGCTGCCGCTGGTGGACCGCGTGGAGGTCTCCATCATCGAGGAGCAGCAACCGCGCTGGCTGTCCTTCCTGCAGAAGGGCAGCGACCTCATCGAGGAGGTCCCGCCCGAGTTCATCGACAAGGCCATGCCCGGCGGCAAGGTGCTGCCCGGCCTGGCGCGCCAGGGCATCCAGGGCTGGCGCGTGGTGCGCTCGGACTCGGCCTACACCTACTTCAACATGGAGGACCCGACGGTCGGCGGCTACACGCCCGAGAAGGTGGCGCTGCGTCGCGCCATCGGGCTGGGGTTGGACGTCGAGCGCGAGATCCGCCTCGTGCGCCGTGGCCAGGCCATCACGGCGCAGTCGCCCGTGCTGCCGCACAGCTACGCCTTCAACAACACCTTCCGCAGCGAGAACGGCGAGTACAACCTGCCGCGCGCCAAGGCGCTGCTGGACATGTTCGGCTACGCCGACAAGGACGGCGACGGCTACCGCGAGATGCCCGACGGCAGCCCGCTGCTGCTGCGGAAGTCGACGCAGCCCGACCAGCAGTCGCGCCAGCTCGACGAGCAATGGCGGCGCGACATGAACGCGCTGAACATCCGCATCGAGTTCGTGCCGGCCAAGTGGCCCGAGAACCTGAAGGCCGGCCGCGCCGGGAAGCTGATGATGTGGGGACTGGGCGGCAGCGGCGCCGGCTTCGACAGCCTGGGTTCGCTGGCGCGCTACGACAGCCGGCAGATCGGCGGCCAGAACTTCGCGCGCTTCAAGCTGCCCAAGTTCGACGAGCTGTACGACCGCCTGGGGGCCATGCCCGACAGCCCCGAACGGCTGGCGCTGTTCGAGGAGGCCAAGCGCCTGGCGGTGGTCTACATGCCCTACAAGCACCACTGCCACCGCTACTACAACGACATGGCCCACCCCTGGGTCATCGGCTACCGGCGGCCGCTGTTCTGGAACGAGTACTGGCAGTTCCTGGACATCGACAACTCGCTCAAACCGCAGGCCTGACACCGCCGGCGATGCGCAGACGCCCCGTGCTCGCGGGCCTGGCCGCGGCGCCCTGGGCGGTTGCTGCCGCCTCGACGGCGCGGCCCTCGCCGCGGACCTTGCGCATCGCCTTCAGGTCGGCCGAGACCAGCTTCGACCCCCCGCAGACCAACAGCGACGGCAACACGCTGGGCGTGCTGGCCAACATCTTCGAGGCACCGCTCACCTACGACTACCTGGCGCGACCGGTGAAGCTGCAGCTGGCCACCGCCGCGGCCATGCCCGAGGTCAGCGCCGACGGGCGCGTCTTCACGGTGCGCCTGAAGCCCGGCATCTTCTTCAGCGACGACCCCGCCTTCCAGGGGCGGCCGCGCGAGCTGGTGGCGCAGGACCACGTCTACGCCCTCAAGCGCTTCTACGACCCGCGCTGGAACTCCAGCGACCTGTACATCTTCGAGAGCCTCAAGCTGCCCGGCCTGAGCGAGCTGCGCGAGAAGGCGCTGAAGACCCGCCAGCCCTTCGACTACGACGCCGAGGTCGAAGGCATCCGCGCGCTGGACCGCTACACCTTCCGCATCACGCTGGGCGTGCCCGACCCGCGTTTCCTCTGGCGCCTGGCCGACGCCGTGCAGATGGGCGCCGTGGCGCGCGAGGTGGTGGAAGCCTGGGGCGACGACATCGGTGCGCATCCCGTCGGCACCGGCCCCTTCCGCCTGACACGCTGGCGCCGCGGCTCGCGCCTGGAACTGGAACGATCACCCAGCTGGCGCGGCGTGCGCTACGAGGGCACGCCGGCGGCCGACCCCGTCGCCCAGCGCATCGCCGCGCAGCTGCGGGGGCGCACGCTGCCGCTGGTGGACCGCGTGGTGGTGGACATCATCGAGGAGGACCAGCCGCGCTGGCTGGCGTTCCTGGAGGGCGCGCACGACCTGCTGGAGGTGCCGGGCGCCTACCGCGGCCTGGCCGCGCCCGGCGGCACGCTGGCGCCTTTCCTGGCCCGGCGCGGCATCCGGCTGCAGACCCAGCTGCAGCCGGACATCGTGATGAGCTTCTTCTTCATGGAGCACCCGCTGGTGGGCGGCTACACGCCCGAGAAAGTGGCGCTGCGGCGCGCCATCGGGCTGGCGCTGGACGGCGAGTCCTACCGGCAGCAGATCTTCGGCGGCTTCGGCGTGCCGGCGCAGAGCGTGGTGCCGCCGCACTGCTCGGGCTACGACGCCAGCTACCGCAGCGAGATGAGCGCGTTCGACCTCGCCCGTGCGCGTGCGCTGCTCGACACCTACGGCTATGTCGACCGCGACGGTGACGGCTGGCGCGAACAGCCCGACGGCGCACCGCTGCGGCTGGTGCGCTCCTGCACGCCGACGCTGCGCGACCGCCGCATCAACGAGCAGTGGAAGCGCGCGATGGACGCCATCGGCCTGCGCATCGCCTTCGAGCCCGCCAGCTGGCCCGAGCTGCTGAAGAAGAGCCGCGCCGGCACGATGATGATCTGGGGCTACCAGTGGACGGCCGGCTCGCCCGACGGCGGCTTCTTCCTGTCCATCGCCTATGGCCCCAACGCCAGCGAGGCCAACGACCCGCGCTTCAGCCTGCCAGCCTTCGACCGCCTGTTCGAACGCCAGCGGCTGCTGCCCGACGGCCCCGAGCGCGAGGCCTTGCTGCGCCAGGCCAAGAACCTGCTCGTGGCCTACATGCCCTACAAGGTGCACCTGCACAACCTGATGCCCGATCTGGTGCAGCCCTGGGTGCGCAACTACCTGCGGCACCCCTTCATGCGCGAGGCCTGGTCCTACGTGGACGTGGGCGAGGGTCGCCCGGCGGCATAGGCCACACGGGCCGGCCGCCGCGTGGCGCCGGCGCATCGTTCTCCTTCCTCTGCGGGATGTGGGGCCCCGGGGCAGACCCGTACCGTGAGGGTGTCGGCGTGATGCTTGCATTCGCGTCATCTGCCGCACGGTCGCCCTCGCGATGGGCCTATATTCCCGCCGAGGGTTCCCCCGCAGGCCGCGCAGTCGGCCGGGCCCGGTCCATTCGGAGAGCAGAGATGAACAAGATTCGTGTCGCGCTGGGCGCGATGGCCCTCGTGATCGGTTCGGCCCATGCGGCGCCCGCCGATGCCGACAACGCCATGCTGCTGATCCGCGGCGCCTGCACGATGTCCGGTGCGCGGCTCGACATCAAGACCACGCCCGAAGGTCGCCTGCAGGTCATCATCACGCTGCCCAATGGCCAGCGTCGCATGGTGACTCTGGAGCACCGCGACGTCGACCGCTTCATGGACGTCGCCACCAACGTCATGGCCGGTTCGAACCTGCAGACCACCGCCTGCATGGACCCGTACGTCAGCGACGTCACGAACACGCTGTCGCAGCTGCCCGAGCGCCCGGCTGCCCCGCCGCCGCCGGCCGCCGCCCCCTACACGCCGCCCGCCCTGCCGGCTCCCACCGTGATGCCTTCGCCGCCGCCCCCGCCCGTGGCAGCGCCGCCGCGGCCGGCGCTGCCGCCGGCGGGCGACCTGCCCGTGGGCGTGGTCAACGGCACCGCGCCGGCCGCGCCGGCCGCCGCCGCCACGGGCAACCGCCTGGCCGTCAGCGTGCAGCGCTGCCGCGGCACCGACCGCTCGCATGTCATCTGCGAGCTCAAGGTGCACAACCGCATGGGCCAGGACGCCAAGGTGTCGGTCGAGGCCGACGAGACCCAGTTGCTGGGCGAAGACAGCAGCCGCACCAAGCTGTACTCGCTGCGCCTGGGCGAGCACACGCTCTACAAGTCCGGTGCCAACCACGAGATCAACTTCGACCTCCTGGCCGACGCGGCGCCCGTCATCCTCTTCCACTACTACAACGTGCCCGAAGCCCTGCTGAGCATCAAGCGCATGGAAGTGCGCATCGGCGCCCGTGTCGGCACCGACGGTGAGAAGCAGACCTTCACCTTCGCCAACATCCCCATCACCGGCCGCTGATCGGCCCCGCCCGGAGACCGCGCGATGCATCGCCCTGCCCAGCCCCTGATCGCCCGTGTGTTGATGGTGCTGGGCGCTGCTTGGCTGCTCATCGTCAGCGCTGCGGCGGGTGCCGCCGAGCCGCCGGCCGCACCCTTGCTGCGCGTGGAAGCCGGCATGCATGTCAATGTCGTGCGCGCCGTGGCCACCGACGCCTCGGGCCGCTGGGCCGTCACGGCGTCCGACGACAAGACGGCGCGTGTCTGGGACGTGCTGGCGGCGGCGCCCGGCCCGGTGCTGCGCGTGCCCATCGGCGAGGGTGCCGAGGGCCGCCTGCAGGCCGTGGTGATGTCGGCCGACGGCAGCACCGTGGCCGTGGCCGGCAACACCGGCCGTGCCTGGGACGGCAGCAGCAGCATCTATGTCTTCGACCGCGCCAGCGGCGCGCTCGTGCGCCGCATCGCCACGGGCGTGCAGGCCTCGGTGGTGACGCTGGCGCTCTCGCCCGACGGCCGCGTGCTGGCCGCGGGCCTGGGCGGCAACGGCGGCGTGCGCACCTTTGATTTCGCCAACGGCGCCGCGCTGGGCCAGGACACCGACGTCGCCGACAGCATCTACGCGCTCGATTTCCGCCCCGATGGCCGGCAACTGGCCGCCGGCGGTGCCGACGGCAGGCTGCGCATCTACAACCTCGACCAGGGCCGCATCAAGATGGCCGGCGGCGGCCGCCCGCAAGGCGGCAAGCTCATCGCCCAGGCCCGCTATTCGCCCGATGGCCAGCTGCTGGCCCTGGGCTACGAGGACAGCCCCACGGTGGAGGTGCTGAACTCGCGCGACCTCTCCAAGGTCGCCCAGCCCAACGTCGGCGACGCCGGCCCGGGCGCCTTCTCCAGCCTGGCCTGGAGCAGCGATGGCAGCGAGCTCTGGGGCGGCGGCTCGCACCGCAACGGCTCGTCGTGGATGCTGCGCGGCTGGCCGCGCGCCGACTTCAACCGATTCACCGACCGACCGGCGGCCGGTGCTTCGGTGCTGGCCATCAGCACGTTGCCCAAGCAGCGCGTGATCTTCGTCAGCGCCGAACCTGCCTGGGGCGTGGTCGATCACCAGGCCCAGGTGCAGCGACGCACCGGGGCACCGGTGGCGGGCTTCAACTCGCTCGCGCGCCACTTCCGCATCTCGGCCGACGCGTACAAGGTGCGCTACTGGTACGCGTACAAGCAGCCCCTGTTCGAGTTCGACCTCGGCACGCGCGCCACGCGTCCCGCCGAGGGCGGTGACGCCGGCTGGCTGGCGCCGCGCCTGGAGGCCCCGGGCCTCAAGCTGGACGCCTGGGAGAACAGCCGCGGGCCGACGCTGAACGGCCAGGCGCTGCCGGTGGGGCCGCTCGAGACCTCGCGCAGCCTGGCCATCGCGCCTGACGGCCGCAGCTTCGCGCTGGGCACCGACGAGCGCCTGTGGAACTTCGACGCTTCGGGCAAGCCGCTGTGGAACAAGCGCACGCCGGCCGTGGTGTGGGCGGTGAACCAGAGCGTCGACGGCAAGCTCATCGTCACCGCCGGGCAGGACGGCGCCGTGCGCTGGTACCGTGCCCGCGACGGCGAGGAACTGATGGCCTTGCTGCTGCACGGCGACCAGCGTCGCTGGGTGCTCTGGACACCGGCCGGCCATTTCGATGCCGCCGCCGGCGCCGAAGAGCTGCTTGGCTGGCACGTCAACCGCGGCGCCGCCGTGCGGCCCGACTTCTTCCCGCTGCGCTCGCTGCGCGCCCGCCTGTACCGGCCGGACGTCATCGACAAGCTGCTGGCGGCCCAGGACGGCGCCGAGGCGCTGCGCCTGGCCAATGCCGCGTCCAACCGCGCCGCGGAACCCGAGATCAACCTCGCGCAGGCGCTGCCGCCGGTACTGGAAGTGGTGGGCCCGACGGAACTGAAGGGCAGCGGCACGAGCATGGTGCTGCGGGTGCGGCTGCGCACCCAGCCCGATGCGCCGATCACCGCGCTGGTGGCGCGTGCCGAAGGACGGCCGGCCCAGGTGCAGGCGCAGGGCGCGCCGAACGCCGCCGGCGAGGCCGAGCTGCGCGTCAGCTTTGCCGGCCAGCCCAGCACGCTGACGCTGCTGGCCGAGAACCAGCATGGGCGTTCGGCGCCGGCCAACTACGTCGTCGAGTGGCCGGGTGGCGGCGCGCAGACGGTGGATGGCTTCCTGTCTGCGGCCGCCACGGCGGCGGCAGCGCCGGCGGCTGCCACCCCGCCTCCAGCCACCCCTGCGGCGCCGGTGGCCGCAGCACCCGCCCGGCCCGCGGCCGCCGCGCCCAGCGGCGACCGCAAGCCCAAGCTCTACGTGCTGGCCATCGGCGTGGGCAAGTTCCAGGACGCCAATATCGGCCCGCTGGACCTGACCGGCAAGGACGTGAAGGACTTCGTCGCCGCGGTGAAGAAGCAGCAGGGCAAGCTGTACCGCCAGGTCGACGTCAAGATGCTGGTGGACCAGGCCGCCACGCGCGACGCCATCATGGACGGCCTGGACTGGCTGCAGCGCGAGGTGACGCAGCACGACGTGGGCATGCTCTTCGTCGCCGGCCACGGCGACAACGACGCCGAGCTCGGCTACATCTACATCCCGCACAACTTCAGCTTCGACGGCAAGCGCCGCACCGCGGTCAGCTTCAAGGAGTTCGACAAGACGCTCAACGCGCTGGCGGGCAAGGCCGTGTTCTTCATCGACACCTGCCACTCGGGCAACGTGCTGGGCGAGAAGAAGCGCTCCATCACGCGCAGCAACGACCCCACGGGTGCCATCAACGAACTGCTCAGCGCCGAGAGCGGCGTGGTGGTGTTCAGCGCGTCCACCGGCCGCCAGGTGGCGCTGGAGAACAACGCCTGGGGCAACGGCGCCTTCACCAAGGCGCTGGTGGAAGGGCTCTCGGGCAAGGCCGACTACAAGGGCAAGGGCATGGTCACGCACAAGATGCTGGACTTCTACATCTCCGACCGCGTCAAGGAACTCACCAAGGGCAAGCAGACGCCGGTGACCCAGGCCCCGGGCGGCGTGCCCGATTTCCCGCTCGCGGTGTTGCGTTGACCTCTTTCCGGGGGACGCGCCGGGCCGGCGCAAGCCGCACAATTCGTATCATCATCCGCAAGGCGTGAAGTCCGAAACGCCAGGCAGCCGGCGGGCGCGGTGCAGTCGCCCGACCACCAGGCGCAATGGGAGCGCAACGATGCATTCGCGACGTCGATTCACCGGTTTCCTGCTGGCCCTGGCGCTCAGCCTGCCGGCCTGCGCGGCCGACAAGCTGCCCGGCTGGATGACCAACCCGCCGCAGGATGACGCGCAGTCCTGGTACGGGACCGGCGAAGGGCCCGATCTGGAAGCCGCGCGCCGCCTCGCCTTGCGCAACGTGGCCAGCAAGCTGCGCGCCACGATCGCCGGTCAGGTGAGCAACACCACCAGTGTCAGCAGCAGCGGCGGCAAGGAGCGCGTGGACGTGCGCGCGCTGTCGGCCGTCACCGAGGAGGTGGCCAAGACCGACTTCACTCGCTTCGAGGTGGCGCAATCGGCCAAGGGTGGGCAAGGCGTCTACGTGCTCGTGAAGGTCGACCGCCCGGCTTTCATCGCCGACACGCGCAACCAGCTGCAGGTGGTGGAAAAGCCGGTCGGCGAAGCCGAAGCCGCCTTGCCGCGCCTGAGCACGCTGGACCAGTTCCTGTCGCTGCGCCGCCTGAAGAAGCAGATCGAGGACGGCGCCCGCCTGTCCATGCTCTTGCAGGGCGCCGGTGCCGAGGACGAGGGCCGTGCCGGCGTGCGCCGCTTCGGCGGCCTCATGCTGCAGAGCAACGAGCTCGCCAGCAAGCTCACCTTCGAGCTGCGCGCAGGCCCCGCCGATGCCGACCTGGCCACCGCGCTGGCGGCATTCCTCTCCGAGCAGGGCATGCGCAGCGCCGCGGGCCGCACGCCGGGCGCCAGCCCGCTGACGATCTCGGCCGACGCACGCCAGGACGAGCTGTTCGGCAGCAAGATGGTCAAGATGAAGGTGCGGCTGGCCGTGCTCGACGACCAGGGCCGCGCCGCGGCCACGCGTGAGTACGAGCTGCCGGGCAGCTCGCGCTACGACTTCAAGGGCGCCCGCGAGGACGCCGTCAGGAAGTTCGTCGACCAGCTTCGCAAGGCGGGGCCGGTGGCCGCGCTCGGCTTCAAGGATTGACGCGGCTGCGAGGCCGCACCCTGTTGTTGTCCAACAAAGATCCGAGGGAAACGTGATGAAGAAGACTCTGACTCCGAGGCCGTCGTTGCCGCGCCGTGGCCTGCTCGTCCTGGGTGGGGTGGCCGCGGTCTCCCTGACCGGCTGCCTGCAGGGCCACAAGATCGACGGCGGCGCCGCCGCCTGGGCTGACGCGCCCCTGCGCGACTCCGACCTGATTCCCGCCAACACCGACCCGAGCCGCCGCACGCGCGTCGTGGTGATCCCCACCGAAGACTCGCCCAGCGCGCGCGGTGCCGGGCTCGCCGCGGTGGCTTCGGCCACGCTGGAGACCATGCTCGGCGCCGGTGGCGTGGAGGTCATCGAGCGCAAGCTGGCGGGCAAGCTGGAAGACGAGCTCAAGCTGGCCGAGATGCGCGGCTCCGGCGCCTATGGCGGCCCCGACGTGGCCGATTTCGCCATCCGCGTGGTGATGGGCAATGCCGGCTGGGGCTCCACCTTCGTGCCGGCCTCGTCCTACGTGAACCCGCTGACGAAGAAGCCCGAGTACGTGCCGGCCAGCTACACGCACACCGCACAGTCGACGATGACGCTGCGCATCTACCAGCTGCCCACGCTGAAGCTGATGGAGCAGATGAACACCACGGGCAAGGTGAACCTCACCAGCCAGCAGCGGGCTGCCACCAACAACGACGCCATCGGCCTGATGCGCGGCGCCACCGACGACGGCATCAAGAGCAAGCGCAACGACGTGCTCAACGAGTTCGCGCCCAAGGGCTACATCACCGACAAGCGCGTGAAGGACAAGAAGGCCATCTTCCGCGTCCAGCTGGGCAAGAACACCGGCGCCAAGCCGGGCGATCCGGTGGAGATCTGGACCATGCAGAAGGTCGGCAGCAGCTTCGACGAAGTCAGCCTCGGCAAGGCCAAGATGTCCGACATCATCGGCAACGAGGGCAGCTGGATCCTCGTCGACGACGAGAAGCTGGCCTCCCGCATCCGCAAGTACGACTACGTGAAAGTCAAGCTGGGCGGCGGCCTGGCTGACATCTTCAACAACCTGCTGAAGTGAAGCCGCTGCAGCAGCCCCCATCCGCCATCACAACCACGGAACCCAGACCCATGAAGCTCGTCACCACCCTCGTCACCGTCGCAGTGGTCGCTGTGTTCGCCGGCTGTTCGTCGAACAAGCCGCGCAAGGAAGACGTCGCCGAGTGCACTTTCCTCGGCAGCAAGGAGAAGGCGCCCAGCTGGGTCTGCCCGCACACGCGGGGTGAAATCGCTGGCTACAAGGATTTCGGCATGGGCATCTTCGGCAAGACGGCCGCCGGCATCCAGTTCCAGCTGGATCAGGCCACCGCCGCCGGACGCAAGGACCTCGCCGCCCAGGTGCAGGCCCGCGTGCTCGCCAGCGTGAAGAACGCCATCCAGACCACCGGCGTCGCCGGCACGCCCACCGAGACGGTCGACGCACTGGCCTCCAGCGTCGTCAACCAGCTGACCGAAGCCAAGCTGGCGGGCAGCAAGGTGGTGCGCCAGACCACCGACGAGAAGGGCCAGCTGTGGGTGCTGGTCGGCATGGACATCGAAAGCTCCAAGCGCGCCATCCAGGAAGCCGTGCGCACCAGCATGAACAACCAGCAGGCGCAGTGGCAGCGCGTGGTGGGCAACCGCCTGCAGGCCGACATGCAGGCTGAAATCCTCAAGATGTCCGACGCACGCTGAGCGACCCGGCCGGCCCGCGGGCCGGCTCGTGGCCGCTTCCGATCGGCCAAGAAAAAACGCACGCCGTCGGCGTGCGTTTTTGCTTGCGGGAGGACCGTTCAGCCGGGATTGGCGACGATGGTCACGCGGCGGTTCTCGGCGGCGGCCGGCTCGTTGGGCTTCATCAGCGCGCTGGAGCCCTTGCCCACGGCGGTGACGCGCTCGGCGGCAACGCCATGGCTCGCCAGCAGGTATTCACGCACGCTCTCGGCGCGGGCCTGGCTGAGCTTCAGGTTGGCGTCCTCGTTGCCGCGCGGGTCGGCGTGGCCTTCGATCGTGAACTTCACGGTCGACAGCTTGTCGCTCTTCATGGCGCCGGCCAGCACGTCCAGCGCCTTCTTCGCACCCACCGTGAGGTCGGCCGAGTTGGTGACGAAGGTCACCAGGATGTTGGCCCGAGCCGGCGCGGCGGCCGCGGCGGCCGTGCCGGCCACGCGCACGGCGGGGCGGAAGCTGCGGGTGCGGGTGCCGTCGGCAGACTCCGCAGACGACGCCGCCGCGGCCGGTGCCAGGGCGTCGATCAGCGCCTGCTGCGTGACCTGGCCTTCACGAAGCACCTTTTCCTGGGCTTGCGCGGTGCCGGCGGCCAGCAGGGCGGCGAAAGCGAGGGTCGCGATCTTGGAGGGCAGTTTCATGGCGGTCTTCCGATGGTGCCGGGGTGACAGTCCCCGAGTGGATGGGCGCAATCCTACGCCCGGGCAGCGCCTTCAGGCGCGCTTCTGCGGTTTGGCCAGGGCCTTCAGGGCGAAGCGCCCGTCGGTCTGGAACAGCCAGGCTTCGATGACGCCTTCGTTGCGCAGCTTGGCCAAGCAAGCCTCGGACAGCCCGGCCGGCGCAGGCAACTGGGCCACGGACTCGAGCGCCACCTTGGTCAGCTCGGGCTGGTCCGGGTTGTCGCGGAACACCTCGGCCTGCCACTGGTTCTGCTCGTTGACCTTCACGCGCAGCACGACCACCGCGCGCAGCAGGGCCTGCGGCTCCTCGTTGTGCACCTGGCTTCCGGCGTGCTTGTAGACCACGCTGGCGAACTCGGCGTTCACGGACACCGGCGCGGCCGGCTTCTTGGCCGGGGCTGAGGTCTTGACGGCCTTGCCGGCAGCCGGCTTGCTGGCGGGTTCGGCGGCCAGGCTGACGTGGGCGAACACGGCCAGGGCGGCGGCGGCGGCGATGCGGGCGGCGATGTGCTTCATGGGGGGCTCCGGTGTCTGCTGTGGGTTGTCGCTCTTGCGTTGGTGCTATTTCGCCACCGTCGGCGGCGGCTGAACAGGAGACCAAGGTATACGGAAGGCCGACACCGTGCGGTTTCCGCGTGATACCTTGGTACCGTGTCCGCGTCTGCGGCCGCCCTACACCATCCCGGGCTTCCAGCAAAAGATGAACACGTCGATGAATCCCCACGGTTCGATACTTCTTGCCGACGATCACGGGCTCGTCCGGCACGGCCTGCAGCTGCTCATCGCCGAGGTGCTGCCGCAGCTGCGCGTGCAGCTGGCCGGCTCGCTCGCGGAGACGGTGCAGGCGTTGCAGACCGCAGGCCGCTTTGACCTCGTGTTGCTGGATCTCACGCTTTCTGACGTTCACGGCCTGGCCGGCCTGCACCGGCTTCGCGAAGACTTTCCCTACGTGCCGGTCGTCATCCTCAGCGCCCAGGACGACCGCGACACCGTGCTGGCCGCGCTCGACGGCGGTGCCATGGGCTTCATCAGCAAGGCCGCGGCGCCGTCGGAGCTCAAGGACGCGCTGACGCGGGTGCTCATCGACCACCGCATCCACCTGCCACAGTCCGTCAGCGGCGGCATGGCGGCCGTGCCCGAAGGCGGCGGCGGGCGCGAGTTGGCCGAGCTGTCGGCCCTGGGCCTGACCGAGCGCCAGATCGAGGTGCTGGGCTACGTGGTGCAGGGCTTGCGCAACAAGGAGATCGCGCGCCTGCTCGACCGCTCCGAGGTGGTCGTGAAGAAGCACGTCACCGCCACCTTGCAGGCACTGGGTGCGCCCAACCGCACCAAGCTCCTGGTGCTCCTCAGCCAGCGCGGCTATCGCGTGCCTTCGATGCGGGCCGGCGCGCCGGAATGACGGCCGCCGAGATCGCCGCTTCCGCGCAGGGCGAAGGCGACGCCGCGCGCATCAGCGAGCAGCTGCCGCGGCGACGGCGCCAGCTCGGCCTGGCGCTGGTGGGCGTGGGGGTGCTGCTGGTCGCCATGCAGAGCTGGTTCGAGTGGCTGCTGCCCTACGACCTGGCGGCACTGGAGACGGTGCGGCTGCTCACCAACTCCCCCACGCTGGGCGCCCAGCAGCTGGTGTGGTTCTGGGCCCTGGGATGTGCGGCGCTGCTGGCCGGGCTGGGCCTGTCGGCGTCGCGGCGTCTGGTGCAGACCAACGGACTGGCGCTCCTGTGCGGCTGGGCGCTCGGGTCGTCGCAGGTCGCCGCCGGCGGCGGCGCGGCTTCGATCGCGCTGCTGCTGCTGGTGGGCGTGGCCAGCCTGGGCTGGCAGGCGCCGCGTGAAGGCGGCGCGACCTGGCTGGTGGCCACGGCCGTGGCCGTGGCCGGCTGGGACTGGGCCATGTCCGACTATCCCAGCCTGTGGTGGGGCGTGCTCGTGCTCACCGCCACCTTCCTGTGGATCGACCGCATGCACATCCGCGCCAGCGATCGACGCCTGTTCCGTGCGCTCGCCGAGCGCGACCAGCTCATCGACAGCCTGGACCAGCGCGGCGCCCAGCTCACCGCCTTGCAGGGCGCCCGGACGCGGCTGCTGGCCAGCATCAGCCACGACCTGCGCCAGCCCCTGCAGGCGGTGCGCCTGTTCGCCGAGGCGCTGCAGGCGCGGCCCGATCCGCAGGACCTCCAGGCCGACAACCGGCGGCAGGAACTGCTGCGCCAGCAGATGCGGGCCGCCGACGACGCGGTGGCCATGCTCGACCAGTTCAGCGAGTTCAGCGCCATCGAGCAGGGGGCGCTGCAGTCGCACCCCGAACTGGTGGACGTGCGCGACGTGCTCGACGGCGTGGCTGCCAGCCTGCAGGCGACGCACCCGCGGGAGCTGCTGTCGCTCACCGTCCACGGCCGCACGCAGTGGCTCCACACCGACCGCACGCAGCTGGCCCGCCTGGTGCAGAACCTGGCCGGCAACGCCGTGCGCTACAGCCTGGGGGCTCGACCCGGGGAGCGCGCGCGCGTCGTGCTGGCCGTGCGGCCGCACACCGGCGCCGACGGCCAGTTGGGACTGGCGCTGGACGTCGTCGACAACGGCCGCGGCATCCCGGCCGACAAGCTGGAGGCCGTCTTCGAGCCCTATGTGCAGCTGGCCGACGGTGCCGCCGGCGCCTCGCGCGGTGGTCGCGGACTGGGCTTGGCCATCGTGCGCGGCCTGGTGGCCCAGCTCGGGCTGCAGCTGGCGCCATTGCGCTCCACCGTCGGCCGCGGCACGCGCTTCCGTGTGCTCGTGCCCGCGGCGCTGCGGCGCGCCGGTCCGCCGCCCCCGGAACCGCAGGCGCAGACCCGCGTGGACGATCCAGCACGCCTGGACGGCTGGCTGCTGGCCCTGCTGGACGACGAGCCCGGGCCCCGCGCAGCCATGAAGGCGGCGCTGGAAGGGGCCGGCGCCACCATCGTCGATGCACCTTCGCTGGCCCAGCTCAAGGCGCGCCTGGATGACGAGCCGCGCTTTCCCGACGCGCTGGTGTTCGACCTGGACCTCGGCACCGGCCAGCCCGACGGCCTGGTCGCCGTGGAGGAACTGCGCGCCGAGTGGGAGATGCCGGTGCCGGCGCTCATCGTGACCGGCCGCGTGGCGGTGATGGGCACGGTGCCCATGCCCAGGCGCTGCCTGTTGCTGGGCAAGCCGGTGCCGCTGGCGACCCTGGTGGCCGGCCTGCGCCGCCTGCTGCCGGCGCCGGGGGAGTGAGAGGTATCCCACGGGATCATCGCCAAGCAGGGACGCCTGCGGTTCAATGCGTTTACAGGGTCACGCAACGGCTTCCCGCCGCCTCACAATGACGCATCCGCTGCCAGCCCGTACCGAGGAACACCCGATGAACACCGCCCTCCGAACCACTGTCCTGTGTCTGGCCCTGGGTTTCAGCGCCCTGGACAGCCGCGCCGAGGATTTCGACCTGATCACGGCCGCCGAAGCGCAGGCCGAAGCCAAGGCCGCGGCCTCGGCGCCGCCGGAAACGCGCACGCGCAGCCTGCCCGTGCCCAAGCCCGGCCAACCGGCCATCAAGGTCGTCACCCCCAACAACACGCCCAGCAATGCCGTCAATGCACCGGTGCGCATCGAGGTCTCGTTCAAGGCCGCCTCCGGCAACCGCATCGTGCCTTCGACCTTCCGCGTGCTTTACGGCCTGATGAAGATCGACCTGACCGACCGCCTGAAGAAGCACGCCACCGTCACTGAAAGCGGCGTCGTGATCAACCAGGCCAAGGTGCCCGCCGGCCAGCATCGCCTCATCCTGCAGGTGGCCGACGACCAGGGCAACACCGCCGAACAGGAACTGCGGCTGCGCGTCGGCGCGGCTTCCTGATCGGCGGCCCCGGGCAGGCAGGCCCCGGTCGCGCGAGGGCACCGCGGCCGGCCCCTGCCTGGTCCACCGGGGCGGCATCCGCCGCCCGCACCACAGGCTCATCACGCAAAGGTGACGACCATGCGCAGACCCGCCGGCCCGGCCGCGCTCACATTGAGCTTCATGCTCGTCACGGCTTCGGCGGCCTCGCCCGAGACCGACACCCGCGCCATCATCGAGGCGCTGACGCCGCCGGCCCAGCGGGCTTCGCGCAACCTGGTGGTGCGCGTCAAGCCGGCGCCGGAGGCGGCGTCGGCGGCCTTGGTGGCGGCGTCCGCCGCTTCGGCCCCGGAGGCGGCCTCCTCGGCGGCAGCTGTTGCCGACGCGCCGACGGCTCCGGCGCCCGCCCCCGAGGCGGTGCCGGCCGGTCCGCCGGCGAGCCTGGCCCTGGACATCCGCTTCGAGCCCAATTCCGCGCAGGTACGCCCGGAAAGCGGCGCGCTGCTGGGCACGCTCGTGGCGGCCCTCCAGTCGCCGGAGCTGAAGAGCCTGCGCTTCATCATCGAAGGCCATGCCGACCCCCGCGGCAGCGCGGCGCACAACCAGCGCCTGTCGCAGGAGCGTGCCGACGAAGTGCGCCTGTACCTGGTGGCGCTGGGCGTGCACCCGTCGCGGCTGAAGGCCGTGGGCAAGGGCAGCACCCAGCTGGCGAATGCCGGCGACCCCCAGGCGGCCGAGAACCGCCGCGTGCGCGTGGTCACGCAGCCATGAGGCGGGGTCCCGCCGTGTGGCTGGCGGTGGCCGCCATGCTGGCCACGACGCTGCCGGCGCAGGCGCAGGCCCCGGCTCCGGCCGCGCGTGGCACGCGCCACGCCTTGGTCATCGGCATCGGCGAATACGCCGATCCGGAGCTGCCCACGCTGCGCGGCATGCCTCTGGACGTGGCCAGCGCACGCCGCATGGCCCAGGCCATGGCCATCCCCGAGGCCAACGTCACCCTGCTGCGCGATCGTGCGGCCACGGCCGCCGGCATCCGCGAAGCCCTCGCGCAGCTCAACGCCCGTGTCCAGGACGGGGACCGTGTCTTCGTCTACTACTCCGGGCACGGCACGCGCTGGTACGACCCGGTGCTCAAGGCCGAAGGCTGCACCGAGGGCCTGATGGCGGCCGACGGCCAGGTCATCAGCAACATCGAGCTGGGCACGCGCCTGGCGCCGCTGGCACGCCGCGCCGACAAGCTGCTGGTGTTCTACGACGCCTGCTTTTCCGGCGGGTTGGCCGAGTCGCCGCTGCGCACGCGCAGCCTCCCCAAGGGCGCCGGCGCGACGATCACGCCCAAGTTCGTGCGCGGCAGCGCGCCTGACACCTGCGGCGAACCGGCGAACTTCCGCACGCGCAGCCTGCCTGGCCTGCTGCAGCAGCGCAGCGCCATGCCCGAGAACGTGGTGCAGGTGGCCGCCAGCCGCCCGGACGAGGTGAGCTTCGACAGCAGCGCCACGGGCGGCTTCGCCACCGCTGCCTGGCGCGACTGCCTGCTGGGCGAAGCGCGCGACCTCGACGGCAGCGGTGCCATCACCGTGGACGAGGTGACGCAATGCGCGCAGGCCCAGCTCGACCGCGCGCTGGCCGGCGTGCCCGGCGTGCGCGGCCAGCAGATGACGATGGTCGGCAATACCCGCTTCGTGCCAGCCTGGGGCGGCGGCGCGGCCAAGGAGTCCGCAAGGCGCGTCACGCCGGCGGAGATCCTCGCGGAGGTGCATGGCCAGCGAGACGGCCAGCGCCGCGTGGTGGCCACGACGCGCCAGGGCACGCTGAAGATCGGGCGCGATGCGCTGGAGATCGACGTCACGCCTTCGCGCGACGGGCACCTGTACGTGGCGATGGCCGGCTCCGACGGGCAAAGCCTGGTCCTGCTCTATCCCAACGACCTGGCCGGCGACAACCGCGTGCGCGCCGGTCAGCGCGTGGCGCTGCCAGGCCCGGGCTGGGAGGTGGTGGCCGGCGGTCCGCCGGGCATCGAAACCCTGCTCGTGATGGTCACCGATGCGCCGCGTGACCTGTCTTCGCTCGGCCGCGACAAGACCGGGCCCTTCATGAAGACGCTGCTGGATGCCGAAGGTCGCGCCCGCCTGCAGGCCGTGCTGGCGGGCGGCACCCCGGGCACCGACTGCGGCCAGCCCGGACGCCCCCCGTGCACCGATGCCTTCGGGGCCGCGCTTCTGAAGGTCGAGAGCGTTCGGTGAGGACGGCCGCCGCCCGCTGAAGCGCCGGGCCCCGTTCAGCCGCGCTCGGCGAGCGCGACGATGGCCGAGGCGGGCACCGCGCCGCTCTGGCGCGAGGTCTCCCGGCCGCCCTGCACGCGCACCAGCGTCGGGATGCTGCGGATGCCGAAGCGCTGCGCCAGCCGCGGGTTGTCGTCGCTGTTGACCTTCACCAGCAGCGCGCGGCCGCCGAGCTGGCGGGCGGCCTGTTCGAAGGCCGGCGCCATCATCCGGCACGGCCCGCACCAGGGTGCCCAGAAGTCCACCACGAGCGGGCGCTTCGCGGCCGCGGCGACGGCATCGAAGTCGGCGTCGGTCAGCGCCAGCGGAGGGCCCTCGAGCAGCGGCTTGCCGCAGCGGCCGCAGACCGGGTCGTCGTCGATGCGGGTTGCCGGCAGGCGGTTCGTGGCTTCGCAGTGCGGGCAGGGGCGCAGCAGCTTCGTGTCGTCCATGTCGGGCATCTGGGGTCGCCTTCCCCCGCCTCAAGCCGCCAGCCTTGCCGAGAGCGCATCGCCCACGTGCTGCATGAAGGCACGCACCCGCGCGGTCTCGCGCAGATCGGGGTGGGTGAGCATCCAGACCGGCACGGAGAGCTCCGGAATGACCTCCGACACCGGAACCAGTTCCGGGTGGCGCTCGGCCATGAAGGTGGGCAGCACGCCGACGCCCACCCCGGTGCGCAGCATCGCGGCCGCGGCGTTGAAGATGTCCACGCGCACGCGCACGCGGGCCTGTGCCAGCTGGGCCCGCATCCAGCGGTCGTAGACGCGCTGCGTGGCGTCGCGCTCGAAAGCCACCCAAGGGGCGTCGCGCAGCAGCAGGGGCAGCGGCGTCACCTCCTGCGGCAGCCCGGGCGCCCCGCGCAGTGCGAAGACCCGGCAGTGCGTCATGCCGAGCTGGCGGCCCACCAGGTGCTCCGCCACTTGGGCCGACAGGCGCAGCGCCACGTCGGCCTGCTGCAGCACCGTGCTGCCGGAGGCGTCGTTGTGCCGGCGCGCGAGGTCGACGAGGAAGGCGTTCTCCACGACTTCGACCTCGATGCCGGGATACGCCGCGGCGAAGGCGGCCAGCGGGCGTGGCAGAAGGTGCTCCATCACGACGAAGGCCGTGGTCACGCGCAAGGGGCCGGTGAGTTCACGGTCGCGGCCGAGGACGTGGCGCTCGATCTCGTCGGCCTGGTCGGCCATGCGGCGCGCCTGCTCCAGGACCAGGGTTCCGGCCTCGGTGGGTTGGTACCCGCTTCGCGAGCGGTCGAACAGGCGCGCGCCCAGATCGGCCTCGAGCGCATCGAGCCGGCGTTGCACCGTGGTGGCGTTGACGCCCAGCGATCTGGCCGCGGCGGCCACGGACCCGCCTTGGCTGACGGCCAGTGCGTAGCGCAGGTCGCTCCAGTCCAGCCCGCCCATGGCTTGTCCAATTGCTGCAAATCTGCAGACTTTAGCTGCAGATCAGGTCATTGTCTGCAAAGTCGCAACTCCCTAGAGTCCTGTCCCATGGACGCCCAGCCCGCCACCACGCCGCCGCCGCTGCGCCTTCTCGAGCGACCGGCGCGCCGCCAGGCGCCCCAGCGCGCGCCAGCCCCGCCGTGGTGGCGTCGCTGGCTCGGCGTCGCCCGCTGACTTCGAACTCCCCGGGCCGGGCGGAATAATCCGCCCTTCTCGCACGTAATTGCCCGGTGGAAGCCCCAGAGTCCTTTCGCAGCCGCCTGCTCGAAGCCTTGCCGCGTGTGCGTCGCTACGCACGCACGCTGGCCTTCGACAGCCAGTTGGCCGACGACCTGGCCCAGCAGACGGTGGAGCGCGCGCTGCTGCATTGGCAGCAGTTCGACCCCCAGCGTGACATCGCCGTGTGGCTGCTGTCCATCGCTCACAACGCGCACCTGGATGGCCTGCGGCGCGACGGCCGGTTGGCGGTGGTGGATCCGAGCGAGATCGAGCGCGCGCGCGACGCTGCCGGTGGCGACCCCGGTGTCGATGTCGGATTGAGGCTGGACTTGCTGGCTGCGCTGAGACTTCTGTCACCGGATCAGCGCGAGGCGCTGCTGCTGGTGTGCGTGGAGCAGCTGTCGTATGCAGAAGTTGCGGAGGTCATGCGTATACCGATCGGGACCGTGATGTCCCGGGTGTGCCGCTCACGGGCGGTGCTGCGCAAGTTCCTGGAAGGCGAAAGGCCTGCGGCGACGCCCGCCTTGCGGCGCGTGGTGTGAAGACGATGACAAGCGAACGTATCAGCGACGAGCAACTGAGTGCCTGGATCGACGGCGAGCTGCCGGCCGAAGCCGCGGCCCTGGTGGCGGCCTGGCTGGACGAACACCCCGACGAAGCGGCGCGCGTGGCCGCCTGGGCCGACGACCGCGACGCCCTGCGTGCCTTGTTCGCCCCGGTGGCCGCCGAGCCCGTGCCCGCCGCGCTGCGTGCTGCGGTGCGCCGCCGGCAGGGCCTGCCGCGTTGGGCGCTGGCAGCTTCGGCCGCTGGGTTGCTGGTGCTGGGCGGGGCGGTGGGCGGCGGGCTGGTTTGGCAGCAGCAGCAGCGCCAGATGGCACAGCTGGAGATGAAGCTGGCTGCCGGCACGGCCCAGGGCTGGGTGCAGCGGGCGGCGCTGGCGCACAGCGTGTACACCATCGAGCCACGCCACCCGGTGGAGGTGAAAGCGCAGGAAGAACACCTGGCGCGCTGGCTCACCCGCCGCATCGACGTTCCCGTGAAGCTGTTCGACCTGCGCTCGCAGGGCTTCGAACTTGTCGGCGGGCGGCTGCTCCCCGACGGCCCGGGCAAGAGCGCGCAGCTGATGTACCAGGACACCCAGGGCCTGCGGGTCACGGTCTACCTGCGCAAGCCCGAACAGAACACCGACGTGGCCTTCCGCTTCGAGCAGCAGGGCGCTTTGGGCATGTTCTACTGGATCGAGGAAGGCTGCGGCTATGCGTTGGTGGGGGCGCTGCCGCGCGAGACCCTGCTCGCCCTGGCCGAGGCCATCTACCAGCAGCACCCGGCGCCGGCCGCCGCGAAGGGCAGCTGAGCGGCCTACACTGCCGGCCGCGGGCTGCAGCCTGTCGGCCGCCGGGCTGCGGCCCGCGTTGAACCCGCCAAGGGCCTGCTGCTCCAACGCGCCATGATTCACGCCTGCTCCTGTCCGTTCCATTCCCGCCGCCTCTTCACCGGCCTGCTGGCCGGCAGCGCGCTGGCCGGCAGCGCATTCGCCCAGCAACCGCAGCCGCAGGAAGGCGTGCAGGGCGATGTCGGACGCACCTCGCGCTTCACCAAGCTGGTCTCTGCGGAACAGATCGAAGGCGCGGCCTCGCAGCAATACCTCTCGATGCTGCAGCAGTCCCATGGCAAGGGCGCGCTGGCGAAGTCCGACCACCCCCAGGTGCAGCGCCTGCGCAGCATCGCGCGCCGCATCATCCCCTTCACGCCGCCCTGGAACGGGCGTGCACCGAAGTGGAAGTGGGAGGTGAACCTGCTGATGGCGCCCGAGGTCAACGCGTTCTGCATGCCCGGCGGCAAGATCGCGTTCTACTTCGGCATCCTGCAGAAGCTGCAGCTGAACGACGACGAGGTCGCCATGATCATGGGCCACGAGGTGGCGCATGCGCTGCGCGAGCACGCGCGCGAACGCATGGGCAAGCAGTTGGCCACGCGCGGCGCCATCGAGCTGGGTGCGGCACTCTTCGGCCTGGGCAACGTCGGCCGCACCGCGGCCGAGATGGGCGGCCAGCTGCTGACGCTGAAGTTCGGCCGCGAAGACGAGACCGAGGCCGACGTGGTCGGCCTGGACCTCGCCGCGCGCGCCGGCTACGACCCGGGCGCGGGCGTGACGCTGTGGCAGAAGATGATGTCCGCCAGCAAGGGCGCGCCGCCGCAGTTCCTGTCCACGCACCCGGCAGGGGACACGCGCATCAAGGACATCCAGGGCAAGCTGGCGAAGGTGCAGCCGCTGTACGAACGCGCGCCCAAGCCGGAGCAGAGGTTCGCGCCGCCGAAGGCGGCCTGAAGCCGGCTCAGGAGCCGGTGCGCGACGCGCTGGCTGCCGGCAGCGCGTCGAGGTCGTTGTTCAGCTCCAGGTTGAAGCTCAACCAGCGCGACTCGGCGCCGCCGCTGTGGCACTCCAGGCCGAAGAGGGCGCGGCGCAGGGGCTGGCGATGCTCGGGAGCGACGCCCTGCAACTCCACTTCGCGGACCTGCCGCGCGTCGACGCGCATCTGCACCTTCACCAGCATGGGCGGCGCGTGCAGCGCCAGCCGCGCGAGCGTGCGGTCCAGGCGCGCCTCGAGGTCGGGGCAACTGGCGCGCAGCACTTCGACCGGCGTGTCGGGGCGGGCGGTGGCGTTCGGCGAGGGCATCGCGAAGGCGGCGGGGCTGGCGGCGACGCTGCCCAGCAGGGCGAGCGCGAGCGGGATGGGCTTGAACATGGCATGGCTCCTTGGGACGGTGGCGGACGCCGGTCTGGCGTGTTCGCAAGTTAGGGCCAGGGCCTGCCCGCTTCATCCGCACGCGTGTGGACCGGCCGGGCCGGCGTCCACCCGCGCGTGGACGTCGCGCGCTGCTGGGCGGTGTCGTTGCCAGCGCACGGGGCTTCGTCAAGAATCCGCCCGCCGCACGCGCACCCTCCACCGATGCCCGATATGACTTCGCCCGCAGGCCGTAGCGCCTGCGTGGTGTCCACCGACGTCGTCGACAGCACGCGCGTGCACACGCTGCTGGGCGACGACGCGATGGCGGCGCTGTGGGCGCGGCATGACGCCGCCGCGCGCGAGCTGATCCGCCGCAGCGGTGGCATCGAGATCGGCCGCGCCGACGGCCTGCTGGCCCTGTTCGACGACCCTGCCCACGCGCTGGCCTTCGCCCACGGTTACCACGCGGCGCTGGCGGCCTTGCAGCCCCCGCTGACGGCCCGCGTGGGCGCGCACCACGGGCCCGTGACGCTGCGCGAGAACCCGGCGGCCGACCGCGAACTGGGCGCCGTGCCGCTGGAGGTGGACGGCCTGACGCTGCCCATCGCCGTGCGCGCCATGGCCGTGGCCGGGGGCGGGCAGACGGTGCTGACGCGGGCGCTCGTCGACGCTGCCGGCGACGCAGCGGCCGCCGCGTCGCGTTCGCTTGGCCATTGGCGGCTGAAAGGCGTGGACGTGCCGATCGAGCTGCTGACCGTGGCCGACGCTCCGACGGCAGGGCAGCCGCCGCAGGAGTCCCCGCGCGCCTACCGCGTGCTGCAGCGCGCGGGGCTGTGGGTGGCCGCGCGCGAGCTGCCGCACAACCTGCCGGCTGAGCGCGACCCCTTCTTCGGGCGCCAGGCGCCACTGGCCGCGGTGCAGGCACGGCTGGACGAAGGCGCGCGGCTGCTCACGCTGCTGGGCCCCGGCGGCGTGGGCAAGACGCGGCTGGCGCTGCAGCACGCGCGCGGATGGCAGGGCGACTTCCCCGGCGGCACCTGGTTCTGCGACCTCAGTGCCGCCACCTCGGCCAGTGGCGTTCACCATGCCGTGGCGCAGGCCCTGGGCGTGCCGGCCGGCGGCGCCGACGCGGCGGCGGCGCTGGCGGCGGCCATCGGCGCGCGCGGGCCCTGCCTGCTGGTGCTGGACAACTTCGAGCAGGTGGCGCGCGAGGCCTCGGCCACCGTCGGGCGCTGGCTCGAGGCCTGCGCCGAGGCGCGCTTCGTCGTCACCTCGCGCGAGGTGCTGGGCCTGCCGGGCGAGCAGGTGTTCGCGGTGGCGCCGCTGGAGCGCGCCGAAGCGGTGGCCATGTTCCAGGACCGCGCCGCGGCGGCGCGCGGCGATGCCGCGGCGGGCGACGACGAGGCCGCAGTGGCGGAGCTGGTGGACCGGCTGGACCGGCTGCCGCTGGCCATCGAGCTGGCGGCTTCGCGGGCGCGGCTGATGACGGCCTCACAGATGCGCGAGCGCATCGGCCAGCGCTTCCAGCTGCTGGCCGCGCGCGGCGGCCGCATCGACCGCCAGGCGACCATGCGCGCGACGCTGGACTGGTCCTGGGAACTGCTGGATGCCACTGAGCGCGCGGTGCTGGCGCAGCTGACGGTGTTCGAAGGCGGCTTCGAAGTCGCCGATGCCGAAGCGGTGCTGCGGCTGCCGCCTGGCGTGACGGCCTGGGTGCCCGATGTGCTGCAGGCGCTGCTGGAGAAGTCCTGGCTGCGCACGTTGGACGGGCGCCGTCTGGGCTTGCTGCGCACGGTGCAGGACTACGCCGCCGAGCGGCTGGACGCCGACGCACGCGAAGCCGCGCAGGCCCGCCATGCCGGCCACTACGCCGGCCTCGACGAAGCCCAGGCCACGCGCGGCCGCGGCGTGGAGCTGGACAACATCGTCGCCGCCTGCCGCCGTGCTGCCGCAGCCGGCCGGGAGGACGCGGTGCCGCTGCTCATGCACGCCTGGGCCGTGCTGCACCGCACCGGGCCGTTCGAGGCCGGGGCGGCACTGGCGGCCGAGGTGCGCGCGGCTTTGCCTGCTGGCAGCCCGGCGTGGGGGCGTACGCACCGCGTGCAGGGTGCGGCCGAGACGCTGCTGGGCCGGCGCGATGCGGCGCGTGGGCACTACCGGCAAGCGGAAGAGGCCTTGAGGGCGCCGGGGTGCGAAGCCTGGCGCAGCGAGGTGCTGGCGTTGATGGCCGGGCTGGAAGTGACCGACGGGCGCCTGAGCGAGGCCGATTGCTTGTTGGACGAAGCGGAGGCGCTGGTTCCATCCACGCGACCCGATGGCTTCACGCACGACGTGGCCGCAGCGCGCTTTACGGCCGCCAGCGTTCGGGCCCGTGTCCACATCGCCCGCGACGACTGGGAAGCGGCTGGCCGGAGCTTCGAGGCCGGGCTGGCGGTGGCACTTGCCGCGCGGCAGCGGCGCTGGGAAGCAGGGGTGCGAGGCAATCTCGGTTCTGTGGCTCAAGCCCTGGGCAAACTCGATGAGGCGCGCATCCAATGGCAGGTTGCCTTGGCGCTGGCCGAAGAACTCGGCGATCGACAATGGGCCGGCAACACGCGTTGCAACCTCGGGCTGCTGCTGGTTCACCTCGGCAAACACGTTGCGGCGCGCGAGGTGCTCGAAGAGGCATTGGCCATGGCGCGGTCACTGGGGCACAGGCTGCTGGAGCTCACCACGCTGTGCAACCTGGGCATCGTGGCCGAGGTTCAACAGCACTATGGCGAGGCCGTGACCCTGCTGACTTCCAGCGCAGAGATCGCGCGTACGCAGAAGGTGCATGGGCTGGAAGGCCTCGCCCGGGCCTATCTCGCTCTGGCTTTGGCCGGCGCAGAGGCGGAAGCCAAAGCCCTGGAGCAGTTGCAAGTCGCTGCAGACCTGAGCAACCGTGCGCGTGAGTCTTCGACCTCGGTGCTGGTTGCACTGTTGACCCATCTGACCCACCAACGATTGGGGCTCGAGGTCGATGCGAATGCTTCCGATGCGGCCACCAGAGAGGCGCAGCGTGGGACGGGCGGCCTGGAAGCGCGCTACCTGCTGGCGCGCATCAGTGGAGCGGGGCCTGTTTTCAGAGGCCGCGAGGGCGTCAAGGATCGTTGATGATGATCGGGTCCCGGGGGCAACACAGGCGGTTCGTCTTGACGTGGCGAACGCGTGGGAAGTGGCAGAAGTTCAGCTTGTTCGTATGCTTGAGTTCGACGCGCGCCTCGACGTTGTCGGCACTGGTGGTCGTCTTCCACCAAAGTGCAGGATCTGGGTAGTACGTGCCCATTGGCGGCGAGCCTCGACGCTGGGCGAATTGAATGCCGTACCCTTTGTCGAAATCGAAATCCGTGGGGTTGCCTTTCAACTCCCAGCGAATGGAAGCGCCGGGCTTGGAGCCCGTGATGGTCACGGATCCATAGTTGAATGCGGCGCTGCAGTCCTTCCCGTCGCCATCAACCTTGACCTCGTAGGAGCAGTTCGTCCCACTGCAGGAGAGATCGTTTCCTCCCATCGGTTGCAGAACGGTGGCGCCCAGCAGTGCCACGGCTTTCTGATTGCCCATGCAGTTCTCGACCAGTTCCTTGTCGCTCTCCAGAGCTTCTCGGCAATCGGGATGGTTCATGGCCAGCCACGGGTCCAGGGGAGCTGAAGCGCCGATCGCAGCGCGCTGCGCCACGCTGTCCTGTCGAGGCAGTTGCGGTTCGCAGCCCGCGACGAGCGTGGCAAAGATGGCCGAGCTCGTTGTAGCGAGGAGAAGGTGGCGTGTGCTCATGGGAGTGTCAGCCTGGGTTTGGGTTGGAGTCTGTTCGATTGCCTGGATGCGTGCGCGCTGGAGTGACAGCCATGGCCCTCAGGAGGGGTCGTTGATGATGATGGGGTCGATCGGGCAGCACAGATTGCCCTTTGAATCCGTCACTCGCGGGTAGTGGCACAGCCGTGCGCTGACACCGGCGCCGGGCGTCTTGATGACCTCGCTGACCACGCTGTTCTGAGACGTCGGCCCAACCTTCCACCAATCGCCGGGAACGGTGCTCTCACCTTTGGGCGTCAGGAACCGCATGCCACTCCCGTCGGCGTCCTCCTTGAAGCGGTAGCCGGCCTTCACATCGGCGTCTCGTATCGTCCAGGTCAGCTGCTTGCCCTTCTTGAAGCCCTTGACCGTGAGTTCGTTGTACTGCAGCACCGACTGACAGGTCTTGCTGCCGCTGGGCTGGTTGATGAGCACTACCAAGGCGGCGTCGCAGTTTCCGTTCTCCTCGCAGGTTCGGGGCTGATCTGCCGTCATCACGCTCGGTCCAGCCAAGGGCACCGTGGCCTTCAACCAGCTCACATCCTTGCAATGGCGCAGTTCCGCTTGGGCCTTCAGGCCGTCCTGGCAGTCGACGTGCGTCCTCACGGTGCTCGTCCCTTGGGCCGAGGCGACTGACGCTGCGCTCACAAGCAGCCCCGCGGCGAATCGCGCCCAGGTGCCGCCGCAATCTACGAACGTGTCTCTCATCAACTGTCCTCCTTTGGGTCTTCACCACCTCGGCGGCAACGGCAGCCGCACCCGTATCACCTGCGCCTCGGTGAGCACATGCCCCCCGCGCTCCAGATCCTTCATCACCCGGCTCACCATCTCGCGCGAGCAGCCCAGCTGCGCGGCCAGCTCGCGGTGCGTCAGCCGTTCGATGCGGCACCAGCCGTCCGCGCCGGGTGGCGTGGCCGCCGACTCCAGCACCCACTTAAGGCGCCCGTACACGTCGTTCAGCGCCAGCTGCCGCGCCGTGAGCGTGGCGGCGCGGGCCCGCGCGATCACCTTGGCCAGCAGCTCGAACGCGAAGCCGGGGTTCTCGGCGATGTGCGTTTCCAGCGTCGGGCGCGCGATCACGGCGCAGATGCTCGCTGCCTCGGCGATCACGGTGGCGCTGCGCCGGCCGCCGTCCAGCCCCATCTCGCCCACGTACTCGCCCGGGCCGTAGCTGCCGTAGGTGATCTCGCGGTCCTGCGCCAGGTTGGTGCTGAAGGCGCGCAGCCGCCCCGCGAGGATGACGTAGAGCGTGTCGCCGCTGGCTCCCTCCTCGATGAGCACCGCGCCCTTGCGATAGGGGTGCGGCACGCCGCGGCGCGCCAGCGCCGCCAGCGCGGGGGGCAGCGCCTGCAGCAGGGCATCGATGTCTTGGGCTGCGGCGCGTCGGGCCATCGTCGTGCGTCTGCGGCGCGCAGGTGCGCCGGCCATGCCTCCTCGTGCAACCCACGGTAACACGGGCCCATGACCGCGGGCAACGTGGCTTGCCCGCTTCGCGAAGAGGGTGACGGCGCACGCGGGCTCCTTCAGCAGCGCAGCGTGGACACCATCGGCGGCAGCAGCGCCACGCGGTGGATCAGCGCACGGATGCTGGCCGTGCCGGTCTTCTCGCGGATGGCGTGCACCTGGGTGCGAACGGTGGCCATGCCCACGGCGTTCAGTTCGGCGATCTCGCGCGGGTCCATGCCCTCGCACAGCAGCTCCAGCACGCGCGCTTCGGCCGGGGTCAGGCTGTGCGTCTTGGCGAAGCACTGCACCGAGATCGGCTCGCACAGGCGGCTGCGGCCGAACACCACGGCCAGCAGCGCCGGCTCGCCGGGCGCCGAGGCCAGCGGCACGAAGGCCAGCTCGCGCTGGTGGCCGGGCCGGCCCAGCGTGGCCAGGCGGCGCAGCCCGCGCTGCGCGGCGGACACGGCGGCCGCCAGGCGCGCCGCGTCGTCGCCGAAGCTGGCCTGCAGCCGGCCGTCCTCGATGTGCACCGAGGCCTGCTGCCGCGCCTCGGCGCGCGCGGGGTGGTTGGCGAACACCACCGTGCCGTCGCCGCGCAGCAGCATCACGCCGTAGTCCAGCTCGTCCAACAGGGCCGGGACCATAGCCTCCAGCCCGCTGCGCGCGCCGCTGCCTTCGCCCCGCGCAGCGGGGCTGCCGGTGGCCCAGGCTGCGCGCTGCAGCGGGGCGCCTTGGGGGGCTTGCGGGATGCGTTCGATCAGGTTCGCTTGCATGGGATGTCCTCCGGAGGTGGCCGCGCCGTCGGGGTGTGTGGGGTGGGCTGCGGATGGGAGGAAGCTTAGGAATCCGACCTGCTGGCAGGCGGTGAATCGGCAGGCCTGCGGATGTGATCCATTCACCTGCCGATGCGCACCGCTCCTTATGATCGACCGCGATGCTGCGTATCGAGGACATCGCCCGCCACCCCGGCTTCCGACGCCTGGCCACCCTGCACGGCGTGGTGGTGGACCTGCGCTACACGGGCACGAACAACTTCGCCGGCAGGGTGCTGTACCGCGGCATCGACTGCGCCTGGCTGCGCACCGAGGCAGCCGAAGGCCTGGAGGCCGCTGCCGCGTGGCTGGCACGTGAGCGTCCCGGCCACCGCATCGTGCTGCTGGATGCGTTGCGCCCGCAGCGCGTGCAGGAGGCCATCTGGCAGGACGTGGCGGGCACGGAGATGGAGCACTACTTCGCCCACCCGGGGCGCGGCTCCATCCACAGCTTCGGCATGGCCGTGGACGTGACGCTGCAGCACCCCGACGGCACCGAGGCGGACATGGGCAGCGGCTTCGACGATATGACCCCGGCCTCGCACCCCGCGCTGCACGCCGAGCACCTGAAGAGCGGCGTGCTGACGCCGGCCCACGTGGCCGAGCGCGAGTGGCTGCACTGCGCCATGGCGCAAGGCGGCTTCCAGGGCATCAGCAACGAGTGGTGGCACTTCGACCACGGCGACCGCGAACGCGTGCGGCGCGAGCTGCCGCGCGTGTGGTGAGCCGCTTTCCGCAACCCCAGGAGACCCCATGACGACCACCCGCCGCCGGCTCATGGCCGCCGCCGCCCTGCCCCTGCTGGCGCCGCTGGCCGCCTGCGCGCAAGCGCCGGTGTCGGCGCCGCCGCTGCCGCTGATCAAGCCGCGCCGCCTGCGCCCGGGCGACACGGTGGCGCTGATCAACCCCTCGGGCGCCATCTACGAACGCGCGCCCTACGAGATCGCCGCCGATTCGCTGCGCGCACTGGGCTTCCAGGTCAAGGAAGCGCCGAACCTGCGCGCGCGCTACGGCCACTTCGCCGGCACCGACGCGCAACGCGCCGCCGACGTCAACGCCATGTTCACCGACCCTGCCGTGCACGGCATCCTGGCCATGACGGGCGGCTCGGGCGGCGGGCGCATCCTGCCGCTGATCGACTACGACAACATCCGCCGCAACCCGAAGTTCCTGGGCGGCTTCTCCGACCTCACCGCGCTCATCAACGCCGTGCAGCGGCAGACCGGCCTCGTCACCTTCCACTGCCCGATGGGCGCCTCGGAGTGGAACGCCTTCAGCATCGGCTGGCTGCGTGGCGCGGCCATGGACGGCGAGAAGCTGCTGCTGGCCAACCCCACCGACCGCGATGACAACATCGTGCCCAAGACCGCCCGCATCACCACGCTGCGCCCGGGCACGGCCCGCGGGCCGCTGGTCGGTGGCAACCTGGCCGTGCTGAGCGCGATGGCCGGCTCGCGCTACTACCCGCGCTTCGACGGCGCCATCCTGTTCCTGGAAGAGGTCAACGAGTACATCTACCGCGTCGACCGCATGCTCAGCACGCTCAAACTGAGTGGCGCGCTGGACCGCCTCTCCGGCGTGGTGCTGGGCGCCTTCACCAACTGCGGGCCGGGCGACGGCAACTACGGCACGCTGACGCTGGACGAGGTCTTCGACGACTACTTCAAGCCGCTGAACGTGCCCGTGTTCAGCGGCGCGCTCTTCGGCCACATCCGCCGCAAGTTCACGTTGCCGGTGGGCCTGCCGGTGGAGATGGACGCCACGGCCGGCACCTTGCGCTTTCTGGAGCCGGCCGTCGCCTGATCAGAAGCGGGAGCCGGGCTCGCGCAGGAAGGCTTCCTCCTCGGCGGTGCTGGCGCGCCCGAGGATGGCGTTGCGGTGCGGGAAGCGCCCGAAGCGCGCCACCACGTCGTGGTGCTTCCGCGCCCAGGTCAGCAGGTCGGCGGTGGCCGGGTGTGCCCGGCCCAGCGCGGCGAAGAGCTCCAGCGCGCTTTGCTGCATCGCCAGGTCCTCGGCATGCTCGAAGGGCAGGTAGACGAAGAGGCGCTGCCAGGGGCCCAGGCTGCGGTCGTCGCCGCGCGCCACCAGCGCCTGCGCCGCCGCCAGCGCCAGCGCGTCGCCGGCAAAGGCGCGGGGCGTGTCGCGGAAGGCGTTGCGCGTGAACTGGTCCAGCACCACGATGCGCGCCAGCGCCGTGGGGGGCGTGGCGTCCCAGTCGCGCAGGCCGCCGGCGAGTGCCGCTTCCAGCGTGGCGCCGAAGCGCGTGCGGACATCGGCGTCGAAGCCGGCGTCCTTGCGGAACCAGGCGTCGCGCGGTGCTTCAGTGGCCGGCTCGCCGAACCAGAAGGCGAGCACGTCCAGCGGCCGTGCTGCGCTCAATCCAGCCTCGCGCCCGAGTCCTTCACCGCCTTGGCCCACTTGGGCATCTCGGCGGCCAGGAACTTCGTGAAGGCTTCGGGTCCCAGGAAGGCCGGGTCGGCGCCCTGGGCCACCATGCGCGTGCGGATCTCGGGCGTCTCCAGCACGCCCTTGAAGGCCGCCGCCAGCTTGTCTAGCACGGGCTTGGGGGTGCCCGCCGGCGCCATCACGCCGTAGAAGCCGACGACCTCGAAGTCCTTCAGGCCGGCCTCGATGAGCGTCGGCGTGTCCGGCAGGGCGGCGCTGCGCTCGCGGCTGGTCACCGCCAGGGCGCGCAGCTTGCCCTGCTTCACGTACTGACTGGCCTGCGGCACGCTTTCGGCCATCAGTTGCACCTGCCCGGCCAGCAGGTCGGTGAAGGCCGGTGCGCTGCCGCGGTAGGGGATGTGAACGATGAAGCTGCCGGTGGCCGTCTTGAACATCTCCGGCACCAGGTGGCTGATGCCCCCGTTGCCGGCCGAGCCGTAGTTGAGCTTGCCCGGGTTCTTCTTGGCCAGTGCGATGAACTCGGTGATGGTGGCCGCCGGCACCTGCGGATGCACCACGAAGGCCAGGGGCTGCATGGCCGTGCGCGCCACGGGCGCGAAGTCGCGCAGCGTCTGGTACGGGTTCTTCGGATAGACGGCCGGGTTGATGACCAGCGTGCCGGTGTTGGCCATCAGCAGCGTGTGGCCGTCGGCCTCGCTCTTGGCCACGAAGTCGGCGCCCACGGTCCCGCCCGCGCCCGCCTTGTAGTCCACGATCACCGGCTGGCCCAACAGCTGCTGCAGACGGTCGGCCAGCAGCCGGGCGTGCGCGTCCAGCGGGCCGCCGGCCGGGAAGCCGACGATGATCTTCACGGGCTTGCTGGGGAAGGCAGCCTGTGACGCGGCGGCCAGGGGCAGCAGAGTGACGGCGGCCGCGAGCAGCATGCGGCGGGTGGTGGAAGCAGCGTTCAAGGCGGGTCTCCTCGGGGTGGGTCCAGCAGATCTTGTGTTTCGGGGTGGCGGCGCATGTACAGCGCCACGTAGCTGCAGCTGGGCCGCACCCGCAGCCCTTGCGCGCGCGCCCAGCTCAGTGCGGCATCCACCAGCGCGGCCGCCACGCCACGGCCCTGCAGGGCACGCGGCACCTCGGTGTGGTGCAACGTCACCACGCCCGGCGCCAGCCGGTAGGCGCACTCCGAGCGCAGGCCATCGACGACCGCTTCGAAGCAGGCCGCCTCGGGGCGGTGGTGCACGACGATGCTCATCCGCGCGATTGTCACGCGGCCGAGGGGGTGTCCCCGGGCCCACGCCGCGCGCCCTTTGCATTACATTGAGTTGCAAGAGCGCCCGAGGTCGGCGCCGGGGGCACGCGGTGGGCAAGGAGTGGTTCCTGGAAGGCGTTGCGGTGGACGGTTCGCCCGTGCGGCAGCCCATCCGCCGGCTGCCTTTCCGTGTCGGGCGCGACTCCGTGGCCAATGACTTCGTCGTCGAGGCCCGCGGTCTCAGCCGCCAGCACGCGGTGCTGGAGCAGGACGCTGCCGGCCGGCTCGTCATCCACGACCAGGGCAGCACCAACGGCACCTTCGTCAACGGCGTGCGCATCGCCGAGGCGCGGCTGCTGGACGAGGACGACGTCCTGCATTTCGGCAACGCCGAGTACCGCCTGCGCGCCGAGGCCGGCGAGGACAGCCGGCTCGATGACGCCGACAGCGAACGCACCATGCTCGTGCCCAAGAGCGGCACCTCCAAGATCTTTGCCCAGCACGAGCGCGAGTTCCGCGAAGTGTTGGCCGGCATCGGCATCGCCGTGGCCGTGCAGCCCATCGTCGACCTGCACTCGGGCCAGCTCTACGCCTACGAGATGCTCGGCCGCTGCCGCCACCCCAAGCTGCAGAGCCCGCCCAGCCACCTGTTCGAGCTGGCCCACCAGCTGGGCCTGGAGGCCGAGCTCTCGGCGGCCTTCTGCGCCCACGGCATCCCGCGCATGGCGCCGCGGCTGGGCGCCGCGCGGCTGTTCATCAACGCCCACCCGCAGGAGACCTTCACCGAGGCCTTCTTCCAGAGCCTGAAGGCCTTCAGCGCGCTGCCCTCGGCGCCGCGCATCGTGGTGGAACTGCACGAGACGGCCGTGGTGAAGATGGACGACATGCGCGATCTCGCGCGGCGCCTGGTGGGCATCGGCCTGGAGTTCGCGTACGACGACTACGGCGCCGGGCAGTCGCGCATCAACGAGGTCACGCTCGTCACGCCGCACTACGTCAAGTTCGACATGAGCCTGGTCAACGGCATCGCGCAGGCCGATGCCAAGCGCCGCGACTACATCCGCAAGGAAGTGGCCACGCTGCGCGACATGGGCGCCATGTGCCTGGCCGAAGGCGTGGAAGCGCAGGAAGACGCCGTGGTGTGCCGCGAGCTGGGCTTCCAGCTCATCCAGGGCTACCTCACCGGCAAGCCGGCGCTGGTGGAGTAGCGGCCCGGCGCCTCAGGGCTTCCTGCCGAAGAGGCCCGACAGCCAGTTCTTCAGCACCGTCCACACCAGCGCCAGCGCATTGAGCTCCTTCACCGGGGCCGCCGGCGGCGGCGCCGCCTGTGTCGAGCGCGGGACCAGCGCGCCGGGCGCCTCGCCGCCCTGGATCATGCGCATCTCGGTGGTTTCACCCAGCGTCGAATCGGCAGGCGCCGTCAGCGGCACGGCCAGCGCGGCGGCCTGGAAGTTGCCGGCGAACTGCTGCAGCAGCGCGTCGCTCACCGGCACCAGCAGGCGGCTGCCGAACTGCGCCAGCTTGCCGCTGACCACCACGGTGGCCCGGCCCACCAGCACCGTGGTGCCGGGCAAGTCGCCTTTCTCCAGGTGCGCGGTGAGCTGCATGGTGGCCGAGGAACCCGCCTTGTCGGCACCCTGGGCCCGCAGCGACAGCGACATCGCCTGCGCGTCCACGCCCTGCAGTTGCACGTCGCCGCCGAAGTTCATCACCGCCGGGCCGATCTTGCTCTTCACGGTGCCCTTGAAGTGGGTCTCGTCCAGCTGCTCGGTGATCTGGGCCCCGGGCATGCAGGCGGCCACGGCGCGCAGGTCCCCCAGCACGGTCCAGGCCTGGCCCAGCGTGGCACCGAGCGGATAGCGTTTGTCGAGCTTGACTTCCATGGGCGACGATTGTGTCAGCCCGCGGTGCGGCGGCGGCACCACTGCAGCAGCGCGGCCTGCAGCTTCTCGGCGTCCACCGGCTTGGTGAGGAAGTCGTCCATGCCGGCGGCCAGCGCGGCTTCGCGCTCGGTCACCAGCGCGGCGGCCGTGAGGGCGATGACGGGCGCGCGGTAGCCGGCCTCGCGCAGCGCTCGCGCCGCCTCGTGGCCGCTCATCTCGGGCATCTGCACGTCCATCAGCACGGCGTCGAAGGGGCGTCCGCCGGCCAGCGAGGCCTTCACGGCGGCCACGGCGGCGCGGCCGTCAGCGGCCTGCGCCACCACCACGCCCCAGCTCTCCAGCAGCGCCGCGGCGATCAGCATGTTGACGGCGTTGTCCTCCGCCACCAGCACGCGCAGGCCGCGCAGCGCCTGCAGGTCCTCCAGCGGCACGGGTGCGGTGACGGGCTGCGTGGCGACGGGCAGCGGCAGTTCCACCCAGAAGCGGCTGCCCAGGCCCAGGCGGCTGTCCACGCCCACCTGGCCCTGCATCAGCAACGCCAGCTGCTGGCAGATCGACAGGCCCAGGCCCGTGCCGCCGAAGCGACGCGTCGTGCTCTCGTCGGCCTGCGTGAAAGGCTGGAACAGGCGCGGCAGGGTCTCCGGCGCGATGCCGGGCCCGGTGTCGACGACGCTGATGCGCACGGCCTCGCCCTCGCCGTCCGTCAGCCTCTCGGCCAGCAGCGTGATGCCGCCCCGCTGCGTGAACTTCACGGCGTTGGACAGGAAGTTGGAGACGATCTGCCGCACGCGCAGCGCGTCGCCTTCGACGCGCGTGTCCGCGGCCTCCTGCAGCTGCAGGGTCAGCGTCAGGCCGTGCGCCTCGGCCAGTGTCGCGTAGTGGCGCTGCAGCATGCGCAGCAGCGCGCCGAGGTCGAACACCGCCGTTTCCAGCTGCAGCTTGCCGGCCTCGATCTTGGAGAGGTCCAGGATGTCCGAAATGATCCCGGCCAGCGATTGCGCACTCTCCACCACCTGGTCCAGGTACTGGCGGCGGCGGGCTTCGTCCACGGCCGCGTCGCGCGCCAGCCGGGCCAGGCCGATCATGCCGTTGAGCGGCGTGCGCAGCTCGTGGCTGGTGTTGGCCAGGAAGGCGCTCTTGGCGCGGCTGGCGGCTTCGGCCTCGTCGCGCGCTCGGGCCAGCGCGCGCTCGAACTCGCGGCGTTCGGTGACGTCCTCGACGATCCACACGGTGCCGCCGTCGCGCGGCAGCAGCGGGTCCACCGCGCGGCCGCGCACGCGCGCGACGAAGCTGCTGCCATCGCGGCGGCGTGCCATGCGCTCCACCTCCACGGGCTCGCCGCGCGCCAGCGCCGGGCCCATGAGCCGACCGACCTCGGCATAGTCGGCCTCGTCGTGCCACACCACCTGGCCGGGCTGGCCGACCAGTTCGCCGGGTGGCCAGCCGTAGATCTGCTCGAAGTGGCGGTTGGCCAGCACGAAGCGCTGCGCGCGGGTGACGGCGATGCCGATCGACGCATTGGTGAGGATGGCCTCGCGCTCCAGCCGCTGGCGTTCGCGTTCGCTCACGTCGCGGGCGTTGATCACCATGTAGTCGCGGCCCTGCATCTCGAAGCCGGCGGCCGAGACCACCATCGAGATGGCCTGACGCGCCCGGCTCATGAAGCGCACGGGCAGGTCGGTGACCTTGCCGTTCTGCCGCACGGCGGCGACGAAGCGTGCGCGGTCCTCGGGGCTGCCCCAGATGCCCAGCTCCGCCGCCGTGCGCCCGATGGCCTCGGCCGCCGACCAGCCGCTGGTGTGCTCGAAGGCACGGTTGACCATGGCGTAGCGGCCGGTGTCGATCTCGGTCAGCGTGATGAGGTCGGGGCTGGTCTCCACCAGGTGCGCGAGCAGCGCCTCGGAGCGGCGCACCGCCTCGCTGGCCGCCTCGCGCTCGGTGTCGTCGACGTAGATGGCCAGCAGCGCCGGCCCGTCGGGCATGGCCAGCGAGACGCTGGTGGTGCGCACGGTGCGCCGCTGTCCCTGCACCAGCAGGTGGTAGGTGGTCAGCGGCAGCGCCGAGCCCGGGGGCAGCGCCTGCAGTTCGGCGCGGCGCTTGCGGGCGTTGATGCGCTCTTCCTCCGACGCGCAGAACGACGGCAGGTCGGCACCCACCATGGCCGCGGGGTCGGGGAAACCGAAGAGCCGGGCCGCCGCATCGTTGGCCTCGAAGACGATGCCTTCGCGGTGCATGGCCAGCGCGGTGGGCAGCAGGTCGAACAGCCTCCGGTAGCGCATCTCGGTGGCGGCCAGCGCCTGCCGCGTGGCCAGCACCTGCGTGACGTTGCGGCCCACGCCCCAGAAGCCGGCGAACTGGCCCGCGGTGTCCTGGCGAGGCTCACCGCTGACCAGGAAGGCCTCGCTGCGCCCGGTGCGCTGGCTGTGCCAGGTGATGGGCACGTCGCGGAAGGCGCGCCGCGACGCGAGGTCGTCGCGCAGGCGCGCCAGCTCCAGCGGTTCGCAGCGGAACTGGGGCAGTTCCCAAGGGGCACGGCCCAGCGCGGCCGGGGCGACGGGCGTGCCGCTGCCGGTGCCGGCGGCGATCAGGCGCGCGTCGGCGTCGAGCTCCCAGTGCACGTCGGCCGCCAGCGCCAGCAGATGGCGGATGCGGCGCGAGCGCTCACGGGCGCGGTGCACGAAGCGTTCGATGACGTTGGAGATCACCGTGCCGGCGGCCAGCCCGGTGGCGATGGAGGTGAAGGCCGTGGCCAGCAGCACCTGGACCGGTGCGCCGCCCGGAGCGATGGGCGTGTGGCCGAGCCCGGCCAGCGCGGTGACGCAGGCCAGCGAGGCCAGTGCCAGCGCGCCACCGTAGCGCCAGCCGGCCACGGCGGCCAGCGCGCACACCGTCAGGCCCATGGCCGACAGGCTGGGCGCCGTGAGCCCCCAGCCGGTGGACAGCGCGTTGGCCGTGCGCAGCAGCGAGGCGCCGATCAGCACCGCCGTCAACCCGGCCGCCAGCTGGCGTGCCGGCAGCCAGCGCGCGGACGCACCGGCCAGCGCGGCCAGCGTCAGGAAGCCGGCGATCACCAGGCCCGGGTGGCGGCTGCCGCCGGGGTCCACCGCCATGAAGACGGCCGTCAGCGCGGCCACCGCGCCGCTGATCACGAGGAACAGGCGCAGCAGCCGCTGCAACACGCGCGGCAGCACCGGGGCTGGCGCCTTGGCGGGGGGCCGTGCGGGGTCGCCCATGACTGCCGGCGCCGTTCGCGGCTGCTTCAGGGCGCGGCGCGCGCGTCGTTGAGCTGCTGTCGGGCCGCCAGCGCGGCCTGGCGCGCAGCCGCGGCGAAGCCGGCGTCGTGCCCGGCAGAAAAGGCGTAGAGGATGGCGCGCGAGGAGCTGACGATGATGGGCCCGCCCGGCCGCCAGCCGGCACGCACCGTGGCCTGCGCATCACCGCCTTGCGCGCCGATGCCGGGGATCAGCAGCGGCAGCGTCGGCGCCAGCTCGCGCACACGTGCCACCTCGTCGGGATAGGTGGCGCCGACCACCAGCGCCAGCTGCCCGCTGGCGTTCCACGGCCCGGCGGCCAGGCGCGCGATGCGTTCGTACAGCTTCTCGCCGCCTTCTAGCGCCTGGGCCTGCAGGTCGTCGCCGCCCGGGTTGCTGGTGCGGCACAGCAGGATCAGGCCCTTGCCTTCGTGGCGCATGTAGGGCGCGATGGAGTCGTGGCCCATGAAGGGCGACAGCGTCACCGCGTCGGCGCGGTAGCGCTCGAAGGCTTCCTTGGCGTACTGCTCGGCGGTGGCGCCGATGTCGCCACGCTTGGCGTCCAGGATCACCGGCACCGCGGGCGCCACCTCGCGGATGTGCGCCAGCAGCCGTTCCAGCTGGTCTTCGGCGCGCTGTGCGGCGAAGTAGGCGATCTGCGGCTTGAAGGCGCAGACGAGGTCCCGGGTGGCATCGACGATGGCGGCGCAGAAGTCGAAGATGCGCGACGCGTCGCCCGTCCACGGGGCCGGGAACTTCGCGGGTTCCGGGTCCAGGCCCACGCAGAGCATGGAGTCGTTCGCGGCCTGCGCGGCCACCAGCCGACTGCGGAAGTCGGTCATGAAGCGAAGCGCCTGGCCAGCACCGAGGCCATCCCCGTGTACGAGCCCGGCGTCATGGCCAGCAGCCGCTGGCGGTCTTCCTCGGGCAGCGGCAGGCCGGCGATGAAGCCCTGCATCAGCTCGCGCGTGATGGGCTGGCCGCGGGTGAACTCCTTGAGCTGGTTGTAGGGGTCCGGCAGGCCGTGGCGCCGCATCACCGTCTGCACCGGCTCGGCCAGCACTTCCCAGGCGGCGTCCAGGTCGGCGGCCAGCGCGGCTTCGTTGACTTCCAGCTTGTCCATGCCGCGCGACAGGCTGTCGCAGGCCAGCAGCGCGTAGCCCAGCGCCACGCCCATGTTGCGCAGCACGGTGCTGTCGGTCAGGTCGCGCTGCCAGCGGCTCACGGGCAGCTTGTGGCTCATGTGGCCCAGCACGGCGTTGGCCAGGCCGAAGTTGCCCTCGGCGTTCTCGAAGTCGATCGGGTTGACCTTGTGGGGCATGGTGCTCGAGCCGACTTCGCCCTTCTTCAGCTTCTGCTTGAAGTAGCCCAGCGAGATGTAGCCCCAGACGTCGCGCGACCAGTCGATCAGCAGCGTGTTGGCGCGTGCGACGGCGTCGAACAGCTCGGCCATGTAGTCGTGCGGTTCGATCTGGATG
>JAEUPH010000035.1 GCA_016790395.1 Rubrivivax sp. | reverse complement strand
GCAGGGCGCGCAGCGATTTACTTGCTGGCGGCGGCAGCGGGGGCGCTGGCGGCGTCAGCAGCCGGGGCGGCGCTGGCAGCGGCTTCAGGGGCCGAAGCCACCGGGGCGGGAGCCGGAGCCGGGGCAGCGGCGGGCGCGGGGGCCGGGGCCGGGGCTTCTTCCTTCTTGCCGCAGGCGGCCAGGGCAACGGCGGAAACCAGGGTGGCCAGGACGATCGACTTGTTCATGCGTATCCTCAAGGATTTATGGGTCGGAGTGTGAACCGGAGCTTCTCAGGGGCACTCTTTGCGACCGCTCAGAGACCCATTTCAGGAAGATCGACAAGGCAAAGCAGGTGACCCCACCGTGCCTAGCCCACGAGTATAGCCTGAACTAGGGCAATCCCTAGAGACCCAAGGTTCTCACGGCCCAGGCGCGCTCGGAACGTTGCAAAACCACATCAAGCGTTTCGCACCATTGGCGGGCGGCACGCTCGTCCTGCCGGGCACTTCCGCGCCAGTGCAGGGCATCGATCAGGTGAACGCTGGCGCCCCGGTCGCAGGTCAGCACGGTGGGCAGATCGGCGGCCATGTCCTGCGATGCCTGCCAGGCCTCGACGGCATGGGCCCAGTCGGCGCGCCAGGCCGAAAAACGCGGGCAGCGGCCCTGCACCACATCGAAGCCCGCCCCCAGCAGCACCAGGCGGCGCTGCGGGCGCTTCATCCAGGCCGTCAAACCGGCCAGCAGGCCGGCATCTTCCAGGGGCCACTCGGCGAAATGCGCATCGGCGCAGACGATGCGCCGCGCGCCTTCGTCGAAGGCGCTGCCGAAGCCCCACAGCAGCGCCGCCCTGAACGCGGCGCGGCTGTCGATGACGGGCGGCGCGGTCTCGCCCATGGTCAGGGCTCCTGCAGCCAGCCGGCGGCGACCCACTCGTCCAGCAGCTCGCGCGCACCGGCACTCAGCCGCGCACGCTCCGCCGCGCCGAGTGCACGGGCATCGGCCAGGCTTCTCAGCACAGCGGCGTCGCGGCCGCCAGCCACGAAGGCCTCGCCGTTGATGAAGACATGCCGCTCGTCGTACATCATCTTCGTGCGGGCATGCAGCTGCAGCGGCCCCCGGCCGATGCAGGGCCCGGGATCGAACCACACGCTGGGCTTGGGCTCGGTCAGCATCTCGCCCAGCACGCGCTGGAGCGCCACGGCGTCGCCCAGCTGCCGTGCGACGGCGCGGCGCGCGAACTCGGCCAGGCCTGCGGGCACGGCCGCCGGCGTGGCCGTGGCGGGCTGGCGCGGGTCGCGGTAGAGCGCCGTCTCGTCGGCATCGTCGGCCAGGCGCGACAGCAGGTCCCGCGTCATGTCGCCGGCGGTGGGGACGCTGAAGCCGACCGAACAGGTCATGCACTCCCCGCCCTCGGCCGTGCCGTCGTGCCCCCAGCGCGGCGGCAGGTAAAGCAGGTCGCCAGGCTCCAGCACCCACTCCTGAGTCGGCTCGAAGTGCTTCAGCAGCTTCAGC
The DNA here is from genome assembly GCA_016790395.1 of Rubrivivax sp. Classification (GTDB taxonomy): domain Bacteria; phylum Pseudomonadota; class Gammaproteobacteria; order Burkholderiales; family Burkholderiaceae_C; genus Rubrivivax. Next base: position 13,505 of record JAEUPH010000035.1, on the reverse strand, counting down.
GGCGTGCCCTCCACCCAGGCCGGTTCGCGCTCGCGCGGCGGCGGCCCGATGCGCCAGCGGCGTCGGCCCTGCACCTGGATCAGGAAGACGTCGTAGCAGTCCAGGTGCGCACCCACGCCACCCCCCGGGCTGGCCCAGGACACCATCAGGTCGTCCAGCCGCGCGTCGGGCACGAAGCGGAAGCGCTTGAGCATCTCATGCGCCGCCGGCACATGCAGGTCCAGGCCCTGCACCAGCAGCGTCCAGTCGGGGCGCGACACCGGCGGCAAGGCGGTCCGCGGCAGCGGCCCGTGGCGCACGCGCCAGCCCCGGCTCGTCTTCTGCACCAGGCGCGACTCCACGCCGCCCTGGGCCGCCAGCGCGAACACCTGCGCACGGGTGACCGGCGCCACGACGTCCGGCCAGGCCTGCCGCACCAGAAGCGGCTTCTTCTGCCAGTGCCGGCGCATGAAGGCGGCCGGCGAGATGCCGCCCAGCAGGGGCGTGCGCTCATCGATGTTCATGCCGGGATTCTTGCGCAGGGGGCAGCACGAATCCTTGTGCCATGATGAATGGATGCAGATCGAAGACCCCTGCGTCGTGAGCCTCACCTGGAAGCTCACCGACGCCCAGAACCGCCCCATCGACGAACTCGAGCAGCCCGTGGAGTTCTTCTTCGGCGGCGATGACCTGCTCGAGAAGGTCGAGGAAGCGCTCGCCGGCCATGTGCGTGGCGACGAGCTGCAGCTGCAACTGGAACCCGAGCACGCCTTCGGCGACTACCGCTCAGAACTGGTCTGCTTCGAGGACCGCTCGTTGTTCCCCGAGGCGCTGGAGGTGGGCATGGCCTTCGAGGGCCTGCCGGAAGGCGCCGTCACCCCCGACATGCCCGCCGACGTCATCTACGTCGTCAGCGAGATCTACCCTTCGCACGTGGTGCTGGACGGCAACCATCCGCTGGCCGGCATGGCCCTGCGACTGAAGATCCGCGTGCGCGACGTGCGCGAGGCCACCGAGGCCGAGATCGAAGCCCGCACCGTGGGCAACGCCGCCGTCAGCGTGCTGTGCGGCGCGCCGGCAGGCGACGCGCTGCACTGACGGCATCTCAGCCGCGGCCGGTGGAGCCGAAGCCGCCTTCGCCGCGCGCGCTGGCGTCGAAACTCTCCACGCGCTCGAAGCGGGCCTGCACCACGGGCACGATGACCATCTGCGCGATGCGTTCCATCGGTTGCACCGTGAAGGCGCCGCTGCCACGGTTCCAGCAGCTCACCATCAGCGGGCCCTGGTAGTCGCTGTCGATCAGCCCCACCAGGTTGCCCAGCACGATGCCGTGCTTGTGGCCCAGGCCGGCGCGCGGCAGCAGCATGGCGGCAAGGCCGGGGTCACCGATGTGGATGGCCAGGCCGGTGGGGATGAGTGCCGCGGCGCCGGGTGCCAGCAGCAGCGGTTCGTCCAGGCAGGCGCGCAGGTCCAGCCCGGCGCTGCCCGGGGTGGCGTAGGCCGGCAGGTGCTCGGCCATGCGCGGGTCCAGCAGCTTCACGGCGATGGTGGTCACGACGTCGCTCCTTTCGGTGCACGTGCCGCGATCTCGGCGACGAGCCGGCGCGCCAGGCTCAGCTTGTCGCCCGCGGGCAGCGGCTGGTCGCCAGCGGCGTCCACCAGCACGAGTTGGTTGTCGTCCTGCCCGAAGGCCGACGGCCCGTGGTTGGCCACGATGAGCGGCACACCCTTGCGGACGAGCTTGGCACGCGCGTGGCGCAGCAGGTCCTCGGTCTCGGCGGCAAAGCCGACGCAGAACGGACGCTGGGCGGCAGGCAGGCGCGCCACGGCGGCCAGGATGTCGGGGTTCTCGACGAAGGCAATCTCGGGCACGCGCCCGCTGCCGTCCTTCTTGATCTTCTGCCCGGCCGGCTCGGCGGGCCGCCAGTCGGCGACGGCGGCGGTGGCCACGAAGACTTCGTGCGAAGCCGCCAGCGGAAGCACGGCGTCGTGCATCTGGCGCGCGCTCTGCACATTGATGCGCTGCACGCCCTGCGGCGTGGGCAGCTGCACGGGGCCGGCCACCAGCGTGACCCGCGCGCCGGCTTCGGCGGCGGCGCGCGCGATGGCGAAGCCCATCTTGCCGCTGGACAGGTTGGTGATGCCGCGCACGGGGTCGATGGCCTCGAAGGTGGGCCCTGCGGTCACCAGCACGCTGCGGCCCTGCAGCAGCTTGGGCTGGAAGAAAGCCATCAGCGCGTCACGCAGTTCCACCGCCTCCAGCATGCGGCCGTCGCCGGTCTCGCCGCAGGCCTGGTCACCGGCCGCGGGGCCCAGCACGACCGCGCCATCGGCCTTCACCTGCGCGACGTTGCGCTGCGTCGCCGGATGCGCCCACATCTCGCGGTTCATGGCCGGGGCCAGCAACAGCGGGCAGCGCTCGAGGGGCCGCGCCAGGCACAACAGGGCCAGCAGTTCGCCGGCCCGGCCCTGGGCCAGCTGCGCGATGAAGTCGGCACTGGCCGGCGCCACGATCAGCGCATCAGCCTGGCGCGACAGCTCGATGTGCGGCATGCAGTTGGGCGTGCGCGCGTCCCACTGGCTGGTGACGACGGCGCGGCCGCTGAGCGCCTGCATCGTCACCGGCGTGATGAACTGCAGCGCCGCTTCGGTCATCACCACCTGCACGGTGGCACCGGCCTTCACCAGTTCCCGCGTCAGCTCTGCGGCCTTGTAGCAGGCCACCCCGCCGGACAGGCCCAGGACGATGTGCCTGCCCTGCAGGCCGGTGACGTTCGACATGGTCGGGACTCTAGCAGTGGCTGCCTGACTTCCCCGCAAGCTGGGCGGGGCGTTTCGTCCGCCATCGCACGAGGGGCATGCCTGACCTGATTGAATGAAGCCCTGTCCCGGACGACGACCTGTTGCCGTCGCCCGAGACCCACGGCAAGGCGTGCCTCGGGGCGCGCGCACAAGGATCCCATGGACGCCCTACTCCTGGCCCGCATGCAGTTCGCGGCCAACATCAGCTTCCACATCCTCTTCCCCACCCTCACCATCGCCCTGGGCTGGACGCTGCTCTTCTTCCGCCTGCGCTGGCTGAAGACGCAGGACGCGGCCTGGCTCGTGGCCTACCGTTTCTGGACCAAGGTCTTCGCGCTGACCTTCGCCTTGGGCGTGGTCAGCGGCATCACCATGAGCTTCCAGTTCGGCACCAACTGGCCGGGCTTCATGGAACGCGCCGGCAACGTGGCCGGGCCGCTGCTGGGCTACGAGGTGCTCACCGCCTTCTTCCTGGAAGCCACCTTCCTGGGCGTGATGCTCTTCGGCCACGGCAAGGTGAGCGAACGTGCTCACCTGGTCGCCACGTTCCTGGTGGCCTTCGGCACCACGATGAGCGCCTTCTGGATCCTGGCGCTGAACTCGTGGATGCACACGCCGGCCGGCCATGTGCTGCGCGACGGGCAGTTCTTCGTGCAGTCGTGGTTCGACGTGATCTTCAACCCGTCCTTCCCCTACCGCCTGGCGCACAAGCTGCTGGCCTCGGGCCTCACCGTGGCCTTCGTGCTGGCGGGCGTGAGCGCGTGGCAGTTGCTGAAGGGTTGCGCCAATGCCTCCACGCCGAAGGTGCTGCGCACGGGGCTGACGCTGGGGGCGGTGCTGATCCCGCTGCAGATCGTTGCCGGCGACCTGCACGGCCTGAACACGCTGAAGCACCAGCCGCAGAAGATCGCGGCGATGGAAGGCATCTGGCAAACGCAGCGCGGCGCGCCGCTGCTGCTGTTCGCCGTGCCCGACGCAGAGGAACGCCAGAACCACTTCGAGATCGGCATCCCGCGCGGCGCTGCGCTCATCCTCAAGCACGACGCCGACGGCGAACTGCAAGGCCTGGACGCCTTCCCGAACGCACACCCGCCGGTGGCGCCGCTGTTCTACGGCTTCCGCATCATGGTGGGCACGGGCCTGCTGATGCTGGCCTTCGCCTGGGCCGGCCTGTGGCTGCTGCGGCGGCGCGGCTGGGCCGGCGCACGCCTGCCGCGGCCGCTGCTGTGGGGCCTGGCCGGCATGACCTTCTCGGGCTGGGTGGCCACGGTGGCAGGCTGGTACGTCACCGAGATCGGCCGCCAGCCCTTCATCGTGTTCGGCCTGCTGCGCGTCGACGAGGTGGCCTCCAAGGTGCCGGCGCCGATGATCGCGCTGACGCTGGCGCTGTACGTCACCGTGTACTTGGCACTCATCGTGTCCTACGTGGGCGTGGTGAAGTACATGGCCGAGAAGCCGGTGGACGGACCCGAGGCGCCGAGCACGGCGCCGCAAGGGGCTGCCGCATGAACTGGGACACCGCGCTGCCCGTGGTCTTCATGGGCCTGATGGGTCTGGCCATGCTGGCCTACGTGGTGCTGGACGGCTACGACCTGGGCGTGGGCCTGCTGCTGCCGCGCGCCGGCGACGCCGACAAGGACACCATGATTGCCAGCATCGGCCCCTTCTGGGACGCCAACGAGACCTGGCTGGTGCTGGGCGTGGGCATCCTGCTGATCGCCTTCCCCAAGGCGCACGGCCTGGTGCTGGGTGCGCTGTACCTGCCGGTGACGCTGATGCTGGTGGGGCTGATCCTGCGCGGCGTGGCCTTCGATTTCCGCGTCAAGGCGCAGGCGCAGCACAAGCCGCTGTGGAACCGCGCCTTCTTCGCCGGCTCGGCGCTGGCGGCGCTGTCGCAGGGCTGGATGCTGGGCCGCTACATCACCGGGCTGCAGGAGGGCTGGCCCTTCATGCTCTTCGCCGCCGCCATCGCGCTGCTGCTGCCGGCGGCCTACGTGCTGCTGGGCGCGGCCTGGCTGGTGATGAAGACCGAGGGCGATCTGCAGCGCCAGGCCGTGCGCTGGGCCAAGATCGCCTGGCCGCCGGTGGTGCTGGGCATGGGCCTGATCTCGCTGGCCACGCCGGTGGTCAGCCCCACGGTGTTCGAACGCTGGTTCAGCATGCCGGCCTTCATCGCACTGCTGCCGATCCCGCTGATGACGTTGGCGGCGCTGGTCGGCGCGCGCGCCATGCTCAACTCGCACCGCGTGCTGGGCAAGCTGTGCTGGCTGCCCTTCGCGCTGGTGGTGTCGGTGTTCGGCCTGGGCGGCATCGGCCTGGCCTACAGCCTCTTTCCCTACGTGGTGATGGACCGCCTCACGCTGTGGCAGGCCGCCAGCGCGACGGAAAGCCTGGCCGTCATCGCCATCGGCTGCGCCATCACCGTGCCGGCCATCGTGGGCTACACGGTCTTCAGCTACCGCGTCTTCCGCGGCAAGACCGCGCCGCTCAGCTACGCCTGAAGCGGCGGCGGCTCAGGCCGCCGCGCCGTGGCACTTCTTGAACTTCTTGCCGCTGCCGCAGTGGCAGGGGTCGTTGCGGCCGGGCAGCGCCAGGGCCTTGCGCGGCGCGGTGACGGGGGCGAAGTCCACCCAGAACAGGCGCAGGTCCTGCACCGCGAAGCACACCTCGGTGATGAGGTCGTCGCGCGTGGGCGGCTCCTTGGGCCAGTAGGTGGCCAGATGCTCCTTCCAGGCGTCCTCGCCGGGCGTCATGCGCAGCGCGTCGATCTGCGCAAAGGCCACGCTGAAGGCGGCGGCGGGCTCCTCGCCGGGCGGCGGCGTCCAGGCGGCTTCGAACAGGCGCACGGCCTCGAAGAAGCCCTCGGCCCAGGGCATGCCGGTCTGGAACAGCGCGGCATCGGTCTCGGACAGGCCCTCAGCCCGCAACTGCTGGCGGTCCTCGTCGGTGTACTCGGCCATCAGCGGCGCCAGGCGCAGCGCCTCGGGATCGTCGAGCATGGCCGCCGGGTCCAGCTGCGCGCACAGCACGGCCAGGCGGCGCTCCAGCGCGCTGCGGGCCTTCGCGGACGATTCAGGGTCGGCAAACGCGCGCTCGAAGTCGTCGCCGCACAGGAGCGGCAGCCACTCGTCGGTGGCCGGCGGCTGGGGCAAGGCGGCCAGCGCGGTGAGGAAGCCGTCCACGGCGTCGAAGGTCAGACTGGCCGCGAAACCGTGCAGCGTCTCGCAGGTCCCGAAAAAGGCCTCCAGTTCGGCTTCGCTGCTGTCGGGCACCGAGTCCCCGCGTTGCAGCCAGGGCGCGGGTGCGTGCCCAGGGGTCAGTTCGTCGGCCATGCCACTCCTGGCGGGTTCGGGTGCAGCCGCGCCATGGCGTGCACGTCCTCGTAGACGCCAGCGCGCAGCGCATAGGCGCGGTGCGTGCCTTCGATGCGGAAGCCGAAGGCCTCGTACAGGCGGATGGCGCGGTGGTTGTCGGTGAACACCGTGAGCTCCAGGCGCAGCAACTGGCCCCAGCCGTCGGCGAAGTCGCACATGGCCTGCATCAGGGCGCGGCCGACGCCCTTCCCCTGGGCACCGGGCTCGACGCTGATGCCCAGCATCGCCGCATGGCGCCGGCGCAGCCGGGCCACAGGATGCAGCCCCGAGGTGCCGACGACACGGCCGCCGACTTCGGCCACCAGCCGCAGGTCGCCGCTGTTGGCGTTGTCGGGCTCGGCCAGGGGCTGCCGCCAGGCCTCCTCGGTGGGCAGGGGCAACTGCATGAGGTTGGCGAAGACCTCGGGGTGGCCCATCACGCGGGCGAAGGCCGCGGCATCGCCGGGGCGGGCGCGGCGCACCAGGATCGTCTCGGCAGGCGGAATGGCGGGGGCGGTCGACATGGCATCAGGGGCGCGGGCCGGGAGAGTGTCGCATCCGCGCCACCCCGGAGTGTCCCACGGCGCCGCATGTCACCCATCCGCCACCGTGTCGCGGCAGCATTGCGGACCATGATCCCTGCGGCATCGTCCGAATGGCGCAGAGACCACGAGCCGCAAGGGCCGCCAAGCGGGATTTCTACCTAGCGTCAACCCAGCGACTGCGGTGCTCCGCCGTGGCGCGGTAGTTGCATAGTGTTGCGATCCGGGCTGCTGCCCCGCGGCCCCATCACATCTTGTCAGAGGGACTTCTACACATGACTTACTGGACGGGCTTCTCGAGAACCGCCATCGCCGCCGCCGTGGCGATCGTGGCCGTCGCGCCGGCGCTGGCGCAGAACACCACCTCCGCCATCGGCGGCCGTGTGGTGGGTGCCGATGGCAAACCGGTGGCGGGCGCCACGGTGAGCGTCCAGCACGTCCAGTCGGGCTCGATCAACAACGTCATCTCCGACGCCGAAGGCCGCTACGCCGTCCGCGGCCTGCGCCCGGGCGGCCCCTACACCATCACCGTCAGCAAGGGCGGGCTGGTGGACAAGCGCGAGGAAGTCTTCCTGGCGCTGGCCGAGACGACCAATCTCGATGCCGTGCTGGGTGCCTCGGCCGCCACCGTGGTGGTGACGGGCCGCAGCGCTTCGGACAAGTTCAACAAGGGCGCGATGGGCTCGGGCACGGCCATCAGCAGCCGCGAGTTGGGCACCTTCGCCTCCATCCAGCGCAACCTGCAGGACTACGCCCGCAACGACCCGCGCCTGGCGCAGACCGACAAGGAGCGCGGCGAGATCTCCGCCGGTGGCCAGAACACCCGCTTCAACTCCATCACCATCGACGGCGTCGCCATCAACGACACCTTCGGCCTGGAGTCGAACAACCTGCCCACGGCCAAGCAGCCGATCTCCATCGACGCCATCCAGTCGGTGCAGGTGAACCTGTCGAACTACGACGTCACGCAAAAGGGCTACACCGGCGCGAACATCAACGCCGTCACCAAGAGCGGCACCAACGAGTTCAAGGGCACGGTGTCCTACGTGCTGCGCGACGACAACATGGTCGGCAAGCGCTTCAACCGCACTGCCGGCACCTACACGATCGCGCCTCCGTTCAAGGAAAGCACCCAGGGCTTCACCGTCGGCGGCCCGATCCTGAAGGACAAGCTGTTCTTCTTCGCCGCCTACGAGAAGCTGGAAAGCTCGCGCACTTCCCCTGACTTCGGCCCGGTGGGCAGCCCGTTCACCAACGTGAGCATCACGTCGTCGGCCATCGCCAACGCCATCAGCACGGCCAGCGGCACCTGGGGCATGAACGTCGGCTCCTCCTCCGTCCCGCAAGGCGTGAAGCTGTCCGTCAAGGACACGCTGCTGAAGCTGGACTGGAACATCAGCGACAACCACCGCGCCAACATCCGCTACACCAAGACCGAGCAGACCGAGCCCTTCCTCGTCGGCTTCGGCGGCACCAGCCTGTCGCTCAGCTCCTACTGGTACAACCAGGGCAAGGAAATCGAGACGGTGGTCGGTCAATGGTTCGCCGACTGGACGCCCACCTTCAGCACCGAGTTCAAGGTCAGCAAGCGCGACTACGACAGCCGCCCGACGCAGGTCAACGGCACCAAGCTGCCGATGGTCACGCTCAGCTACACCGGCAACCCCACGGCCGAAGCCCTGGCTGCGGGCCTCACCTCGACGGCCACGCGCAGCCTGCTGATGGGCACCGAGCTGAGCCGCCAGTTCAACGTCCTGAAGACCAAGACCGACGACCTCTACCTGGGTGCCAACTGGAACCTGGGCGACCATGAGCTCAAGGGCGGCCTCGACTACTCCAACAACGACGTCTACAACGCCTTCCTGCAGAACGTGAACGGCAACTACACGTTCCGATGCGAAGACGGACTGACCTACACCACCCCGCTGGTGACCGCCGCTGGCGCGGCGGCGACCTGCGCCACCGCCACGGGCGCGACCGTCGAGGCCGCCGTGCTGGAGAACTTCCGCCTCGGCCGGCCCTCGAGCTACACCGTGCAGCTGCCGCGCACCGGCCGGACGCTGAACGACGGCGTTGCCGAATGGAGCTTTGCCAACAAGGGCCTGTTCCTGCAGGACACCTGGACGGTGAGCAAGAACCTCACGCTGACGCTGGGCGTTCGCGTCGACCAGCAGGCCGTGCCGACCAAGCCCATCCGCAACGCCGATGCGGCGGCGGCCCAGGTGGCCGGCAGCATCAGCGGCACGGCGATCGGCTCCACCGTGGTCCGCAACTCCGGCGGCTTCGGCATCGACAACACCGTCACGCTGGACGGCCAGAACCTGGTGCAGCCGCGCTTCGGCTTCAACTGGAACCCGGGCCTGCCCTACCGTTCGCAAGTGCGCGGCGGCTTCGGCCTCTTCCAGGGCGCTGCGGCCAACGTCTGGCTGAGCAACCCCTTCTCCAACACGGGCGCGGCCACGGCGCAATTCAACTGCGCCAGCTTCACGGCCTGCCGCAACGCGAACGTCGTCTTCAACCCGAACCCCTCGGCGCAGCCGGTGGTGGCCGGCACGCCGCCCGCCGCGGCCGTGGACGCGCTGGCGCCGAACCTGAAGCAGCCCTCGGTGTGGAAGGCCAACCTGGCCTTCGAGGTCGAGACGCCGGCGCTGCCGGTCGTCGGTGCGCTGGTGATCGGCGCCGAATGGCTGCACACCAAGGTGAACCAGGGCATCTACTACCAGCACCTGAACCTGGGTGGACCCACCAGCCTGGGCTCCGATGGGCGCCAGCTGTTCTGGAACCCGGAAGGCTATGCTTCCAACTGCTGGACGGCCACCGGCACCACCATCACCACCGGCGCCTGCGCCACGCCGTCCGGCCAGAGCCGCACGCGCTCGCTCAGCAACCCCAACTTCGCCAACGTCATCATGGCGACGGGCACGAAGAAGGGCGGCGGCGATGCCGTCACGCTGTCGCTGAGCAAGCCGCTGTCGCAGGGCTTCGGATGGTCGATCGCCTACACGCGCACCACGGCCACGGAAGTCAGCCCGCTGACCTCGTCGACGTCGAACTCCAACTGGAACGGCCGCAACATCTTCAACCCCAACGAAGAGACCACGCAGACCTCCAACTACGTGACGCGCGACCGCTTCAACGGCAACATCCAGTGGAGCAAGGCCTTCGTCGGCAACTACCGCACGACGCTGGGGGTGACGTACGAAGGCCGCAAGGGCAAGCCGTACTCGTGGACCTTCATCAACGACATGAACGGCGACGGCATCGGCGGCAACGACCTGATGTACATCCCCAAGGGCCCGGGCTCCGGCGAGGTGATCTTCCGCGGCGCGGACGGCACCATCGGCACGGCGGCGGCGGCCACGGCCGAGGCCAACTTCTGGCGCATCGTCGACCGCTTCCCGGCGCTGTCCGGTGCCAAGGGTGGCGTGGTCGGCCGCAACAACAGCTACGGCACCTGGGTCAACAACTTCGACGTGCGCTTGAGCCAGGAACTGCCCGGCTTCTTCAAGGACCACAAGGCCGTGTTCACGATGGACATCCTGAACTTCGGCAACCTGCTGAAGAAGCAGTGGGGTCGCATCGACGAGATCGGCTTCCCGTCCAACCGCAGCTTCGTCAACTACACCGGCGTGAGCGGCGGCAAGTACGTCTACGCCGTGGGCTCGCTGGAAGACTACGTCACGCGCCAGGCGGCCGGCGAGTCGCAGTGGGCGGTGCAGTTCACGCTGCGCTACGAGTTCTGATCGGCAGCGGCCGACAGACGAACGAAAGGGGCCCTCGGGCCCCTTTTCCTTGGGTGCTGCGCACTCGGCCCCCCGACGGCCTCAGGCGCGTTCGGAGACCCAGCCCGCCACGCTGGCCAGTGCCGCCGGCAGCGCGGCGGCGTCGGTGCCGCCGGCCATCGCCATGTCGGCCTTGCCGCCGCCCTTGCCGCCCACCTGCTGGGCGACGAAGTTCACCAGCTCGCCGGCCTTCACCTTCGCGGTGCTGTCGGCCGTGACGCCGGCGGCCAGCTGCACCTTGCCACCTTCCACGGCCGCCAGCACGATGGCCGCGGTCTTCAGCTTGTCCTTGAGCTTGTCCAGGGTCTCGCGCAGCGCCTTGGCGTCGGCGCCCTGGAGCACGGCGGCCAGCACCTTCAGCCCCTTCACGTCCACCGCCTGGGCCATCAGCTCGTCGCCTTGCGACGACGCCAGCTTGCCCTTCAGCGCGGTGACCTCCTTCTCCAGCGCGCGCAGCTGTTCCTGCAGCGCGCCCACGCGGCCCGGCACCTCGGCCGGCGTGGCCTTCAGCGCGCCGGCCAGGCCGTTCACCGTGCCTTCCAGCTGCTGCAGGTAGGCCAGCGCGTTGTCGCCGGTCACGGCCTCCACACGGCGGATGCCGGCGGCGATGCCGGTCTCGGCCACGATCTTGAAGAGCCCGATGTCGCCGGTGCGTTGCACGTGCGTGCCGCCGCACAGTTCGCGGCTCGTGCCGATGTCCAGCACGCGCACTTCGTCGCCGTACTTCTCGCCGAACAGCATCATCGCGCCCAGCTTCTGCGCCTCGGCAATGGGCAGCACACGCGCCTGCGCGGCGGCGTTGGCCAGGATCTCGGCGTTCACCAGCGCCTCGATCTTCGCCACCTGCTCGTCGGTCACGGGCGCGTTGTGCGCGAAGTCGAAGCGCGTGCGCTCCGGCGTCACCAGGCTGCCCTTCTGCTGCACGTGGCCGCCCAGCACCTCGCGCAGGGCCTTGTGCATCAGGTGCGTGGCGCTGTGGTTGCGAACGGTCTTCGCGCGGCGTTCGCCGTCCACGCGGGCCGTCACCGCATCGCCCACGGCCAGGCTGCCTTCGACGACGCGGCCCTGGTGGCCGTGCACCGCCGCCTGCACCTTCACCGTGTCGTCCACCAGCATGCGCGCGGTGGCGTTGCGGAGCTCGCCGGTGTCGCCCACCTGGCCGCCGCTCTCGGCATAGAAGGGCGTGCGGTCCAGCACCAGCACCACGTCGTCGCCGGCCGAAGCCTTCTGCACCGGGCTGCCGTCGATGTAGATCGCCGTGACCTTGGCGCCCTCGAGCGCCAGCTGTTCGTAGCCCTTGAAGTCGGTGTTCGCGCCGCTGTACTCCAGGCCCGCAGCCATCTTGAACTTGGCCGCCGCCTGCGCCTGCGCGCGCTGGCGCGCCATCGCGGCATTGAAGCCGGCCTCGTCCACCGCGAGGCCGCGTTCGCGCAGCACGTCGGCGGTCAGGTCGAGCGGGAAGCCGAAGGTGTCGTGCAGCTTGAAGGCGGTCTCGCCGTCCAGCAGCTTCGCGCCACCGGCGAGGGCGGCTTCAAGGATGTCCATGCCTTTGGCGATGGTCTGGAAGAAGCGCTCCTCTTCCACCTTCAGCACGTCGGTCACGCGCGCCATGTCGCGCGCGAGTTCCGGATAGGCCTCGCCCATCTCGGCCGCGAGCGGCGCCACCAGCGTGTGGAAGAAGGGCTTGCGCGCGCCCAGTTTGTAGCCGTGGCGGATGGCGCGGCGGGCGATGCGCCGCAGCACGTAGCCGCGGCCCGCGTTGCCGGGGATGACGCCGTCCACCACCGTGAAGCTGCAGGCGCGGATGTGGTCGGCGACGACCTTCAGCGAAGGCGACTCGGCGTCGACCGCCGCGCCGCCGGCCGCGAACGACACCGCGTTCTGCGCCGCCGCCAGCAGCCGCTGGAACATGTCGATCTCGTAGTTGCTGTGCACGTGCTGCAGCACCGCGGCCAGGCGCTCCAGGCCCATGCCGGTGTCCACGCTGGGCTTGGGCAGCTTGTGCATCACGCCGTCTTCGGTGCGGTTGAACTGCATGAAGACGTTGTTCCAGATCTCGATGTAGCGGTCGCCGTCCTGCTCGGGCGAACCGGGCGGGCCGCCCGCCACCTCGGGGCCATGGTCGTAGAAGATCTCGCTGCACGGGCCGCAGGGGCCGGTGTCGCCCATCATCCAGAAGTTGTCGGACATGTAGCGGGCGCCCTTGTTGTCGCCGATGCGCACGATGCGCTCGGCCGGCAGCCCGATGTCGTTCTTCCAGATGTCGTAGGCCTCGTCGTCCTCGGCGTAGACGGTGGCCCAGAGCTTGTCCTTGGGCAGCTTGAAGTGGACGGTGAGCAGCTCCCAAGCGTAGGCGATGGCGTCCTTCTTGAAGTAGTCGCCGAAGCTGAAGTTGCCCAGCATCTCGAAGAAGGTGTGGTGGCGCGCGGTGTAGCCCACCTGGTCGAGGTCGTTGTGCTTGCCGCCGGCGCGCACGCAGCGCTGCGACGTGGCCGCGCGCCTGTACGAGCGCTTGTCGGCGCCGAGGAACACGTCCTTGAACTGGACCATGCCGGCGTTGGTGAACAGCAGGGTCGGGTCGTTGCCCGGCACCAGCGGGCTCGAAGGCACGACTTCATGGCCCTGCGAGCGGAAATAGTCGAGGAACTGCTGGCGGATCTGGTTGCTGGTCTTCATGACGCCGGGGCACGCACAAGCGGGGATGTCCGATTATGCGGCCTCGCGACTGGGGTACAAGCTCGAAACCGGCGGCATCGCGCCGGCCGCGCCGATCAGGCCGCGTCCGGGTCCGCCGGGTCGGTGCTCATCGAAGTGGCGGCGCGGATCGCGTCGCCGGGAAAGCCGCGGCGTGCGAGCCACTGCGCCAGCTTGAGCCGCGCCTCCCGCGTGGCCGGCTTGGCGCCCAGGCGGCGACGCGCCAGTTCGGTCGCGCGGGCCGGCCAGTCCACCGCATCCAGCAGCGGCCGCACCAGCGCGCTGGCGATGCCGTGCGACGAAACCTCGGCCTGTATGTAGCGCGGTCCGTACCCCGCGGACAGGCGCTGGCG
>JAEUPH010000304.1 GCA_016790395.1 Rubrivivax sp. | reverse complement strand
CGTCCATCAGGATGATGGGGCGCACGGTGATGCCGGGGCTCTTCATGTCGATGAGCAGGAAGCTGATGCCCGTCTGCGGCTTGCCTTCTTGGCTGGTGCGCACGAGGCAGAAGATCCACTCGCCGTACTGGCCCAGGGTCGTCCAGGTCTTCTGGCCGTTGACGATGTACTTGTTGCCCACGCGCTCGGCCTTGCACTTCAGCGAAGCCAGGTCCGAACCGGCGCCGGGCTCGCTGTAGCCCTGGCTCCACCAGACCTCGCCGCTGGCGATGCCCGGCAGGAAGCGCTGCTGCTGCTCGGGCGTGCCGAAGGCCATGATCACGGGGGCCACCATCACCGGGCCGAAGGGGATGACGCGCGGCGCGCCGGCCAGCGCGCATTCCTCTTCGAAGAGGTGCTTCTGGATGGCACTCCAGCCCGGGCCGCCGAACTGTTGCGGCCAGCCCCAGCCCAGCCAGCCCTTCTGGCCGAGGATCCTTGCCCAGCGCTGGTGGTCTTCGCGGCTCAGGCGCAGCGCGTTGTGCACCTTGTGCGCGATGTCGGCCGGCAGGTTCGCGGCCACCCAGTGCCGGATCTCCTGGCGGAAGGCCAGTTCCTCGGCGGTGAAATTCAGGTCCATCGTGCTTGCCTCCAGGGCGCGGGTCTGACGCCCGGGCCAAGCTTCCCTTTTAGCACGACCGTTCGCAAATCACCTGTCCAGGCGGGGACAGCGAGGCCGGCGGTCAGCGCATGGTCAGGCGCATCACGTCGTTGTCGCGCTGCATCTGGAAGCGCGACAGCGCGCTGTTGCCCAGCAGCACGCCGGGCATGGGCGCGGGCACGACGGCCGCGCGCACGTTGGCCAGTTCCACGTCGCCGATGCGCAGCGAGGTCAGCGACACCACCCACACCGGCACGGGGCCGTTGGCGGTCTGCGTCATGCCGCGCTGGCCGCGCTGGTAGTCAAGCCCGATGCGCTGTGCTTCGTCGGCCGACAGCGTGACCAGCGTGGCGCCGGTGTCCACCATCATCTGCACGGGGCGCCCGTTGATGGCGCCACCGACGACGAAGTGGCCCCCCGAACTGGCAGGAATGACGACTTCGCGGGCGCCGCCCGTCACACCGCCGGCGGCCACGCGCGCCTGCGCGCCGCCGGCGCGCAGCGTGCTCTGGCGGCCGCCGGCTTCGATGGTGGCCTCGTCCGGTGTCAGGCGCAGCAGCTTCACGCCCTGGGCGGTCTCGCCCACCGCCAGCGTGCGCGGCTGGCCGTCGATGACCAGCAGCGCCTTGTTGCCCATCTGCCCGGCCAGCGTGACGTTCTGCGCCCGCACCACCGCCGGCAGCGCCAGGGTGGCCAGCAGGCCGGGCAGGGCGTGGCGGCGCTTCAATCTCTGAAGTTGTTGAAGGACAGCGGCAAGTCGGTGACTTCGCGACGCAGCAGCGCGATGGCCACCTGCAACTCGTCGCGCTTGGCGCCGGAAATGCGCACGCTGTCGCCCTGCACGGCGGCCTGCACCTTGAGCTTGCTGCCCTTGACGAGCTGCTGGATCTTCTTCGCGTGCTCGGCATCGATGCCGGCCTTCACCGCCACCGCGAGCCGGAGCTTGTCGCCGCCCAGCTTCTGCGGCTTGGCCGAGAGGTCGAGGAAGCGGATGTCGACGCCGCGCTTGGCCAGGCGCGCCAGTAGCAGATCACGCACCTGGTCGAGCTGGAAATCGCTGTCCGCCAGCAGCGAGAGCTCTCGAGCCTTGGCGCCCTTGTCGGTGATCTCGACCTTGGCGCTGGAGCCCTTGAAGTCGAAGCGCGTGCCGATCTCCTTGTTGGCCTGGTCGACCGCGTTCTTCAGTTCCACGAGGTCGGGTTCGAGGACGGCGTCGAAGCTGGGCATGGCGGGGGAGGAATATGCCCGAGAATTCTTCCATGCCCATCCCTCAGGCGCCACTGGACGTGCAACAGCGCGCCAGCCTGCGCGAACACAACACCTTCGGCCTCCCGGCCGTGGCGCGCACGCTGGTGCGCATCAAGTCCGAGGCCGACGTGCGCCGCGTCGTCGACCATCCCGAGTACGGCGTCGCCCCCAAGCTGGTGCTGGGCGGTGGCAGCAACCTGGTGCTGACGCGCGACGTCGAGGCCGTGGTGCTGAAGGTGGAGATCCCCGGCATCCGCTTGCTGCGCGAAGACGCCGATGCCTGGATCGTGGAAGCCGGCGCCGGTGAGAGCTGGCACGGGGTGGTGGCCTGGGCCATCGCGCAGGGCATTCCCGGCCTCGAGAACCTCGCGCTGATCCCGGGCGCCGTCGGCGCTGCGCCGGTGCAGAACATCGGCGCCTACGGCGTGGAGCTTCAGGACCGCTTCGAGTCGCTGGACGCGGTGGACCTGGTCACCGGCCGCACCGTGACGCTGGACGCGCCGATGTGCCGCTTCGGCTACCGCGACAGCGTCTTCAAGCAGGCGCTGGCCGGCAAGAGCGTCATCGTGCGCGTGCGCCTGCGTTGCCCCAGGCCGTGGCAACCCGTCATCGGCTACCTGGACCTCGAACGCAAGGTGGCCGAAACGGGCATCACGGCGCCGGACGCGCGCACCGTCTTCGACTGGGTCTGCGCCATCCGCCGCGCCAAGCTGCCCGACCCCGCCGTCATCGGCAACGCCGGCAGCTTCTTCAAGAACCCGGTCGTCACCGCGGAGCAGTGCCGCGACATCATCGGCCGCGACCCCGAGGTGGTGCACTACCCCCTGCCCGATGGCAGCGTGAAGCTGGCTGCCGGCTGGCTGATCGACGCCTGCGGCTGGAAGGGCAAGAGCGTGGGCCGTGCCGGGGTGTACGAGCGCCAGGCGCTGGTGCTGGTGAACCGCGGCGGCGCCAGCGGCGCCGAGGTGGTGACGCTGGCGCGCGCCATCCAGGAGTCGGTCTACGGGCGCTTCGGCATCCGGCTGGAACCGGAACCGGTCATCGTCTAGGCGCCGGCGCGCCGCGCTCGCGCAGGCGCAGCGCCTTGATGGCGCCGCGGGTGAGGGCGATCTGGTCCTCGAAGCGCTGCACCAGGCGGGCGATCTCGTGCGCCGGCAGGCGCGCCGCGCCTTCGTGCAGCGCGCTGGCCGTGGCCGCCAGCCCGGCCAAGCCCAGGTTCAGCGCCGCGCCCTTCAGCGCGTGCGCCGTGACGCGCAGCTCCAGCGGCTGGGCGTCGCGCACCGAGGCCCGCAGGCGACGCACCGTGTCGGGGCCCTGGTCGAGGAACTCGTCGATCATGGCCGCCAGCCGCTCGCCGGCCATGGCCTGCAGCGACATCGCGATGGCGCCTTCGTCCACCAGCGGCGTGCTGCCGCCGTGGCCCGCCGCCGGCGTGCCGGCGGACGAGGCCTGGCCGTCGGGCGGTGCCGCCGGCGTGCCTGCGGCCCCGAACAGGCGCCGCAGCAGCGAGGCCAGCTTCTGCGGGCTGACCGGCTTCGTGAGGTAGTCGTTCATGCCCGCCACCAGGCAGCGTTCGCGCGTTTCCTCGAAGGCGTCGGCGGTGAGGGCCACGATGGGCAGCGTGGAGCGCGCGGCGTCCGGCAGCGCGCGGATGGCGCGCGTGGCCTCCACGCCGTCCATCTCGGGCATGTGCACGTCCATCAGCACCAGGTCGAAGGCGCGCGAACGCGCGGCATCCAGCGCCTCGCGCCCGTTGGTGGTGAAGTGGGCCTCGTGCCCCAGGTTGTCCAGCAGCGCGGCCAGGTACTGGCGGTTCACGGGGTGGTCTTCGGCCACCAGCACCTGCAGCGGGCGGCCGCTGCGCGCCGGCGCGGCCGCGCGGTCGGGGGGCGGTGCGGGGTCGGCAGCGCGCATCAGCGGCAGCCAGAAGGTGAAGACGCTGCCTTTGCCCGGCGTGCTGGTGGCGGCGACGTCGCCGCCCATCAGCCGCGCCAGGTTGCGCGAGATCTCCAGCCCCAGCCCGCTGCCGCCGTGGCGGCGGGAACGCGAGCTGTCGGCCTGCATGAAGCGGTTGAAGAGCCGGGCGAGGGTGTCCTCGTCCATGCCGATGCCGCTGTCGGTGACGATGAACTCCAGCGTCGGTGCTCCACCTGCGTCGGTGCGCGGGCGCACGTCCAGCACCACCGCGCCGTGCTCCGAGAACTTGATGCCGTTGGACACCAGGTTGAACAGCACCTGCTTGACGCGCGTCGGATCGGCCACCACGCGCTCGGGCACGTCGGGGCTGGCGTCGATGTGCAACGCCAGCGACTTGGCCATGGCCTGCGGGCGCATGAGCGCCTCGACGTCGCGCAGCAGCGCGCGCAGGTCCAGAGGCACGGGCGCCAGCGTCATGCGGCCGCTTTCCAGCTGCGACATGTCCAGGATGTCGTTGAGCAGCGCCAGCAGGTGGTCGGCGGATTCCGTCGCCGTGCGCAGGAAGTCGATCTGGCGCGCGTTCAGCCCGGTCTCGCGCAGCAGCGACAGCATGCCCATCAAGCCGTGGAACGGCGTGCGGATCTCGTGGCTCATGTTGGCCAGGAAGGCGCTCTTGGCCTCGCTGGCGGCCTCCGCCTGGCGCCGCGCCTGGCGCAGGCTGGCGGCCAGGTCCTCCAGCACCAGCCGGCGCTCGTGCAGCTGCCGCAGCTGGCGCACGGCGATGGCGGCGAAGGCCAGCGTCAGCACCGACAGGAACACCGTGAGGCCCAGGCCCAGGTGGTTCTGCGAGCGTACGGCCTCGGCGCGCTGCTCCAGCTGGCTGGCCATGCCGTGGGCGGCCGACAGCGCCACCTGGTGGATGGGCTCCTCCAGCGCCGCCAGTGCCGGCAGCAGGGCCTGCACGCTGGCCAGGCCGGGCTCGGACTGCGGGTTGGGGCCCAGCGTGCGGTCGGCCTCGGCGATGAAGGCGTCGATGCCCGCCAGCGTGCGGCGGTAGCCGGCGTCGCTGCCCAGCAGGCGCTGCGTGCGCTCGCTGCGCAGCGGCGCGATGTGGTCCACCCACAAGCCGTAGCGGTGCCGCAGCGCCTGGGCATCCAGCGGGTGGGCCGGGTCGGCAGCGTCCTTCCACTGTTCGGCCAGACGCAGGTACTCGGCTTCGGCCTGGAAGACGGTGAGCACGCCGAAGTCGCTGCCGCTGTCGAAGGCCTGGCGCAGCAGCGAGAACTGTCGCGCCTGGACCATCACCACGGCCAGCAGCGCCAGCACCAGCCCGCCGCCCACGAAGCCCAGCCAAGACGGCCGCCAGTTGCGCCGTGCCGCGCCGCGCGGCAGGGTGTCGGGCTCGACGGCCGGCGGCATCTTCAGGCTTCCTGCAGCATGTCCGCGAGGTCCAGCCCGGTCAGGGCCTTGGCGCCGCGCGCCAGCCAGTACATCAGGGCCATCATCATCAGCATCGAGGGCACGGCGATGATCGGGTAGCTCAGGGCCGTGAGCCGGCCCAGTTCGTGGTTGAAGGCCTCGGTGCCCGCCGGGCTGCTGACGACCATGCGGGTGAGGATGAAGTTGGCCACCGCCGAGAAGAAGAAGGTGCCGGCCAGCATCACGGTGCCGATGCGCAGCTTCTGCTCGAAGGCGGCCTCGGCATCGCGTTCGCGCAGCGCGGCGCTGACCTTGTCGACATCGAAGAGGTTGGCGTTGAAGACCATCAGCCGGATCAGGGGCGATTTCGTCCAGGCCGACCCGAGGATCACCAGGCCGATCAGGGTCGGCACCGCCGCCTCCTTCACGGCCAGCCACCAGGCGTCCAGCTGCAGCAGGCCGATGCCGCCGGTGAGCAGGGTGCTCACCACGCCGAGCACTGCCAGCCAGTTCAGCTTGCGGCGCCGGATGCCGTCCCAGAGGCCCCAGCCCATGGGCAGAGCCAGCGCGAAGAGCAGGGCGCCGGTGGTGCCCAGGCGGTCCTTGCCGCTGAAGTAGGTGAGGATCAGCGCCGGCACGATGATGGTGACGGCGATCTCCAGCAGGACGTTGGGTTTCTTCTCTCGGCTCATGGGATGGGGGAGGCTGAGGCCGTGGCCGGCGCGGGCCGGCGGCCGACCCCGCATTGCAACACGCGGCGCGTGGCCGGACTGTGCCACGGCCGCCAGGCCCCCCGCGAACTACTGCAGGCGCGCTGCGCGCAGCCGCTCCAGCTTGGCCGTGTACAGCTTCTGGCCGGCCAGCGTGGGGCTGTAGTCGGCGGCCATGCGCAGGTGCTCGTCGGCCTGGCCGCGGTCGCCCAGCTGCAATGCCGCCTGAGCCGCCCAGAAGTGGACCTCGTGCTGGAAGGGTTGCAGGCGGAGCTCCTTCGCGAAGAACTCGCGCGCCCCCAGGGCGTCGCCGGCGGCCAGCGCCTGGCGCCCCTTCTCGAACAGCTCGAAGGGCATCACCGGCTGCAGCCGGCGCAGCAGCGTGGCGTGGTGCTCCGCCTCGGCGCCACGGCCCTGGCTGCGCAGCATCGAGACCAGGTTGCTCAGGGCCGCCGTGTTCTCGGGTTCGCGGGCCAGCACGAAGCGCAGCGCGTCCTCGGCTTCCTTCAGGGCGCCGCGCCGCATGTAGATCACGGCCAGGGTGTTGGCCGCCGCACCGTGCCGGGGGTCCTGGCGCAGAGCGGCGCGGACCCAGGCGTAGGCATCGTCGACGCGGCCCTCGGCCAGGCGCTCAGCGGCGCGGTTGTTCATGTACATCGCCAGCACCGCCTGCTCCTCCAGCGCCTCGACGCGGCGGCCGCGCGTCTCGGGGGTCGGGAGGAAGTCGATGATGAGGTCGTTGGCGCCCCACAGCGGGCGGTGGCCGCTCTGCGCCATCAGCAGGTTGACGTGGCCCGTTTCCAGCGTGAGCCCGGCCGCGCGGCTGTACTGGGGCTCCATGACCACATTGCGGTAGGTCACCTCCAGGCCCAGGTGGCGCGAGAAGGCGCCGGTCATCAGCACCAGGGCCAGGCAGTTGCCGCGGCGGGCCTCGAAGGTCTCGGCGGCGTTGCCCGTGCGCGTCGCGTCGTAGGCGATTTCCAGCTGCCCGCGCTCGTGAAGCGCCTCGATGAGCACGCGCCGGGCGTCGCGCCGGCCGATGCGGGCGCGCAGCTCCGTGTCGGCGTACGCGCGCATGGCGTCGCTCATGGCCAGCACGCGGGCGGGGTCGGTGTCGTCCTGGGAAGGCTCGAACAGCGCGTCACGCAGCAGGGGGGTCGGATCCGGCGGCGGCCTCAGCGTGGCGCAGGCGCTCAACAGCAGGACCGGCAGCAGCGTGGCCCAGCGCAGGGCGGGGCGGTGCGGCGAGCGCAAAGGCGGCAGGGACGGCAGCATGGCGAACCTCCGGCGACGGCGCGCGCGCGCCGTTGGCACATGCTACGCCGGGCCGGCCCGGGCTGTCAGCCGCCCAAGCCCAGGCGGTCGCGCAGGCGGGCCGCGGCCTCGCGCAAGGCGGCGTTGGGCGTGGCGGCGGCGCGGTCGAGCAGGCGGCGGGCATACTCCGGGTCGTTCTGGAGTTGCTCCACGTGCACATGGATGCCATGGCCCGTCAGCAGCCACTTCAGCTCGATGATCGCCACGAGGCAGTCGCGAGCCGGGCGGCCGGAAGAGGGCAGGTTCATGGCGGCAGTGTTCACGGGTGCGACGGTAACGCCCTCAGCCCGCATCTGGCTGACAGCCGATTGGGGAACCTCCTCCAGAAATCAGGTCTTCCGAGCGCAAGCTTTCACGAGATGCCCCGCCCCATGACGATTTCACCCCCTCCACCGCTGACGGCGCCCGGCGCCTTGCCCGACCAGCTGGCCGCTGCCGGCTGGGCCGTGATCGATGCGCGGACGCTGGCCGCGCGCTGCCGGCTACCGGCCGACGCGATGCCGGCCTGGCTGCCGCTCTGGCACGACCTGCCGCCCGACGCCCACCTGCGTGACGGCGGGCGCTACCGCCGTCGCCGACACGGCTGCTTCGTCGTCGACGGCGCGGTCGTTGCCCCCGTGCCGCACCGTGCCCATTGGCAGCCCGTCGAGTACAACGCTTTGCACGGTGGCATCCAGCGCTGGTTCGAGCCTTTGCCCGCTGCGCTGGCGGCCGACCCCGCCTGGGCGGCGCTGCTGTCGGGCCTGGCGGACGTGGCGGCACTGCTGCGCGGGCCGCAGCGCTGGTTCGTGGAAGCGCATCCGTTCCGCATCGACACCACCGACGGCATCGGCCGCCCCACGCCCGAAGGGGCCCACCGCGACGGGGTGGATCTCGTGGCCGTGCTGCTGGTCGCCCGCCACAACGTCAAGGGCGGCGAGACCCGTGTCTTCGACGCACGGGGTCCGCAGGGCATGCGTTTCACCCTCGCCGAGCCCTTCAGCGTGCTGCTGCTGGACGACGAGCGTGTGATCCACGAGACCACCCCCATCCAGCCGCTGGACCCGGCCGCCCCGGCCTGGCGCGACACTCTGGTGCTCACCTTCCGACGCAGTGGCTTCCAGGGCCCGGCGTCCGCCTGATGGAGCAGCCGCCGATGACCGCACTCGCCATCGCCTGGGATGACATCGCCGCCGCGCAGCAGCGCATCGCCGGCGCCGCACGACGCACACCGGTGATGCGTTCGCGCACCGCCGACGAACGCACCGGGGCGCAGGTCTTCTTCAAGTGCGAGAACCTGCAGCGCATGGGCGCCTTCAAGTTCCGCGGCGCCTACAACGCGCTGGCGCAATTCAGCGCCGCGCAGCGGCAGGCTGGCGTCATCGCGTTCTCCTCGGGCAACCACGCCCAGGCCATCGCGCTGTCGGCGCGCCTGCTGGGCATGCCCTCGGTGATCGTCATGCCGCAGGACAGCCCGGCCGCCAAGCTGGCGGCCACGCGGGGCTACCAGGAAGGCCAGCCGCACAGCGAAGTGGTGCTGTACGACCGTTACACCGAGGACCGCGAGGCCATCGGCCGCCGCCTGGCCGAAGAGCGCGGCATGACGCTGATTCCGCCCTACGACCACCCGCATGTCATGGCCGGTCAGGGCACGGCCGCGGCCGAACTGATCCAGGAGGTCGGCCCGCTGGACCTGCTGCTGGTGTGCGTGGGCGGCGGCGGGCTCGTCAGCGGCTGCGCCGTCGCGGCGCACCACCTGTGCCCCGGGGTGGAGGTGGTGGGCGTGGAGCCCGAGGCCGGCAACGACACGCAACAGAGCCTGGCGCGCGGCGAGATCGTCCACATCGACACGCCCAAGACCATCGCCGACGGTGCACAGACGCAGCACAGCGGCCGGCTCACCTTTCCCGTCATCCAGCGGCACGTGAGCGGCATCGTCACCGTCAGCGACGCGCAGCTGGTGGAGGCCATGCGCTTCTTCGCCGAGCGCATGAAGCTGGTGGTGGAACCGACGGGCTGCCTGGCTGCTGCGGCGCTCTTCAGTGGCGCCGTCAAGGCGCCGGGCCGTCGCGTGGGCGTCATCCTCAGCGGGGGCAACGTGGATCTCGGCCGCTATGCCGAGCTGCTGGCCATGCGTTAACGTCTGCGGCCCGGCCGCTACCGCGGCCTGACTTCACGGACGACACCATGGCCGAGACCCCCGCCACGCCCAGCGCCGAAAAGACCGACACCGAAGCCAACCAGAAGCGCCGGGCGCGCGTCGACAAGCTTCTTGCCCGCCCTGCGGCCGAAGCGCGTGCCGCCATCACGCTGGCCGGCCGCGTGTGGGACTACCGCAGCCATGCCGCCTTCCTGCCCGTCGCGGGCACGGAGGGCGAACCCGAAGCGGCGGTGTTCACCACCGCCTTCCTGCTGCAGGGCGCGCCGGCGGCCTCGCGCCCCGTGTGCTTTGCCTTCAACGGCGGCCCGGGCTCGGCGTCGATCTGGCTGCAACTCGGGGCGCTGGGGCCCAAGCGCCTGGTCGTGCCCGACGACGGCAGCATGCCCGCCGCACCCTATGCCGTGCGCGACAACCCGCACTCCTGGTTCGAGCACTTCGACCTCGTCTTCATCGACCCGCCGCACACCGGCTGGTCCACCACCGCCAGCGAGGACGCGCGCAAGAAGATGCTCTCGGTGGACGGCGACATCGACGCGCTGGCCGAGGTGATGCGCCTGTGGCTGACCCGACACCAGCGCTGGGGTTCGCCGATCTACCTGGTCGGCGAAAGCTACGGCACCACGCGCGGCGCCGGGCTGGCCGACAAGCTGCACGAACTGGGGGTGGTGCTCTCGGGGTTGATCCTCGTGTCCTGCGCGATGGACCTGCAGAGCCTGGTGTTCGCGCCGGCCAACGACCTGCCCTACTCGCTGTTCCTGCCCGGATTTGCCAACACGGCGCAGTACCACGGCCTGCTGCAGGGGCCGCTGGCGGCCTCCTCCGCGGCGGCGCGCGAAGCCGCCGAGGCCTTCGTGCAGGACGACTACGTGGCCGCGCTGCAGGCCGGCGCGCGCCTGTCGGACAAGCAGCGCGCGCGCATCGCCAGGCGGCTGTCGGAGCTGACGGGCCTGCCGCGGGAACTGGTGGAAGAGAAGAACCTGCGCATTTCCGACGAGACCTTCTTCTTCGAGGCCCTGCGTCCGCGCGGGCAGATCGTCGGCCGGCTGGATGCGCGTGCCACCGGCCCCATGGCGGCCCAGCGCACGCGCCAGTGGGAGTTCGACCCCGGCATGGAAGCCATCGCCGCGCCCTACACCATGGCCGCCATGGCCTGCTTCGGCGGCATGCTGGGCATCGACCTGGAGCCGCGCTACGAGGTGCTCAACCGCGACACGAACAAGGACTGGGACTGGCG
>JAEUPH010000283.1 GCA_016790395.1 Rubrivivax sp. | reverse complement strand
GCCGCGGCCGATGCCGTGAAGGTGCGCGCACTGCTGCCGCAGCGCTTCACGCCGGTGACCGACGCCGCCGGCGCCAAGCTGGTGATCCGCGTGGCCGACTGCAGCGCCGTGAAGGTGGGCAACCTGCCGGCCCGGGCCGGCCGCGTGGCGCAGATCGGCGCCATGATCTTCTCGCCCGACGGCACGGCCACCGACCCCAACACCTCCATCAACAACTACACGCTCAGCTACGCCACCAACTCGCCGGCGCTGGCCCTGGCGTTGCGCGGCACCGGCGTGCCAGTGGCACTGGACCCGGGGCTGGCCATCGAGGCCACCCCCACGGGCGGTGCCAATGGGGCCGCGGCCTTCTACGCTGCGGTGAGCCCGGACCTCACGGCCACCTCCCCCACGTGGTTCCTGCACGGCACCGTGTTCACGCCCGCCTTCAACTCGCCTTTCCTGGCCAACTGGTGGCTGGGCGTGGGCGCGGCCGACGTGAAGATGGCCACCGACATCCCCAGCATCGGCTTCGACTTCGGCTCGGTGATGACCTTTGCCACCTCGCGCCAGGGCGTGGTGGGTTCGGTGCTGCCCGGCAATGTGGTGACGAACTGGCAGCTCACCTTCCGCGGGGCGTTCGAGGCGGGGACGATGACGGTCACGGTGCGGCGCTAGGCGGCCAGCACGCCGCGCAGCCGTTCGCGCACGGCGGCGGTGTGCACGGGCAGCACCACCACGTCGCCCGCTTGCGCCCAGGCCAGCAACGCCAGCGCGGCGGCGGCTTCGTCGTCTTCGTGGAAAAGGCGCTCTTCCGGCAGGCCGGCGTCGCGCAGCGCGCGCTCGATCAGCGCCGGCACCTCGCCGGGCTGGCGGCCGCGCAGCATCTGCGGCAGTTCCTTGATGGCCACGCGGGCGGGCGTCGAAGCGGCCGCCACGCGGCACAGCGCGGCGATCGCCGCGTCGTCGCGGTTGCCGGCCTGGCCCAGCAGCAGGCCCAGGCGCGCCGGCCGCAGCGCGCGCGCCACCTGCAGCAGCTGCGCCAGGCCGTCGGGGTTGTGCGCGTAGTCGATGAGCACGGTGGCGCCGCGGTGCGCCCAGCGCTCCAGGCGGCCGGGGTTGTCCAGCGGGTCGGCGCCGAAGCGCGCCAGCGTCGAGCGGATCGCCTCCGCGGGCAGGCCCAGCGCGAAGGCCGCCAGCGCGGCCGCCGCGGCGTTCTGCACGTTGTGCGGCGCGGCGTCGCCCAGCGTGCAGGGCATGTCGGTGCTGGCGCCCAGGTCGTGCGCGGGCCGTGCGCCGGGCTGCAGCCACAGCCGGCCTTCGCGCATGCCGCAGGTGGTGGCGCCGCGCGCGCGCGCGGCGGCGAGGGCGGGGTGGTCGGCGTCGGCCGCGAAGAGGGCCTGCGCTGCGCGCGCCGCGTGCGGCATGCGGGCGGCTGCGGCCATCAGCACGCCGTCGCCGCCGTTCAGCACCAGCGTGCCTGGGGTGCCCAACGCGTGCGCCACCGCGAGCTTCACTTCGGCCAGGTCGGCCGCGCTGTCGATGCCGTATTCGCCCAGGTGGTCGGGCTGGATGTTGGTGACCACGGCCACGTCGGCGCGCCGCACCGCCAGGCCCCGGCGCAGGAGGCCGCCGCGCGCCGTCTCCAGCACCGCCAAATGCACGCCCGCATGGCGCAGCACGGCGCGCGCGCCGGCCGGGCCGCTCCAGTCGCCGTGCTCCACGGCCTGGCCGCCGACGAACACGCCCTCGGTGCAGCAGAAACCGGCGACACGACCCGCAGCCTGTGCCATCGCGGCGAGCATGCGCACGGTGGTGGTCTTGCCGTTGCTGCCGGTGACGAGGGCGGTGGGCAGGTCGTGCAGGGCGTCCCAGGCGATGTCGTCCGGCGCCGGCAGCGCATCCCGCGGCCAGCTGCGGCTGCCGCTGCCGGCGCCGATGGAGACGGCCTCGTCATCCTCGAAGAGCGGCAGGCCGCGCGCTGCCGCCGCCGCGCGCAGCACCTGCAGTGCCGGCTTCGCTTCCGCGGCGGCGCGCGCGGCGAAGTGCGCGGCGACCTCGGCCGCGCTCGAGAAGGTCGGCTGCGCCAGGTCGAAGCCGCGTTCACCGGCCGCGGCCGCGCTGCGCTCCCAGGCCCATTCGCTGATCTCGGTGGCGGTGAAGAGCAGATCGTCAGGTGCGGCGAACAGCAGCGCCGGCTCGACCGCATGGTCGTGGATCCGCGGTGCCGCGTCGGGCCAGCCCAGCGCCTGCGTGACGGCGCGCACGCGCCCGGCCCACGCGGCGTGCACGGCGGCGTCGTGCGCGAAGGCGCCGCGCGGCGTCAGTGTCACCGCCGGGCCGGCGAACCAACGGCTGGGGCCGGTGAGCCGGCGCGAGTCGTCGAAACCGAGGTTCGGCTCCGGCGCCGCGGGCTCAGTCATTCGCTTCGCCGACGAAGCGCAGCCCGCGCTCGTCGCGCACGAAGCC
>JAEUPH010000220.1 GCA_016790395.1 Rubrivivax sp. | reverse complement strand
CGCCTACGGTGGCGCCATGGCCGGCACCCGCCTCTACATCGTCCGCATCTGCCGCGAAGGCCCGGCCTTCAGCGCCAGCGCGCGGCGCGTCGACGAGGAGGTGGCCGGCCACTTCGACCAGCCGCTCGCGCTGCTGGAGTTTCTGCTCGGGCCGGCGTCGCCGGCACCGCCACCGCCCCAGGGAGAACACCATGAACGAGATGCCGCGTCCTGAACGCCTGCTGGCCACCGCGCTGCCGGTTCAGCAGCGGCAGCGCGCAGCCCTGACGGCCCCGGGCCGCACCGCGGCGCTGTTGCTGGCCGCCGTGCTGGCCCTGGCAGGCTGCGGCGAGCGCAGGACCGGCGAACTGCCGGCGCTGGACCGCGGCACGCTCGTCGTCACCCCGGCCGTGCTCAACGTGGCCCAGGGCGAAAGCGTCACCGTGCGCATCGACACCGTCGACCTGCCGCAGGGCGACGGTGTCAGCGGCTACGCCATCAACTTCTCCGAGGACGAGTCCGACCTGCACATCGCCACCAGCGCCTGCGCCCCGGGCACCGGCTCGCCCTCCTGCCGCGAGTGGACCGTCTCGCCCGGCCTGCACAGCGTGCCCGGCATGCACGTGATCGACATCCGCTCGGTCGGCGCGCGCAGCATGGTGCTGGACGGCCAGTTGACGCTGTACGTGCGGCCGGTGCCGGAGCCGCGGCTTCCCGCCACCCTGCTGGACCAGTCGCCCCTGTCGCGGAGCGAGCGCCACCACACCCTGCTCATCGTGCCGGAGCCCGCCAGCTTCCTGCAACCCGTCCCGCGCAACACCCTGGCCGCCACCGGCAACAACCACCGCGGCCAACTGGGCGTCGGCTACCACAGGTGCTGGCTGAGCATCCTGAACAACGACCCCGACGACCCGAGCTGCAGCCCGCGACCCTGGAACACCACCCATGTCGTGCCGCTGCGCCTGGCCGGCCACTGGCTCGGCGTGGCCGCCGACAGCGGCCACTCACTGGCCCTGCGCGACGACGGCAGCGTCTGGGGCTGGGGCGATGCCATCGAACAGACGCGGAGCCGGCTCGTGCCCACGGCCCTGCCCGGCTTCGGCGTCGGCGAGCGGCGGGGCGCGATGATCGCGCGCCACAGCGTGCTCGACGAGCAAGGCCGGGTGTGGGTGCTGAACGAAGACCTCCGGCGCAACACCGAGACCGTCCTTGTCACCTACGAGACCGGCAACCCCGATGCGCCGCGCGAGCCCCTGAGCGGCGCCGTCGCCGTGGCCGGCAGTTCACTCGTGCTGATGCCCGACGGCCAGCTCTGGACGGCCGTCTCCGGCGGCATCCACCGCAGCCAGGCGGCGCGCCCCTTCGTGGGCCAGCCGGCGCCGGCGCGGGCGCCGAGCGCGGTGCTCGACGGCACGGGCCGCCTGGGCTTCACCGCACGCTATGCCGGTGCCGACGGCCTCTACAGCGCTGCGCTGAACCGCTACCTGCGCGTGATGGTCGACCGCAGCGGTGCGCTGTGGCAGTGGCAGGGCGACCAGGCCGACGCCGTGGCCGACGCCCGCATGCTGGCCCTGCCCGACGGTCTGCAGGCCACGCAGGTGGCGCTGGACGCGGAAACCGGGTGGGCGCTGCTGTCCGACGGCAGCGTGTGGCGCTGGCCGGTGGCCGACCCCGCGGCCGGTGCCCGCGTGCCCGGCATCGGCGGCGCGGCCGCCCCCGTGGTGGCCGTGACGCGCGGCGCCGCGCTGGTGGCGCTGTGCCCCGGCGGCGGCAGCCTGTGGGACACGCGCGGCGCCGTGGCCTCGCGCATCGGCCTGGTCGGTGAATCCGCCTGCCCCGACGCGACCGTGCCCTTCGAGCTGGACGCGTCCGACCCCGACACCGTGGTCTCGGTGGAGGGCCTGGGCAGCTGCCGCGGCCGCTGCAGCTACCGCGTGGCGCGCGGGCGCAGCCTGAGCGTGTACGTGCACTCGCGCGGCCGGTCGGACTGGGCGGGCATCCGCGAGGACAGCAGCTGCCTCACCGTGCCGGGCGCCGCGCTGGCGAATGCCAGCTTCGACGACCCCTGGCCGTCCTTGCGCCTGCCCATCGGCGACGGCCTGTCGTGCAGCCTGGCCGCCACCACCGCGGGCCCGGGCGGCGCGGGCGAGTACCACATCGAGTTGCGCCGCGTCGGCGTCGGCCGCATCACCACCAGCCCGCCCGCGCTGGACTGCGGCAACACCTGCGAACACACCATCAACAGCAACCTGAGCTTCGTCGGCCCCTACTGGCTGAACCTGGTGCCCGGCCCGGGACAGCGCGTCGAACGCATCGAGGGCGACCCGATCTGCCGCACCGGGCGGCTGGTTTTCGTGCCCATGCAAAGCCGTGCGCCGCAACGCATCCGTTGCACCGTGGTGTTCTCGCCCTCGGGCACGGGTTCGCCGCAGCTCGGGGTGGCGCTCGTCGGCGCCGGCCGCGTGCAGGCGCAGGACGCCGGCATCGACTGCCCCGAGCGCTGCGGCGCCGTGCAGGCCGCAGGCAGCGTGGTGACGCTGCGCGCCGTTCCCGAGCCCGGATGGAACTTCGAAGGCTGGACGGGCGACTGCAGCGGCACCGTCGCCGAAGCCAGCGTGCAGATGGACCGCAGCAGGACCTGCGTGGCCTACTTCAACCAGGGCCTGCCGCAGGCGCGGCTGCTGCTGCGCGTGGAAGGCCAGGGCCGCGTCAGCGGCGACGGCATCGACTGCCCGGGCGACTGCGAGAGCTTCGTGCCGCGGCTGCCGCTCACGTCCGTCACGCTCACCGCCACGCCGGCCGCCGGCCAGCGCTTCGTCGGCTGGAGCGGTTCGTGCAACGGCGTCGAACCCGTGCTGACCGTGCTCATGGACGGCCCGCGCGACTGCACGGCCCGCTTCCAGGCCGTGGTCGTGCCGATGTCCACGCTCAGTTTGAACGTCAACGGCCCGGGCGGCGTGTCCATCCCGGCGGCCGGCCTGTTCTGCCGCAACGACTGCAGCGCCACGCTGCCCACCGGCAGCAGCCTCACGCTGACGGCCATTCCCGACCCCGGCTGGCGGGTGGCGTGGAGCGGCGCGCCGGCCTGCAGCGGCACCGCCGGCAGCCTCACGCTGCAGCTCACGGCCGACCTCGCCTGCAACGCGCTGTTCAGCCCGGCTCCGGTGTTGCCATCGGGCTGGGCCAGCGCGGGCAATGCCTACGCCGGCAGCGGCCTGGCCGGCCGCCCGGCCGTCGCCTTCAGCGATGCCGGCGAGCCGACCGTGGCCTATGTCGTCAACGATGCCAGCGAGCGCGGTGCCCTGCACGTGGTGCGCCTGCGCGGCGGCAGCTGGGTGGCGGTGGGTGCGGCGGTGAATGCCGGCGGCGCCTCGGTCGCGGGCGCGCCCAGCCTGGTGCTGCGCGACGACGGCGAGCCCGTGGTGGCCTGGGCCGACGGCCCCGGGGCCGTGCGCGTGGCTGCCTGGGACGGCAGCGCCTGGGTGGCGCTGGGGGGCAACCTGGCGCTCAACGGAGGTGGCGCGCCGGCCAGCGCGCCGCAACTGGATCGCCATGGCACGCAGCTCGTGCTGGCGTTCAGCGAATGGCAGGGCGGCACGGCGCGCGCGGTGCTGCTGCGCCGTGACGGCGGCGGCGCCTGGGCCGGGGGCTACGTGCCGAACGTGGGTGCCGGCGGCGGCGTGCAGACGCGCCTGGCGCTGGACGCGCAAGGCGCGGCGACGCTGCTGGTGCTGAGCCAGTCGGCCGCCGGCGGTGAGCTGCCGATGCGCGCCTACGAAGAGACGCCGGCCGGCTGGCAGCCGCTGTGCGGCGCCGTGCCCACGCGAGGCGCCGGCGCCAGCCCCAGCTATGCCAATGGCAGCGTGGGCTTTGGCGTGCAGCGCCACCGCGAGCGCGACGGCCGCGCCGTCGTCGTCAGCACCAGCGCCGACTACCGGCAGATCCTGGCGTGGCAGTGCGAGAACGGCGGCTGGGAGTCCGCCGCGGCCAGCACCACGGGCGCCGTGCTGGAGGTGGACAACGTCACGCGGAGTCTGCTGGACGTGGTGCTGCTGCCCTGGCGCCGCGGTGCCGGGCCGCAGCTGCTCGTGTCCATCAACAACGGCTACGACGGCAGCACCGAGCTCGTGCACCGCTACCTGGGCTTCACCATCTTCCAGCCCGCGCCCGGCCTGCCGCTGCCGCGGCGCGCCCGGAACGGCAGCCTGGCCGCAGGCAGCATCGGCGGCGGTGCCCTGGGCGTGGTGCAGGGCTACGAGCGCGGCGCGGCGCTGGACCTGGAGGTCTGGCGCTACGGGCCCTGAGGCTCAGCGCGCCGGCCGGCCTTCGCGCACGCCCACGGAGGCCGGCCGCTCCTGGCGCGCCTGCGCCAGCGCGGCTTCGAGATCGGCTTCGGTGATGCGCTTGAGCACGCAGAAGTTGCTGCGCGTGAGCGTGGTCGTCTCCCAGGCGCGCAGCAGCAGCGCGCGGTCGCGGCGCGCGGCCTGCTCGGCCGGGCTCAGGCTGGGGTCGATGCTCAACTCGGGCGTGGGGCGCTCCTCGCGGGGCGGGCGCGGTGGGCGCTGTTCCGAACGCTCGCCATGGGGACGCTCCGGGCGTGCCGGCCGGTCGGGGCGGTGGTCCGGGCGCGGCGGGCGGTCGCCCCGATGTCCGGGCTGGCCGTGCGGGCCTGCAGGCCGGTCAGGGCGCCCTTGCGGCGGACGGCCATCGCGGCGCGGCGGC
>JAEUPH010000328.1 GCA_016790395.1 Rubrivivax sp. | reverse complement strand
GCACGGTAGCCGCCCACCACCGACACGCGCTCCACCCGGCGCGGCTCGGCGAAGGGCTCCAGCGAAGCGGCCCCCTCGCCCAGCAGGTAGCTCACGGCCTGCTTCTGCACGGCCGCCGGGGCCAGAGCGGCCAGTGGCCCTTCCTGCTTCCCCAGCGGCGGCATGGCCGCGCCCACCACCGAGGGCACCGACTTCAGCAGGCGCACCTGCGTGGACAGCAGCGTGGCGTAGGCGCTGGCGTAGACCCTGGCATCGCCGCCGGAGGCGGCTTCCAGCTTCTGCAGCGAGCGCTGGAGATTGGCCACGCCCAGCCGCGTGGCCTCCACGCGCTCGGCGCCGACGTTTTCCGTCTGCACGCGCGGGTCGCGCGCGAAACGGTTGATGAAGGGGCCCTCCTGCGAGCCGAAATACAGGCCCCGCTGCTCGCCGAAGGTCTGGGCGAAGGCGGCCAGGGCCTTCAGTTCGCTGGCCCGGTCGGTGCCGAAGCTGCCGTAGCCGTAGCGGATGGCCGCCACGTCGTAGGGACCGATCACGCCCCAGAACTGGCGCACGCCGTCACCCGGTTGCGCGACGTAGTTGAAGCGCCCGTAGGCCATGATGGAACTGTTGGGCCCGTGGCGGTTGGCGAAGGCCGGGTCGCGCAGCTGCTTCACCGACCAGGCGGTGGAGGCCAGCTGGTTGTGCAACAGCCCCAGCGTGTGGCCGACCTCGTGCGCCACGGCATAGGCCAGGATGCCGCCGGCGGTCTCGGTGCGCAGCGGCAGGCGCTCGGCCTGCGGGTCCAGCCCGCCGCCGAAGATCGACCAGTAGTAGGTGCCGAAGCCTTCCAGCAGCGCCGGCCAGATCTGGATGTGCGCCGACAGCACCTCGCCCGAGCGCGGGTCCACCACGTGCGGGCCCATGGCGTTGACGCGCGGCTGCGGCAGCCAGCGGATGACGCTGATCGTCACGTCCTCTTCCGTCCAGGCCGGGTCCTGCTGCGGCGTGGGCGCGTCCAGCACACGGATGGCGTTGCTGAAGCCCACGGCTTCGAAGACCGGCAGCCACTGCAGCACGCCGGCGCGCACATGGGGCTTCCAGCGCTCGGGGATGCCGCGGCCGAGGTAGAAGGTGATGGGCTTGACGGGGTCGCTGACGGCGGCCTGCGGGTTGGCCTTCTCCAGGCGGAAGCGCTGGATGAGGCGACGTTCGGCCTGCGCCTGGCCGGTGTCCGTCTCGAACTCGGTGGCGTCGGTCCAGAAGTAGCCCACGCGTTCGTCGAAGGGACGCGAGGCCATGGGCTTCTCGGGCAGCAGCACCCAGGAGTGGCCCAGCACCACGGAGACCGGCTGCGGCCCCACCTGCGGCGCCGGCGGCACCATGACATGGAAAGTGAGGTGCGAGCGGATGTTCAGGCTGCGCCCGCTGACCCGCACGCCCTGGACGTAGGAGCGCGCGGCGTCCACCGGGCCCGGCTGCACGCCGCTGGCCGCGATGAAGGCGCGGGCCGTGGCGGCCGGGATGTCGTTCGAGAAGGTGGCCGTGACGTCGAGGATGAGCCGGCCGTCGCCGGTCATGTCGACGATGGGAAAGCTGGCGATCAGCGGGCCGGTCTCGGTGGCGCCCAGGGCCACCTCGATGGGGCGGCGCTTGGGGTCGCGCTCGGGCGGCACGGGCGCTGGCGCTGCGCGGCGCTGGCTGGCGGTGCTGAGGTCGCGCACGTGCACCACCGGGCCCTGGCGCTCCAGCCGCACGTAGGTGCTGGTGATGCCCAGCCCCTCGGCCGAGACCGTGCCTGCCGGCGCGCCCACGACCTCGGTGTACCAGAGCACCGGTTGCATCAGCACGGCGGGGGGCAGCACCACCAGCGTGCTGCCGTCCTTGCGCCAGGCCTGGATGTCGGTGCCGCCCAGCCACTGGGCGCCGTCCAGCACCGACACGGCCGGCCTGGGCTCGGTTGCCGGTGTGGCCGGCGCTGGCTGCGCGGCGGCAGGCGGGCCCAGCACAAGGGCAGCGACCAGGTACAGCGCGTGGACGACCAGCAGGCGGGCCGGGGAAGCATTGGTGCGGAGATTCGTCACAGAGATCGGTCCTTGCTCGGGGCGGCCCCCGGGCTTGTACTGACTTCTCCAGTCGCTGTCCAGACCGCTGCTGGGGATGGCCCGGGGCGGTCAAGCGCCTGCCGACACCTGCGCCAGCCAGCTGCGCAGCCGCATCGGCATCACCGGCTTGGGCAGCCAGGGCAGGCCGCTCTCGCGCAGCAGCTGAAGGCGCTCGGGTGCCACGTCGCCGGTGATCACGAGCGCGGGCAGGGCGGGCCGGCGCCAGGCCTGGCGCAGCAGCGCCACCACCTGCACGCCGTGGGCGGCGCCGGGCAGGCGCAGGTCGCACAGCAGCGCATCCACCGGTGGCAGGCCGCTGCGGCGCCAGTGCGCGAGCAGCGTGTCGCCGTCCTGCGCCGCGAGCACGTGGTGGCCCCAGCGTTCCAGCAGAGCCACGAGGCCGGCACGCACGTCGCCGTCGTCGTCCACCACGGCCACGCACAAGGGCAGCGGGCCGGGCGCCGCCGGGGCGGGCCCGGGATCGGCCTGAGACGCTTCCGGCTCGGGCGTGGCCGGCAACTGCAGCCGCAGGCAGGTGCCGCGGCCAGGGCGCGAGCGCAGCACCAGGCCATGGCCCAGCAGCCGGGTCAAGCGCTCCACGATGGCCAGGCCCAGCCCCAGGCCGCGGCGGCGGTCGCGCTCGGCGTTGTCGGCCTGGTAGAACTCCTCGAACACGCGGGCCTGCACTTCGGGCGTCATGCCGATGCCCGTGTCGATGACCCGCAACTGCCAGCCCCCGCCGCGCCGGCCCGCGGCCAGCAGAATGCCGCCGCTGCGGGTGAACTTCAGCGCGTTGTCCAGCGCGTTGCGCAGGCAACGCTCCAGCAGCACGGGGTCGCTCACCGTCATCAGTGCCGTCGCGTGGCGTGGCAGGTGCAGGCGCAGTTGCAGGCCGCGTGCGGCGGCCTGCGGCGCGGCGTCGTCGGCCAGGCGCCGCAGCAGCGGGCCCAGGGCCAGGGGCTGCGGCGAGACGGGCACGGTGCCGGCGTCCAGGCGCGAGATGTCCAGCAGCACGTCGAACATCTGCGACAGCGCCTGCAAGCTGGCACCCATGCGTTGCACCAGCTGGCGCTGCGCCGGGGTCACCGTCTCCAGCTCCAGCGCCGCCATGTTCAGCGCCAGCGCCTGCACCGGCTGGCGCAGGTCATGGCTGGCAGCCGCCAGGAAGCGTGTCTTGGCCACGTTGGCGGCGTGCAGCGCGGTAGCCAGCCCGTCCAGCCGCGTGCGCTCGCCCTCGGCCTGCTGGCGCAGCGTGCGCTCCAGTGCCAGGTGGTGTTCCACCTCCAGCGCCAGGCGCCGGGCGCGCGCGCTGCGGCCGACCAGGGCTTCGTGCACGTCGAAGGCCTGCCGTTCCCAGGCCAGAGCGGCCGCGTCGTCGCCCAGGGCCTGGCAGGCGCGGCTGGTCAGGCGCAGCAGGCGCAGCAGTTCGCCCGGCACGGAGCCGGGGTCGGTGCCGTGCTGCGGTGCGGCCAGCCAGGCTTCGGCCAGCGCGCGCAGCGGCGCCCAGCGGGCCTG
The DNA here is from genome assembly GCA_016790395.1 of Rubrivivax sp. GTDB lineage: Bacteria > Pseudomonadota > Gammaproteobacteria > Burkholderiales > Burkholderiaceae_C > Rubrivivax. Next base: position 8,131 of record JAEUPH010000328.1, on the reverse strand, counting down.
CGCCGCCATGACCACGGCCTGCGCGGTGGTCCAGCTCAGCAGGCTCTCGCTGCCGGTGTGGCGCAGCGTGCGGCTCTCATCCAGCAGCGCCTGCGCGCGGGCGCATTCGCCAGCCTGCGCGAAAGCGTCGGCGTAGACGATGAAGCGCTGTTCGCGCCCGCGCGGGTTCTGCTGCGGCTCCTGCGCCAGCAGCTGTTCGGCCAGCGGCGCGGCCTGCGTGCCCAGGCCTTGCGCCACCAGGGCGTTCATGCAGTTGAGCGCCGCCATGCGCCAGGCCTGCGCGGCGCCGCTGCGCTCGGCCAGCGCCATGCCCTCGGCGCACAGCCGGGCGGCTTCCTCCAGGTCGAAGAGGTCGGCGTGCATGCCGCCGATGAGCCCCAGCGCGTGGGCCACGGCGGCGTCGTCGCCGCTCTCGCGCGCCGTCGCCAGGCCGGCATAGCGTTCGCGCAGCGAGGCGTCGCGGTCACCCAGCGCGTCCAGCAGCCAGGCGCGGCGCTGGTGCCCCAGGCTGCGCTCCAGCGGGGGGCGCGCTGACGCAGCAGGTGTGTCGTTGAGCGCCAGCAGGGCCAGCGCTTCGTCCCATCGGCGCATCAGCCCCAGCTGCATGGCCTGCAGCTCGCGGCAGGCGGCCTGGCCGGCTTCGTCGTCGGCGTTCTCGAACGCGGCCTGGGCCTGCGCCAGCGCCTGCCCGGCGGCTTCGGGCTCGCTGCGGAAGCGGCGGCCCCAGGCCTGGTGCAGCCAGCCCCAGGCTGCGGCAACGGCATCGGCGCCGGCTTCGGCCACGATGCGCTCGCCCAGCGGCAGCAGCTGCGCCGGGTCGCGGTGGTGCTGGCTCCAGGCCTGTTCGATGAGCGCGCGCAGCGAGGCTTCCACGCGGCCCATCGTAGCCCTTGGCCGGGCTCAGTCCGGCCGTCTCCCGGCCACCCCGGCTGCGGCCAGTGCCAGCCCCACGAGCGCCAGCATGGCCGGTTCGGGCACGGCGTTGCCCACGGCGCTGCCGACGTCGCCGTCGTGCACCAGCCAGACGAAGCCGCGCGCGTTGACCGAGGGCACGGTGATGGCCTGGCTGCCGTCGGCGAAGTCGAAGCTGACGATGCCGTTCTGCGGCACGTTGAAGATGAGCCGGAAGCTGCTGGTGCTGCTCCAGTAGCGGCCGGTCTCCAGGTTCAGGAAGTCCTCGTCGTTGACGAGCCCGAAGTCGATGCCGGCGCTTCCGGCGCGGAAGTTGCCGCTGGCGTCGCGGCTGCTCAGGTTGCCCAGGTTGGTGTGGAACATGAACGCCAGCTCGCTGCTGGCCGTGTCGACGTTGGAGCCGCAGTCGGTGCTGCCGTTGTAGCCGGTCTGGCAGCCGGCACCGCCGATCGTGTGCACGCCGTCGGCCCGCGCCATGCGCCAGCCGTTGAGGCCGAAGTTGGCGCTGCCATTGGCGTTGAGCGCGGTGACGGCGCTGTCGCCTTCGGCCCAGGTCACGAAGCCCGTGGGCACCATGCCCGGCGTGACCGTGGCGAGGTAGTTGCGGTCGCGCATCCAGGTGATGCCGAGCGTGGTGTCGTAGTAGGCCTCGACGGTGGTGGCGTTGCCGTCGAGATCGCGGGCGACGAGCGAGGCCTGGGCTGTCGGCGGCCCGATCAGTGCCAGGGTGCACAGCGCCAGCAGGGGTTTCTTCATGGGAACTCCTTGAGCAGGGTGGAAGTGAGGGGACAGCGGCGGCGGTGAGGCCTTGCGATGCAGTGTTCCGGCGCCCCTTCCACCCGTCACTGCCCGGCCGGCCAGTCGCTCCGGGAAGACACCGCGAACGCGGGGGCTGCGGCGCCCCTGGGGCGAGCAGCACTTCACGCTGCGCACCGGCCCTGTCCGGCCGGACAGGGTGCCGGCGCGCCGGCCTTGCCTACGATCCCTCCCCGTGCTGCCTGCTGCCCGCCTCCTCATCGTCGAAGACCACCCGCTGTACCGCGACGGGCTGCTGGCCCTGCTGCAGCGCTCGGCCCCGGCGCTGCAGTGCCGCGTGGCCGAGTCGGCCGAGGCCGCGCTGCTGCAGTTGCAGGCCCACCCCGACACCGACCTCGTGCTCAGCGACCTGCGCCTGCCCGGCGTGCTGGACGGCCTGGCGCTGCTGGCCGAAGTGGGCCGCCGCTGGCCGACGATGGCGCGCGTGCTGGTCTCGGGCAGCGACGAGCCCCACCTGCCGCAGCAGGCCCGTGCGGCGGGTCTGATGGGCTACCTGCCGAAAGGCATGGAGCCGGTGATGTGGCTGCATGCGCTGTCGCGCGTGCTGGCCGGCGACCCCTGGTTCCCGCTGGCCGCGGCCGCGCCCGAGCCCGGCCCCACCGAGCGGCAGCGCGCCATCCTCGGCCGGCTGGCCGAGGGCCACAGCAACAAGGCCATGGCGCGCGAGTTCGGCATCACCGAGCGCACCGTGAAATACCACCTGGCCGAGATCTACCGCCGCCTGGATGCGGGCAACCGCGCCGAGGCGGTGGCGCGCGGCACGGCGCGCGGCTGGATCCGGCTGGCCTGAGCGCCTCAGGCCGGGGCGCGGCCCCAGGCCAGCAGCAGGTTGTTCGCCGGCATGGCCACGCGTTCGCACAGCACCAGCCCGGCCTGCGCCGCCACGGCTTCGACGTCCTCGCGACGGCGCAGGCCCCATCCAGGGTGGCGCGCGCGCAGGTCGGCGTCGAAGGCCACGTTCCCGGGCGATGTGACCACGCCATCTTCCAGGTAGGGTCCGTAGGTGACCAGCAGCCCCGTGGCCGACAGGTGCCGCGCCGCGCCCTGCATGAGCCCGGCGCAGCAGGCCCAGGGCGCGATGTGGATCATGTTGGCGCAGAACATCGCGTCCACCTGGGCGGGCACGCCGGGCCATTGCGGCTGCAGCACGTCCAGCGTGAGCGGCGGCAGCACGTTCGCCAGACCCACGCACCAGGCTCGGACGGAGGGCAGGGCCTCGGCCTCGAAGTCGCTGGGCAGCCAGCGCCAGCCGGGCAGGCCCTGGCTGCAGTGCGCCGCGTGCTGGCCGGTGCCGCTGGCGATCTCCAGCAGCAACCCGCGGGCCGGCAGCAGGCGCTGCAGTTCGGCCAGGATGGGTGGACCGTTGCGTTCGGCCGCGGGGCTGTGGCGGCGTGCGCCGTGCTCCATGGGGCCGCCGGTTCAGCAGCGGCCCGAACGGCGGCTGCGCGGCTGCAGCTTGTCGAGCTCGGCGAACTGCTGCTTCAGCAGGATCAGCAGCGTGCGTGCGTGCGCCACCGGGATGCGCAGGCAGGTGCTGGGTGCTTCGTCGTCGCGCGCGTTGCGCGCCATCACCAGCGCGTCCACGCTGACCTCGATCAGGCCCTTGTCGTGCTTCATCGATTTCAGCCGCTGCACTTCGATGTCGTAGGGCTTCAAGCGGGGTCTCCGGGGTGGGGCAGGGGGGCGATTGTCGGCGCTTCGGCCGCTTCGAGTGCCGACACCACCAGCACGCGCAAGGGCAGGCTGTAGCTCCGAGTCGACCCGCGCAGCGTGTCCAGCAGCGCGGCCAGTTTGCGGGGCGCCGGTTCGCGCACCAGCAGCAGCGTGGGGCGGCGCGGCCGGAACGCGGCAGCGGCGGCGGGGTCGTCGCGCCACCAGCCGCAGTCCCAGGGATCTTCGGGCCGCGGCGCGCGCAGCCACAGCGCCAGGCGCCAGGCCAGGCCGCGCCAGCGGCCCAGCCGGGCCAGCGCATGGCTGCCGTCCAGTTCGCCCGCCACGGCGTCCAGGCTGGCGTGCGGCGCCACGCGTGCCACGGCCAGCGGCAGGCTCATGGGCGCGAAGGCGCCGGCCTCGCACCAGGCGCGCACGGCCGCCAGCAGCGTGGCGTCGGGGGCGCCGCCGGAGGCGGGGGGGTGCATGAAGGCGGTGTCGAAGCGGCGTGGCATGGCGCGATTGGAGCAGTTCGGCCGCGCTGGCGACAATCACCGCATGAACTTGCCGCCTGCCGCCCACATCGACCCCGAGACCGGCGAACGCCGCCGCCCCACGCGCGACACCACGCGCATCGACGACACGCGCATCGATGCCGTGCGCCCGCTCATCACGCCGGCGCTGCTGCTGGAGAAGCTGCCCGTGTCGGAAGCCACGCTGACGCTGGTCGAGCGCAGCCGCGCGCAGATCGCGCGCATCCTGGCCGGCGCCGACGACCGCCTGCTCGTCGTCGTCGGGCCCTGCTCCATCCACGATCACGACCAGGCCCTGGCCTATGCCGCGCGTCTGCAGGCCGCGGCCGGGCCGCTGGCCGACGCGCTTCTGGTGGTGATGCGCACCTACTTCGAGAAGCCGCGCACGACGGTGGGCTGGAAGGGCTACATCAACGACCCGCACCTGGACGGCAGCTTCGCCATCAATGAAGGGCTGGAGCGCGCGCGCCGGCTGCTGCTGGAGATCGTGGACGGCGGCCTGCCCGTGGGCACCGAATTCCTGGACCTGCTGAGCCCGCAGTTCATCAGCGACCTCGTGGCCTGGGGCGCCATCGGCGCGCGCACCACCGAGAGCCAGAGCCACCGCCAGCTGGCCTCGGGCCTGAGTTGCCCGGTGGGCTTCAAGAACGGCACCGACGGCGGTGTGAAGGTGGCGGCCGACGCCCTCGTCGCCGCGGCCGCACCGCACGCCTTCATGGGCATGACGAAGATGGGCCAGGCCGCCATCTTCGAGACGCGCGGCAACACCGACTGCCACGTCATCCTGCGCGGCGGCCGGCGCCCGAACTTCGATGCCGAATCGGTGGACGGTGCCTGCGCCGTGCTGCGCGCGGCGGGGCTGCGCGAGCAGGTCATGATCGATGTGTCGCACGCCAACAGCGAGAAGCAGCATCGGCGCCAGATCGACGTCGCGGCCGACATCGCGCAGCGCATCGCCGCCGGCGAGCGGCGCATCACCGGTGTGATGATCGAAAGCCACCTGCACGAGGGCCAGCAGCCGCTGGTGCCCGGCCAGGTGCTGCGCCACGGCGTCTCCATCACCGACGCCTGCATCGGCTGGGACGACACCCACGCCCTGCTGCTGCAACTGGCCGCGGCGGTGCGCCAGCGCCGCAAGGGCTGAAGGGCTCTCACGCTCCGGGCCGAGCGCCTGAGCCTCCCGGGCAGCACGGGCGCCTGACGCGAAGCCGACGGCGGCGCCTCCCCGGCGTTGACGGCGATCAAGCCCTCCGGGTTGGGGGTAAACCAGAATGAACCCGGTCTTTGCGGCGGGCCGCGCGTGTCCGTGCCCCCGCCCTCGCACCGGAGGATCACCGTGACCACCAACGCCCAGCAACACGGCTGCCAGGCCGCCAGCGGCAGCTGCAGCTGTCAGGCCCCCGCCGCCGAGTCCCCGCCAGCGCCCGCTCAGACCTCGCGCCGGGACTTCCTGCGCTCCAGCGGCACCGTGAGCCTGTCGTCGCTGATGGGCACGGCCGCCCTGATGGCCGCCCCCGGCGACGCCAAGGCCGCCATCGAGTGGGCCGAGCACTTCCAGAAGAACTACCGGCTGATGACGCCGGAAGAGAAGAAGGAAGCGCGCCTGCGCCTGGAGAAGCGCTACTCCGGCGAGTACGGCAAACAGGTCAGCGTGGACACCGCCGAAGCCCAGCCCGGCGTGCTGATGGGCTACGCGCTGAACATCCGCAAGTGCATCGGCTGCCGGCGCTGCGTGAAGGCCTGCGTCGAGGAGAACAACCAGTCGCGCGGCGCCAAGGCCGGCGAGCGCATCGAGTGGATCCAGGTGCTGCGCATGGAGCGCGGCGAGTTCACCAAAGACAGGATGAACCAGGGCTACCCCGAGGGCCTGGGCATCCAGGTGGGGGGCAACTCCTACACGCCGGCGGGCCAGGTGCTGGAAGGCCAGTACCACTACACGCCCGAGAAGGTGCCCGAGAAGGACGCCACCTACATGCCCATCGCCTGCATGCAGTGCGAGAAGCCGCCCTGCGTGAAGGTGTGCCCGGTGCGCACCACCTACCGCGAAGGCGACGGCCCGGTGGTCATCGACTACAACTGGTGCATCGGCTGCAAGATGTGCATGAACGCCTGCCCCTACTGGGCGCGGCGCTTCAACCTCACCACGCCGGTGCTGCCCAAGGCCGAGATGAACCCGGTGACGCACTACCTGGGCAACCGCCCGCGCATGCGCGGCGTCGTCGAGAAGTGCCACTGGTGCCTGCAGCGCACGCGCCACGGCCGCTACCCGGCCTGCGTGGAAGTGTGCCCGGTGGGCGCGCGCAAGTTCGGCAACCTGCTCGACCCCGAGAGCGAGGTCAGCAAGGTGCTGGCGCGCAAGAACGTCTTCCGGCTGAAGGTGGAGTTGAACACCTTCCCGAAGTTCTTCTACTTCTACGATTGAGGGGGACGCGATGCTGATGCGCTTCGTCTCCGATTACGCCCGCTACGTGCTGAAGGGCGGGCCGCGCTTCTATGCCTGGATGGGCGCGCTGTCGCTGCTGATCCTGGGCATGCTCTACGTATTCTGGCTGCAGAACACCGAGGGCCTGATCGTCACCGGCATGACCAGCCAGATCCACGACGGCCTGTACCTGGCCAACCTGGTGTTCCTGGTGGGCGTGGCCGCCGGGGCGGTGACCATCGTCTTCCCGGCCTACGTGTACCACCACGAGGGCATGCACAAGGTCACCGTGCTGGGCGAGATGCTGGCCATCAGCGCCGTGATCATGGTGATGGTGTTCGTGTTCGCGCACATGGGCAGGCCCGACCGGCTGTGGCACATGATCCCGCCCTGGGGCATCTACAGCTTCAGCTCGATGCTCGGCTGGGACGTGCTGGTGCTCAACGGCTATCTGCTGCTGAACGCGGTGGTCGGCTTCTGGTACCTGTATGCGAAGTACAGCGGCAAGCCGGTGCACAAGAAGCTGTTCCTGACGCTGGTGTACGTGTCGATCGTCTGGGCACTGTCGATCCACACGGTGACGGCCTTCCTGCTGGCCACCAACCCGTCGCGGCCGATGTGGTTCCACAGCATGATGCCGATCCGCTTCATCGCCACCGCCTTCGCGGCCGGGCCGGCGCTGATCATCATCGCCTTCCTGGTGGTGCGCAAGAACACCAGGTTCTGGATCGACGACAGCGCGATCCAGCTGCTGACGACCATCGTCACCTGGTGCCTGGGCATTGCGCTGTTCCTGACGCTGTCCGAGATCGTCGTCGAGCTCTACGCGCGCACCGAGCATGCCAACGGCCTGTACTACCTGATGTTCGGCCTGAATGGCCTGACCGCGCTGGTGCCGTGGTTCTGGAGCGCGGTGGTGCTGATGGTGCTGTCCTTCGTGCTGCTGCTGATCCCGGCAGTGCGCAACGACATGAACAAGCTGCCGTGGGTGTGCGCGATGGCCTTCGCCGGCATCTGGATCGAGAAGGGCATGGGCCTGATCGTGCCCGGCTTCATCCCCTCGCCGATCGGCGAGGTCACCGAATACCACCCGACGATCTTCGAATGGATGATGGTGCTGGGCATCTGGGCCTTCGGCTTCTTCATCCTGACGATCCTGCTCAAGGGCGCCATCGGCATCCTGCTGGGCGAGGTGCGCTTCGGCGGGCAGGCTGCTGCCGTGGGCGCGGAGTGAGACCATGAAACGCATGTTGATTCCCGGCGTGGTCCTGGCCCTGAGCGGCGCCGTGTGGCTGTCGGTGGTGGCACAGGACAAGGCCGCCGAGGCCGCGGCCGCTGCCCCGGCCGAAGCCAAGGAAGTGGTCTGCTTCGAAAGCCGCCAGGGCGCCACCGAGGTGACGCAGCGCGAGCTGTCGCCCGGCCTGCCGAATGTCAAGTGCTCGCCCACCACGGGCGCGGCGCTGTGGTACGGCGACCCCTACGATGGCACGGTGCCGATGGGCAAGATGCCCAACCTGGACCTGCCGGAGGGCGAGGCGGTGGTCAAGCCGCGCACCGAGAAGCTGGGCCAGCTGGCCGCCTGCGGCACGGCCTGCCACAACGGCACCTACCCGAAGGGCTTTCCGGCCAGCAACAAGCCGGTGCCCATCCCGACCATGGAAGCGCTGGTGCCGGAACTGAAGGACTTCAAGCACGGCCGCGGCGCGATCTGGTGCCTGGACTGCCACCACACCACGCAGCGCAACAAGTTCAGCGACCATTTCGGCAACCCGATCAGCATGGACCAGCCGCAGCAGCT
>JAEUPH010000187.1 GCA_016790395.1 Rubrivivax sp. | reverse complement strand
AGTACCAGCCGCTGGTGCGGCGCCTCGCGCACCAGATGATCGCCAAGCTGCCGGCCAACGTCGAACTCGACGACCTGATCCAGGTCGGCATGATCGGCCTTTCCGACGCGCTGACGCGCTTCGACGCCGCGCAGGGCGTGCCGTTCGAGACCTTCGCCACCCAGCGCATCCGCGGCGCCATGCTCGACGAGCTGCGTGGCAACGACTGGATGAGCCGCGGCGACCGCCGCCACCAGCGCAGCATCGAGGCTGCCGTGCACCGGCTGGAGCAGCGGCACGGCCGTGCGCCCAGCGAGGGCGAGATCGCGCGCGAGATGGGCCTGGGCCTGCAGGAGTACCAGGAACTGCTGGGCAAGGTGCGGGGCACCCAGCTCATCTACCTGGAGGACATGAGCGGCGACGACGGCGACGACGACTACCTCGACCGGCACGTGATGGACAAGGACGCCAACCCGCTGGCCCGCATGCAGGACCAGCGCATGCGCGAGGCCCTGGTGGAAGCCATCAAGAACCTGCCCGAGCGAGAGCAGTACGTGATGAGCATGTACTACGAGCACGACATGAACCTGAAGGAGATCGCGGCCGTGCTCGGTGTCACCGAGAGCCGTGTCTGCCAGCTGCACAGCCAGAGCATCGCGCGGCTGCGCACGCGGCTGCGCGAGTGGTGACACCGCTTTCCCGAGAAACCTGATCCCGAGCGCTGGCGGGTGTCCCGGCGCTGACGCCCGAGGATGCCCGACATGCACAGACTCTTCCGCCGCGCCGCTTCGCCCGACGAGACCACGGGCGCCTCGACGGCCGCAGCCGCCTCGCGCGACGAGGGCCGCGCCATGCGGGCCGTCAGCGATCTGACCTCCACGCTCGGCCGCGAGGCTGCCGAGGTGCGCGGGGTGCTCGACGACACCGCCCGCCAGGCGGCCGAGCAGGCCGCCGCCGTGCACGAGCTGGCCCGGCGCCTGGGCGAGGTGACGCAGGCCCAGGCCGCCATCGGCCAGGAAGTGGCCCAGGGTCTGGAAGCGGTGACGCGTGTGGGCGATGCCGTGCAGGGCGTCGGCACCGAAGTCGCCGGCATCGTCGACACCCTGAAGGAGGTGTCGGCGGCTGCCCAGGAGATCACGCAGATCGCGTTGCAGACGCGGCTGGTGGCCTTCAATGCCTCGGTGGAGGCCAAGCGCGCTGGCGAAGCCGGGCGCGGCTTCGGTGTCGTCGCCGACGCCGTGAAGGACCTGGCGGCCCAGGTGGAGCAGTCGTCCAAGTCCATCATGGGCACGGTGGCGGCGCTGGGCACCCGCATCGACAGCCTGTCCCGCGAGGTCAATCGCCAGGAAGGCGCCGAGAACGAGAGCGGCATCCATCGCGCGCTGGCCAGCGTGGGGGAGGGCGTGCAGCGCATCCAGCACGCCAGCGACGCCAGCCGCGAAGTCTGCAGCGGCGTCGATGCGCAGATGGGCCGCATCGAGGCCGACATGCGGCGCAGCGCCGAAGCCGTGGGCGGCGCGCTGACCCGCACCAACGCCTTCCTGGAGATCAGCGAGAAGCTGATCGAGACCGTGGCCGGCTGC
>JAEUPH010000181.1 GCA_016790395.1 Rubrivivax sp. | reverse complement strand
CGCACCTCGGGCACGGGGTACAGGCTGCGCTGGCTGTCGGGGTCGAAGGTGCGGATGGAGTCGACCTCGTCGCCGAAGAGGTCCACGCGGTACGGCACCAGGCTGCCCATCGGGAACAGGTCGATCAGGCCGCCGCGCACGGCGTACTCGCCCGGGCTCACCACCTGGCTCACGTGCTGGTAGCCGGCCAGCGTGAGCTGCGACTTCAGCTTGGCCTCATCCAGCTTCGACTTCTGCTTGAAGTTGAAGGTGGTGCCGGCCAGGAAGGAGGGCGGCGCGATGCGCGTCAGCGCCGTGCTGGCGGGAAGCAGCAGCACGTCCAGCTCGCCGCTGTGGATGCGCCACAGCGTGGCCAGTCGCTCGGAGATCAGGTCCTGGTGGGGGCTGAAGGTGTCGTAGGGCAGGGTCTCCCAGTCGGGGAACACGGCCACGCGCAGCGCGGGGTCGAAGAAGGGGATCTCGTCGGCCAGGCGTTGGCTGTCGGCGGGCTCGGCGGTGAAGACGGCCAGCAGGCGGTGCCCGCTCGCATGATCGCGGCCGAGGCGGGCGAGGAAGAGCGCGTCGGACGAGCCGAGGGGCCGCGGCAGCGCGAAACGCCGGCCGGGCGCGATGTGGGGGAGGTCCATCCGGCGCGGATTCTAGAATCCGGCGCATGTCCTCCGAGCCGCGCTGCTACGCCGTCGTCCCCTGCGCCGGCATCGGGCTGCGCGCAGGGGCCGGCGGGCCGAAGCAATACGCGCCCCTGCTCGGCGAAGCCGTGGTGGCGCACACGCTCCGAGCGCTGGCGGCGGTGAAGCGCATCCGCCGCACGCTGGTGGTGTTGTCGCCCGACGACAAGGCCTTCGAGGGCCACGTCGAGGGCTTCGCCGGCTGGGTGGTGCGCAGTGGCGGCTCCACCCGTGCCGACAGCGTGGCAGCCGGCCTCCGTGCCTTGCGGCTGCACGGCGCCAGCGACGGCGACTGGGTGCTGGTGCACGACGCCGCGCGCTGCCTGGTGCGGCCCGAGCTCGTCGACAGGCTGATCGACGCCTGCTTGCCCGACGAGGTGGGCGGCCTGCTGGCCCTGCCGCTGGCCGACACGCTGAAGCAGGCCAGCGGGCAGCGTGTGGCCGAGACGCTGGACCGCAGCGACAAGTGGCTGGCGCAGACGCCGCAGATGTTTCGCCTGGGCACGCTGCAGCTGGCGCTGGCGGCGGCGGCGGGCCAGGTCACCGACGAAGCCAGCGCCATCGAGGCGCTCGGCCACGCGCCGCTGCTGGTGCCCGGCGAGATCGAGAACCTGAAACTCACCTGGCCGTCGGACTTCGCGCTCGCGCGCCGGCTTCTGGAGACGCGATGAATGTGCCGGCGCTCAGGGTGGGCGAGGGCTGGGACACGCACCAGCTCGTCACCGACCGTCCCCTGGTGCTGGGTGGCGTGACCATCCCGCACACCCATGGCCTGCTGGGCCATTCCGATGCCGATGCGCTGCTCCACGCCATCACCGACGCGCTGTTCGGCGCCGCCGGCCTGGGCGACATCGGCCGCCACTTTCCCGATACCGATGCGCAGTTCAAGGGGGCTGACTCCGTCGTCCTGCTCAAGGAAGCCGCGCGGCGGGTGGCAGCGGCGGGCTGGGCCATCGTCAACGTGGACAGCACCATCGTTGCGCAGGCGCCGAAGATGGCGCCGCACATCCCGGCCATGCGCGAATGCATTGCCGCCGCCCTCGGTCTGGCACCCGCTTGCGTGAACGTGAAGGCCAAGACGGCCGAGAAGATGGGCCCGGTGGGTGAGGGCCGCGCCATCGAGGCGCGTGCCGTCTGCCTGCTGGCCGCCCTAGGCTGAGCGCCGCAGCCGCAGGTGGGCCACCAGCCCACCCTCGGGCGCATTGGCCAGTTCCAGGCTGCCGCCCATGCGGTTCATCGCCTTGTCGACGATGGCCAGGCCCAGGCCGGCGCCCGTGGCCGCGGTGCGTGCAGCGTCGCCGCGGAAGAAGGGCGTGGTGAGCTGCGGCAACTTCTCCGGGGCCACGCCGGGACCGGCGTCGCGCACGCTGATGATGGCCCAGGGCCCCGTCTTCTGGAACGACACCTGCACCTCGGCCAGCCCGGTGTAGGTGCCGCGGCCGTAGCGGCGCGCGTTCTCGAAGAGGTTGAGGAAGACGCGGCCCAGCTCGGTCTCGTCGGCCATCACCAGCAGTTCGGGGTCGATGCGGGTGCTGATCTTGATCTGCGTCGGGTCGCGGAAAAGGGCGGCCTGGCGTTCCACGAGCGGTCCTACGGCCACCGGCTTCAGCAGCGTGTCGCCGGGCCGCGCGTAGTCCATGAACTTGTCGATGATGGCGTCCAGCTGGTCGATGTCGAGCGCCATGTTGTGCTTGGCCTCGTCGTCCTCCACGCTCATTTCGGTTTCCAGGCGCAGTCGCGCCAGCGGCGTGCGCAGATCGTGGCTGATGCCGGCCAGCATCACGGCGCGGTCTTCCTCCACGCGCGCCAGTTCGCGCGCCATGCGGTTGAAGCCCATGTTGACCTCGCGGATCTCGCTGGTCAGCGTGTTCTCGTCCAGGCGAGAGTCGTACTCGCCCTCGCGGATGCGGCTGGCCGCGAAGGACAGTTGCTTCAGCGGCTTGTTGATGAGCCGCGCGATGGCCACCGAGCCCACCAGCGTGGCCAACAGCGCGATGCCGGTCCAGGTGAGCCAGGTCTCGCGGTTGATGCTGGCGTTGTGGTCGACGTCGGTGCGCAGCCAGTACAGGTCGCGGTCGATGCTGAAGCCCACCCACATGCCCGCCTGGCCGTTGACACTGCGTGCCACCACGGCGTCCGGGCCCAGCGCGCTGCGCAGTTCCTCGCCGACGCGGCGCGTGAAGCGGTCGACCTCGAAGCTCTCCCAACGGTCGGTGGGCTCGCGGGGCGTCACGCGCGTGCCCTCCTGCACCGTCAAGCCTTTCAGCAGTGCCACGCGGTTGATGCCGTCCGTGGCCTTCAGCGCCGCGCGCGCCAGGTTCACCAGGCCTGCGGTCTGCTGGGCCGACATCACCGCGCGGGGTTCGAACTCCAGAGCCCGCAGCGTCTGCGTCCAGGCCACCACGCCCCCGGCCAGCAGCAGCGCCAGCAGGAAGAAGGTGCGCCAGAACAGGCTCAATCCGAGCCCGTTCTTGAGGAATGAGCGCCGGTGGCGCGGCTTGCTGCGTCCGCGCGGGCGCGAGGCGCTGCTGCCGCGCGAGGCCTGGGCCGGCACGGAATCAGTTCGCGCCGTCGGGCACGAACACGTAGCCCACGCCCCACACCGTCTGGATGTAGCGCGGTTGTGCAGGGTCAGGCTCCAGCATCTTGCGCAGGCGGCTGATCTGCACGTCAAGGCTGCGGTCGAAGGGCTCGAACTCGCGCCCGCGGGCCAGCTGCGCCAGCTTGTCGCGGCTCAGCGGCTGGCGCGGGTGGCGCACCAGGGCCTTGAGCATGCTGAACTCGCCCGTGGTCAGCGCGATCTGCTCGCCGTTCTTCGACAGCCGGCGCAGCGACAGGTCGAACTCGAAAGGCCCGAAATTGACGACCTGCGCTTCCTTGCTGGGGGCGCCGGGCGCCTCGGGCGCCGGCCGGCGGCGCAGCACGGCGTGGATGCGGGCGAGCAGCTCGCGCGGGTTGAAGGGCTTGGGCAGGTAGTCGTCGGCGCCGACTTCCAGTCCGACGATGCGGTCCACGTCCTCCACCTTGGCGGTGAGCATGATGATGGGCGTCTGATCGTTGGCGGCGCGCAGGCGGCGGCAGATGCTCAGGCCGTCTTCGCCGGGCAGCATGAGGTCCAGCACGATGAGGTCCACCGTCTCGCGCGTCAGCACGCGGTTCAGCGCCTTGGCGTCCTCGGCCAGCAGCACGTCGAAGCCTTCCTGGGACAGGTAGCGGCGCAGCAGGTCGCGGATGCGCGCGTCGTCGTCGACGACGACGATGCGGTCGGCGCGGGCGTTGGCGGGCGTGGTCATGGGGGACTCCAAATTTGTAACAGCGGCATTGTGGACGTCGGTCGGCGGGCGGACCGGGGCTTTTGGGGCTGGCCTGACCATCTGTTACAAGTCTTTCGGCGGCCCTGGCCGCCCTGGCTCACCCCGGCGTGAGCGGCCGCACGTTCAAGATCACGGCTACCGTCACTCGACACTTTCCGAGGAGTCCCGATGAAACGCTCCACCCGGGCCGCTGCTGCGGCGGCCCTGACGCTGGCAGGCCACTCTGCCATGGCCCAGGTGCAGCCAGCACCGCAGAACGTGGTCAACCTGAGCGCCAGCGCTTCAGTGGAGGTGGCCAACGACTGGCTGACCATCGTCTTCTCCACCAGCCGCGACGGCAGCGACGCTGCGGCTGTGCAGGCGCAACTGAAGGCGGCGCTGGAGGCGGCGCTGGCTGAAGCTCGCAAGGCGGCCCGGCCGGGCCAGGTCGAGGTGCAGACCGGCAACTTCTCGCTGAACCCGCGCTACACGCCCAAGGGTGGCATCTCGGGCTGGCAGGGTCAGGTGGAACTCATCGTGGAAGGCCGAGACACGGTGGCCGTGGCGGCACTGGCTGGCAAGGTGCAGACGCTCACGGTCCAGCGCGTGGGTTTCTCGCTGTCGCGGGAGGCGCGACAGAAGGTGGAGTCCGAGGTGGCTTCGCAGGCCATCGACCGTTTCCGCGTCCGCGCCGAGGCCGTGAGCCGTCAGTTCGGTTTCGGCGGCTACACGATCCGCGAGGTCAACGTCGTGGCCGATGCGTCGGCGATGGTGGTGCTGCCGCGCGCGCGCCTGCAGATGTCGCAGGCCATGGTGGCCGACAGCGGGGCGCTGCCCACCGAAGGCGGCAAGGCCACCGTCACCGCCAACGTCAGCGGCAGCGTCCAGATGACGAAATGAGCCCGCCGGGGCTGGCTCCTTACTGGGCCGTCCAGCCCCCGTCCACCGCCCAGGCCACGCCGCGGATGTTGCCGGCCGCGGGCGAGCACAGGAAAACCGCCAGCTCGGCCAGTTCCTCGGGGGTGGTGAACTGCAGAGAAGGCTGCTTCTCGGCCAGCAGGCGGCGCTTGGCCTCGTCGTTACTCACGCCGTCGGCGGCAGCGCGCGCGTCCACCTGCTTCTGCACCAGCGGCGTCAGAACCCAGCCCGGGCAGATGGCGTTGATGGTGACGCCGCTGGTGGCGTTCTCCAGCGCCGCGGCCTTGGTGAGGCCCACGATGCCGTGCTTGGCCGCCACGTAGGCGCTCTTGTTGGCGCTGGCCACCAGGCCGTGCACCGAGGCGATGTTGAGGATGCGGCCCCAGCCACGCGCCTTCATGCCCGGCAGGGCCGCACGCATGGCGTGGAAGGCCGAGCTGAGGTTGATGGCGATGATGGCGTCCCAGCGCTCGACGGGGAACTCGTCCAAGGGCGCCACGTGCTGGATGCCGGCGTTGTTGATCAGGATGTCGCAGCTGCCCAGCTGCGACTCGCAGCTCTTGACCATCTCCGCGATCTGCTCCGGCTTGCTCATGTCGGCACCGTGGTAGACAGCGCCCGGGTCCACGGCCCGCACCTGGGCCAGCGCGGCGTCCACGTCGCCGAAACCGTTGAGCATCAGGCGTGCTCCCTGGCGGGCCAGCGTGAGCGCCATGCCCAGGCCGATGCCGCTGGTGGAGCCGGTGACGAGGGCGGTTTTTCCTTTGAGCATGGCGGGCGTCCTGGTGCGCGTTGATACGATGCCGCGATTATCGAGCGCAGCCTGAACCGAACATGACCGAACCCAGAACGGGCCGCGTGAAGTGCCTGGACGCCCGTGGCATCCACCACATGGCCTACACCGAATGGGGCGACGCCGACCACCCGCACGTCGTCGTCTGTGCGCACGGCCTGACGCGGCAGGGGCGCGACTTCGACGTGCTGGCCCAGGACCTCGCGCGCGACTGTCGCGTCGTCTGCCCCGATGTCGTCGGCCGCGGGCGCAGCGACTGGCTGGCGGATCCCATGGCCTACGTCGTCCCCACCTACGTCGCCGACATGGTGACCCTGGTCGCAAGGCTGGGGGTGGAACAGGTGGACTGGGTGGGCACCTCGATGGGCGGCATCATCGGCATGGCGCTGGCGTCGATGCCGAACACACCGGTGCGGCGCCTGGTGGTCAACGACGTCGGGCCGGTCATCGAGCCGGTGGCGCTGGCCCGCATCGGCACCTATGTCGGCCTGCCGGCCTTCTGGCGCAGCGCCGAGGAAGCGGCCGAAGCGCTGCGCGGCATCAGCATCGGCTTCGGTCCGCACACCGACGCCGAGTGGCTGGCGCTGACGCGGCCTCAGCTCGTGCCGGCCGAACAGGACGGTGTGCCCGGCTTCAAGCCGCACTACGACCCGGCCATCGGCGTGCCTTTCCGCCACACCACGCCGGAACTGGCCGCCGCCAGCGAAGCGCTGCTGTGGCAGGCCTGGGACCGCATCACCGCGCCCACGCTGCTGCTGCGGGGGGCCGAGTCCGACCTGCTTTCCGCGGCCACCGCGCAGGCCATGGCGCAGCGCGGACCGCGCGCGCGGGTGCACGAGCTGCCCGGTGTCGGCCATGCGCCCACGCTGGTGGCGGCCGGGCAGCGCGCGCTGGTGCGGGCTTTCCTGCTGGAGTGACGGCCGCGCCATGAAGACCGAGGCCGCGGCCGCGCCGGAAGGCACGGCCGCCATCGTCCACCTCGCCAGCGCCGACGGCGCCTCGGACGGCGACCCGGCGCAGCGTGCTCGCGCCTTTGCCGAGCCGCTGCTCGCGGGGCAGATCCTGGATACCGGCGAGGAAGCGCTGGGCCACGCCGATGGCACCGCGGCCGTGCTGCGCAGCATGGGCGGCGGCCCGGCGCTGTGCGCGGCGGCCTACCTGGTCTACGCCGGCGACTACCTGCAGCGCCCCGAGGAGATGGTGCGCAAGGCCTTCGGAGACAGCTACGCCAGCCTGGTGACGCTGACGCGCAAGCTGGTGCAAATCCAGCGTGCAGCGCGTGCCGCGCAGGTGGTCGAAAGCCAGCAGGCGCAGCAGACGGAGCGCGTGCGCAAGATGCTGCTGGCCTTCAGCCGCGACCTGCGCGTGGTGCTGCTCCGGCTGGCCTCGCGCCTGCAGACGCTGCGCTGGTTCGCTGCCAGCAAGCGGCCCTGCCCGCAGGAGCTGGCGACCGAAACGCTGCAGGTCTTCGCGCCGCTGGCCAACCGGCTCGGCATCTGGCAGGTGAAGTGGGAACTTGAAGACCTCTCCTTCCGCTTCCTGCAGCCGCAGGAGTACCAGCGCCTGGCGCGGCTCGTGGACGAGAAGCGCGCCGAGCGCGAACAGAGCGTGGCCACCGTGCGCGCGCAGTTGGCCGAGCGCCTGGCGGCGGCAGGCATCGCGGCCGACGTGCAGGGCCGCCCCAAGCACCTGTACAGCCTCTGGAAGAAGATGCAGGGCAAGGGCCTGGAGTTCGGCCGCGTCTTCGACATGCGGGCCTTGCGCGTGATCGTCGATGACGTCGCCGCCTGCTACGCCGCCATGGCGCGCGTGCACGAGGCCTGGACGCCCATCGACGGTGAGTTCGACGACTACATCGCGCGTCCGAAGCCCAACGGCTACCAGAGCCTGCACACGGTGGTGCGCGGCGCCGACGGGCGGCCGCTGGAAGTGCAGATCCGCACGCGCGCCATGCACGAGCACGCCGAGCATGGCGTGGCCGCACACTGGATGTACAAGGAAGCCGGTGCGCGGGGCTATGCCGGCGTGGCCGCGGCCGGCGAGTTCGAGGACCGGATCGCCGAGGCGCGCAAGGCCGTGCTGCGCGAACTGCTGGCCTGGGAGCGCGACTTCGCCAGCCAGGGCGAAGGCCGCAGCGGTCCGGCCTTCGACGACCGAATCTACGTCTTCACCCCGCAAGCCACCATCATCGACCTGCCCGCCGGCGGCACGCCGGTGGACTTCGCCTACGCGCTGCACACCGACCTGGGCCACCGCTGTCGCGGCGCGCGCGTGGACGGCGTGATGGTGCCGCTCAACACCGCACTGCACAGCGGGCAGACGGTGGAGGTGGTGGCGGTGAAGGAGGGCGGCCCGTCACTCGACTGGCTGAACCCGGAACTGCGCTACCTGGCCAGCCCGCGCGCCAAGGCCAAGGTGCGGGCCTGGTTCAACGCCGAGCAGCTGGCCAGCACCATCGCGCGCGGCCGCGATGCCGTGGAGAAGCTGCTGCAGCGCCTGGGCCGCACGGCGATGGAGCGCCAGGCCTTGGCCGAGCAGTTGGGCTTCAAGGACACGGATGCATTGTTCGAGGTGGTGGGCAAGGACGAACTGTCCACGCGCCACATCGAGAACCTGCTGCGCCCTGCCGAGCCCGAGCCCGAGGACCGCGTGCTGCTGCACCGCTCGCGCGCCGACAGCGGCGGGCGCGGTGGCGTGCTGGTGGTGGGCATGGATTCGCTGCTCACCACGCTGGCGCGCTGCTGCCGGCCGGCGCCGCCCGATGCCATCAGCGGCTTCGTCACGCGCGGCAGGGGCGTGGCCGTGCACCGCAGCGACTGCAGCAACCTGCGCCAGATGGCCGCCACGTCGCCGGGGCGCGTCATCGAGGTGGCCTGGGGCAGCGGCGGGCGCGAGCGTCCGGCCGTCTACCCGCTGGACGTGGTCATCGAAGCCGACGACCGGCCCGGCCTGCTGCGCGACATCTCCGAGGTCTTCGCCAAGGACAAGATGAACGTCACCGGCGTGCGCACGCTGAGCGCGAAGGACGGCAGCACGGCCTGGATGACCTTCACCGTGGAGCTGTCCGACGCGGCACGGCTGGCAGGCGTGCTGTCGCTCATTGCGCGGGTGCCGGGCGTTCGTCACGCGCGGCGCAAGTGAAAGGCGGCTCGGCGCTGGCGTCGTGTATAGTCATGGGCTACCCCAGGCGCGTAGCTCAGCTGGTTAGAGCACCACCTTGACATGGTGGGGGTCGTTGGTTCGAGTCCAATCGCGCCTACCAGATTCGGTAGGAATCCAGAGCCCGGCACGGAAAGTTTCGTGTCGGGCTTTTTGCTGGGCCGCGCGTGCGCCTGCAAGCGATGCGGGCCCCGCAAGCGCCATGCGGGCGCCGAGGCGTGCTGCCCGACATCGACGGGGCGGTCGCCAGCCCGCTTGCCGTTCGCGACACGGCAGGGCACTTTCGTCGCAGCCGGCTGGGCCGGCTTTCCTCGGGGCGTTAGTCTCCGCGCTTCGAGTGATCTCCTGTCCGCCCACCATGCGCGCTTTCGTCTCCGTCCTCCTGATGTCGCTGCTGCTGGCGGCCTGTGGCAAGCCCGACAAGGCTGCGGCCGAAAAGGCGGCCGCGGCCGCCAAGGCCGCACAGCCCCTGCTGCTGGCGCCGGAAGACCTGTACACCGTGGCCAGCGGTGCGTTGGCCAGCGGCCCGGTGATCACGGGCTCGGTCCTGCCAGAACGGCGTGCCGACCTGCGCGCCGAGGTGGCGGCCGTGGTGGTGCAGGTGCTCAGGGACAACGGCGAGAGCGTGCGTGCCGGCGATCTGCTCGTGCGCCTGGACGACACGGCCATCCGCGACAGCCTGGCATCGGCCGAGGAGTCCGTGCGCGCGCTGACGCAGGCCTTCGAGCAGGCCGAGCGCCAGGTGCAGCGGCTGCGGACGCTGCAGGCTCAGGGCATGACGTCGACGCAGGCGCTTGAAGATGCCGAGGTGCGGCGCAACAACGCGCAGAGCGACCTCGTGGCGGCCCGGGCCCGCGTCGTGTCGGCCCGGCAGCAGCAGCAGCGCACGCTGGTGCGTGCGCCCTTCGACGGCGTGGTGAGCGAGCGCAAGGCCTCGGTGGGCGACACCGTGCAGATCGGCAGGGAACTGCTCAAGGTGATCGACCCGCGGAGCATGCGCTTCGAGGGGCTGGTCTCGGCCGACCGCCTCGGCGAGTTGAGGGTCGGCCAGCCGGTCGCCTTCCGGGTCAACGGTGCGGCGCAGGCCGACTTCACCGGCAAGGTGCGCCGCATCGACGCCTCTGCCAACGCGACCACGCGCCAGGTGGAACTCATCGTTGCCTTCGACGACCCTGCGCAGGCCCCTCGCGTGGCCGGTCTCTTCGCCGAAGGGCGGGTGGAGGCGGGCAGCACGCAGGGCCTGATGCTGCCCGAGACCGTGATCGTGCGCGTCGGGGATGCCGCCCACGCCTGGCGGGTCTCCGACGGCGTGGTGAGGAAGGCGGTGCTGAAGCTGGGCGCGCGCGATGCCCGCACGGGCCACGTGCTGCTCACCGCCGGGCTGGCTGCCGGTGACCGTGTGCTGCGCAACCCGGGCAGCGGGCTGGCCGACGGGCAGAAGTTCGAGATGGCCAAGGCGCCGGCGCGGGCCGCTTCGGCGGCGCCCGCGCCGGCCTCGCGCTGAAGGAGCGTCCATGTTCCTGTCCAACTTCAGTGTCAAGCGCCCGCTGGCGATGGTGGTGCTGATCATCGCGCTGATGGCCTTCGGCCTCATCGCGCTGTCCAAGCTGCGCGTCAACCAGATGCCCGACGTGGAACCGCCGGTGATGGTGGTGAGCATCCCGTATCCCGGAGCCTCGCCGGACACGGTGGAGCGCGAGGTCGTCAACCGCATCGAGAAATCGCTGCAGGGCATTTCCGGCGTCGACCGCCTGCAGTCCACGGCCAGCGAAGGCAGCGCCACCATCGTGCTGTTCTTCAACTTCGACAAGAACCTCGTCATCGCCGCCGACGAGGTGCGCAACGCGATCGCCTCGGTGCGCTACAAGCTGCCGGTGGAGATGCGCGAGCCCATCCTGCAGCGCGTGGACCCGGCGGCGCAGCCCATCATGCAGATGGCGCTGTCGTCCGCTACGCAGTCGCACGCCGCCATCTCGCGCCTGGCCGAGGATCAGTTGGCCGACCGCTTCCGCGGCCTGCCCGGGGTGGCCGTGGTCACGGTCAACGGCGCGCTGAAGCGAGAGCTGTCGGTGCTGCTGCGCAGCGAGAAGCTGCGCGAGTACGAGGTCTCCGTCACCGAGGTGGTGGCCGCTCTGCGCGCACAGAACTCCGCGGCGCCGGTGGGCAAGGTGCGGGGCTCGCTGGAGGACCAGAGCATCCGCCTCGTCGGCCGCATCGAGAGTCCGGCCGAGTTCGGCCAGGTGGTGGTCAAGCGCCGCGGCAGCGAGATGGTGCGCCTGGGCCAGGTGGCCGAGGTGGTGGACGGCTTCAGCGAGATCGGCAGCTACTCGCTGCGCAACGGCAACCCCAATGTCGGGATCATGGTCACCCGCACCCGCGAGTCCAGCACCGTCGGCGTGGCCGATGGCGTGCGCAAGCTCGTGGAGGAGATCCAGCCCACGCTGCCGGCGGGCACCAAGCTGGAGGTCACGCGCGATGGCGGCAAGGAGGCGCAGAACAGCCTGAACAACGTCGTGCATGCGCTGGTCTTCGGGGCTGGGCTCACGGTGCTGGTGGTCTACCTGTTCCTGAACTCGTGGCGTTCCACGCTGATCACGGCGTTGAGCCTGCCCACCAGCGTCATCGCCGCCTTCATCGCCGTGTGGGCCTGCGGCTTCACGCTGAACTTCATGAGTCTGCTCGGCCTGAGCCTGGCCATCGGCGTGCTCATCGACGACGCCATCGTGGTGCGCGAGAACATCGTGCGCCACATGGAAATGGGCGAAGACCGCCGCACGGCGGCACTCAACGGCACCGCCGAGATTGGCCTGGCGGTGGCCGCCACCACCTTCTCCATCGTCTGCGTGTTCGTGCCCGTGGCCTTCATGCCCGGTACCGCCGGCCAGTGGTTCAGGCCCTTCGCCTTGACGGTGGTGGCTTCGGTGCTGGTGAGCCTGTTCATCAGCTTCACGCTGGATCCCATGCTCTCGGCCTTCTGGGGCGACCCCCCCGGCCACCACAAGGCGCCGGCCCGGGGGCTCACGCGCTGGCTGCGCCGCTTCAACGATTGGTTCGACCACCAGGCCGACCGCTACGGCCGCGTCATCGCCTGGGCCCTGCACCACCGCAAGTGGATGGCACTGTTCGCCTTCCTCAGCCTGGTGGCCGCCATCGCGCTGCACCTCAGGTTCGGCGGTTCCAGCTTCCTGCCTTCGGCCGACGCCGGCACCATCGCGGTGGAGGTTCGCACCCCGGCCAGCAGCAGCCTGGAGTACGCCAAGATGAAGGTCGAGGCCGCCGCCACGCTGGCGCGCACGATCTCTGAAACCCAGGCCACCAACAGCAGCGTGAACCCGGGTGGTGGCCGCATCTACGTGGACATCGGCAAGAGCACCGAGCGCGTGCGCTCGGCGGCCGCCATCGCGGCCGACCTGCGGGCCAAGGTGCAGCGACTGGTGGGCGCCGAGTACACGGTGCTGGACGATCTCAACATGGGCGCGCAGAAGCCGGTGCAGATCCGCTTCACCGGGCCCGACTCGCGCAAGCTGCTCGAGCTGACCCAGCAGTTCATGACCCAACTGCGCGGCGTGCCGGGCGCGGTGGACGTGAGCCTGTCGGAACAGGACCCGCAACTGGAACTGAAGATCGAGCTCGACCGTGGGCTGGCCAACACGCTGGGCATCTCGGCCGCCGATGCCGCCCAGGCCTTGCGCGTGGCCTTCGCCGGTGTCGAGGTCGGTGACTGGATCGACCCCACGGGTGAGACGCGCGACGTCTCCGTGCGCCTGCACCCGAAAGACCGCGTGGACGCCGGCAACATCGAACGCCTGCCGGTGACGGTGGCCGGCAGCAACCGCATGGTGCCCCTGGAGCAGATCGCCACCGTGACCATGGGCCGCGGGCCGAGCCAGATCCAGCACAGCGACGGCAAGCGCCAGATCAGCGTGGCCGCCAACGCTCAGGGCCGCTCACCGGGCGAGGTGACCGCCGACGCCCTGAAGCTGGCCCGCGCGATGGACTTCCCGCCCGGCTACGGCCTGGAGCTGGCCGGCGCGGCCCGCGACCAGCAGCAGCTCTTCCGCGAGATGACGATCGCGCTCTTCAGCGGCGTGATGCTGATGTACCTGGTGCTGGTGGTGCAGTTCGGCAGCTTCACCGCGCCCATCGCGGTGATGGTGTCGCTGCCGCTGTCCTTGATCGGCGTGGTGCTGGCGTTGCTGGCGACCAAGGGCACGCTCAACCTGATGAGCTTCATCGGCATCATCATGCTGGTCGGTCTCGTGGCGAAGAACGCCATCCTGCTGCTGGACGCCGCGCGGGCTCTGGAAGCCGAAGGCATGGACCGCGAGGAGGCGCTGATGGCAGCCGGTCGGAAGCGGCTGCGGCCCATCTTGATGACGACCTTTGCGCTCATCGCCGGCATGCTGCCGGTGGCCATCGGGGTGGGTGAGGGCGGCGAGTTCTACCGTCCGCTGGCGGTGGCCATCATCGGCGGCACCATCACGAGCACGCTGCTGACCCTGCTGGTCATTCCCAGCTTCTACGACAGCATCGAGACGACGAAGGACCAGTGGCTGGGGCGCTTCGGGCGCCGGCGGCCGGCGCTGCCGGTCGCGGGGGCGGCGGATTGAGCGTGGCGGGGACGGTGCTGAGCAGCCGCTCAGCGCGCCGTCTGCTGGGCCACGGTGGCAGGGGGCGCCATGTCGGCGCCATGCGACCCGTCGGCCGAGGCCGACTTGGCGATGAACATCACCAGGGCCATCACCAGCGCAGCGAACACCAGGGGTTCTGCCGGCACGTGGATCTTGCGACGCACGGGTTCCGGGGGCGCCGAGACGTGCTTCTGGATCGCACGGGCGGGGGGCGGGGCGGCTTGCAGTTCCATGGGCTGAATGTTGGCGCGTGACTGTGTCGTTGCAGTGAACTGGGCCTCCTGTGGCCTGTGACCTTTTCACTTTTCCCTTCATCGCCCTAGGATCGGACCATGCAGAACCCCGCAGATGAGGGAGCGATCCCGGCGCCCACGCAGGCGCTGTTACACGAGGTGGAGACCATCGCAAGACGCGCCGGCGAGGCCATCCTGGCGGTCTACGGCACGGCCTTCACCGTGCACGGCAAGGCCGACCATTCACCGGTCACCGAGGCCGACGAACGCGCCGAGGCGCTCATCACCCCGGCGCTGCGCCAGTTGGCGCCGTCCTGGCCGGTGGTCGCCGAAGAGGCCTTCTCGCGCGAGGGCGCCGCGGCCCCGGGCCCTTGCTTCTGGCTGGTGGACCCCCTCGACGGGACGCGCGAGTTCGTGGCGCGCAATGGCGAGTTCACGGTGAACATCGCGCTCATCGTGGAGGGCCGGCCCGTGCTGGGCGTGGTCCACCTGCCTGTGCCGGACCGACTCTTTGCCGGCTGGGTGGGCGTGGGGGCCTGGCAGGTGCGCGACGGCGTGCGTCAGCCCATTCGCGCCAGGCCGCGGCCGGCGGCGGGCGCCGTGGTGGCCTGCAGCCGCTCGCATGGCGAGGGGCCGGTCCTGGAGGACTGGTTGCGTGGCCAGCAGGTGGCGGCGAGAGCCCCCGCGGGATCGTCGCTCAAGTTCGGGCTGCTCGCGTGTGGCGAGGCCGATCTGTACCCGCGCTTCGGGCGCACGATGGAGTGGGACACGGCAGCCGGACACGCCGTTCTCGAGGCCGCCGGCGGCAGTGTGTGCGACGTCGCCGGGGCACCGCTGCGCTACGGCAAGCCCGGCTTCGAGAACCCGCACTTCATCGCCCGCGGCGCGCTGGGCTCGGGCGGGTAAGCCCCGGTGGGGGTCGTCGCGGGCGCAAACCTAGAATGACCCTGAACTGCACGAGGATCCCCGATGCCTGCACGACGCCCTGACCCGGCCCCCGACGGCGATGCTGCCGCGGCCCTGCGCGTGCTGAAGAAGTACCCCAACCGCCGCCTGTACGACACCCGCACCAGCAGCTACATCACTCTGGTGGACGTCAAGCAGATGGTGCTGGCCGGGGAGGACTTCGAGGTGCGCGACGCCAAGACGGGCGAGGACCTCACCCGCAGCATCCTGCTGCAGATCATCCTGGAGGAAGAGTCCGGCGGCGTGCCGATGTTCAGCACGCAGGCGTTGTCGCAGCTGATCCGCTTCTACGGCCACGCCATGCAGGGCGTGATGGGCACGATGCTGGAGAAGAACATGGCCGCGTTCGCCGAGATGCAGGCGCAGTTCCTGCAGCAGAGCAAGGGCCTGTACGACCCGCGCCACCTCAGCCCCGAGGTGTGGACGCAGTTCATCACCGGCCAGGCGCCGGCCATGCAGAACATCATGTCGAGCTACCTGGAGCAAAGCCGCTCGGTGTTCGAGAAGATGCAGCAGGCTGGCGCCATGTTCCCCGGCATGACCGGCTTCCCGCCCGCAAAGAAGTAGCGCCGGGGCGGCGGTGCCGCGCGATGCTGGAAAATCGCGCGATGAGCACACCCCCCACCGTCGGTTTCGTCTCGCTCGGCTGTCCCAAGGCGCTGACCGATTCGGAACTGATCCTCACCCGGCTGCGCGCCGAAGGCTACGAGACCAGCAAGACCTACGAGGGCGCCGACCTCGTCATCGTCAACACCTGCGGCTTCATCGACGACGCGGTGAAGGAGAGCCTGGACACCATCGGCGAGGCCCTGGCCGCCAACGGCAAGGTCATCGTCACCGGATGCCTGGGCGCCAAGGCCGGGCAGGGCGGGGGCACGCTGGTGCAGGAGGTCCACCCCAAGGTGCTGGCCGTGACGGGGCCGCACGCGACGCAGGAGGTGATGGACGCGGTGCACCTGCACGTGCCACGCCCGCACGATCCCTTCGTGGACCTGGTGCCGCCGCCTGCGCACCCGGCGCGCGACGAATTCCGCGGCGTGGCCGGCATCAAGCTCACGCCGAGACACTACGCCTATCTCAAGATCAGCGAAGGCTGCAACCACCGCTGCGCCTTCTGCATCATCCCGTCGATGCGCGGTGACCTGGTCTCCCGCCCCATCGGCGACGTGCTCGCCGACGCGCGGGCCCTGTTCGACAGCGGCGTCAAGGAACTGCTGGTGGTCAGCCAGGACACCAGCGCCTACGGCGTCGACGTCAGGTACCGCACCGGCTTCTTCGACGGCCAGCCTGTGAAGACGCGCTTGCTGGAACTCTGCACCCGGCTGGCCGATCTGGCCGAAGCCCACGGGGCCTGGGTCAGGCTGCACTACGTGTACCCCTACCCGAGCGTGGACGAGGTGCTGCCGCTCATGGCAGGCGGACGCCTCCTGCCCTACCTGGACGTGCCCTTCCAGCACGCCCACCCGGACGTGCTCAAGCGCATGAAGCGCCCTGCCAGTGGCGAGCGCAACCTGGAGCGACTGGCGCGCTGGCGTGAGCTGTGTCCGCAGATCGTCGTTCGCTCGACCTTCATCGCCGGCTTCCCCGGCGAGACCGACGAGGAGTTTGAATCCCTGCTCGACTTCATCCGCGAGGCGCGCATCGACCGTGCAGGCTGCTTCGCCTACTCGCCCGTCGATGGCGCGACCGCGAACCAGCTGCCGGGCCAGCTGCCCGCGGAGCTTCGCGAGGCGCGCCGTGCGCGCTTCATGGCGGTGGCCGAGGAAGTCTCCGCCGCCAAGCTGCGCGAGCGCATCGGCGCCACGATGCAGGTGCTGGTGGACTATGCACCGGCGCTGGGGCGCCGGGGGGGCATCGGCCGCAGCTATGCCGACGCGCCCGAGATCGACGGGCAGGTGCGGCTGCTGCCGCCCGAGAAGGCGAGCAAGACCCTGAAGGTGGGCGAGTTCACGCGCGCGCGCATCGTGGCTGCCGACGGCCACGACCTGGTCGGAGTGCCGGTATGAGCAAGTCCGACGCCCTGCCGACCCAACTCATCCACCACCCCTACCGGCCGCCCGGCGGCTTCGAGGCGCCGCAGCCCGCCGTGCACAAGGCCTCGACCGTCATCTTCCGTGACGTGGCCGCGATGCGCGCGCGCGACTGGCGCAGCAAGGCCGGCTACACGTACGGCCTGCACGGCACGCCGACCACGTTCCTGCTGGAGGAGCACATCGCCACGCTGGAAGGGGGCACGGCATGCGTGCTCGTGCCCAGCGGCCTGGCGGCCATCGCCCTCGTCGACCAGGCGCTGCTGTCGCAGGGTGATGAACTGCTGCTGCCCGACAACGTCTACGGGCCGAGTGCGGCCTTCGCGCGCCATGAGCTGGCGCGCTGGGGTGTCACCTGCCGCAGCTACGACCCCCTGGACGCGGCCTCCGCGGCGGCGGCCATCGGGCCGAAGACCCGGCTGATGTGGATCGAGCCTCCGGGCTCCGTGACCATGGAGTTCCCGGACCTCACCGGCCTCGTGGCCGCCGCGCGCAACCGGGGCGTCCTCACCGCGGTCGACAACACCTGGGGCGCCGGGATCGCGCTGCGGGCCTTCGACGCCGGCGTGGACATCGTCATGCAGGCGCTGACGAAGTACCCGAGTGGCGGCGGCGATGTGCTGATGGGCTCGGTGGTGACACGCGACGCGGCCCTGCACCAACGGCTCAAGCAGGCCCACATGCACCTGGGCCTGGGCGTGGCCGGCAATGACGCCGAGGCCATCCTGCGCGGCCTGCCTTCGCTGGCCTTGCGCTACGCCGCCCAAGGCGATGCGGGCGTCGTGCTGGCACGCTGGCTGGCGGGTCGGCCCGAGGTGGCGCGCGTGCTGCACCCGGCGCTGGAGGGCTCGCCGGGCCATGCCCACTGGCGGGCCCACGCGCAAGGCGCGGCGGGACTTTTCTCCGTGCTGCTGGACGAACGATTCAGCCCAGCCCAGGTGGACGCCTTCGTCGACAGCCTGCGGCTGTTCCGCATCGGGTACTCCTGGGCCGGCCCGCGCAGCCTGGTGGTGCCCTACGAGCTGGCCAGCCTGAGAGAGCCTGCCGTCCTGGCCCGACAGGGCCTGCGTGGCCACCTGGTGCGCTTTTCGCTGGGCCTGGAGGCCGTGGCCGACCTCCAGGCCGATCTGGCCCAGGCGCTGGAGACGCTCAGGGCTTGACGAAGAGCTGCACGCCGCCCACCGGCAGCGTGCCGGTGGACAGCAGCGTGGAGAACACCAGACCTTCGGCATTGCGGCCGATGAAGCTGCCGCCGAAGGTGCTGGTGCGGGCGTCGAAGCTGGCACAGCGGTCGCAGGCCCCGGCGCTGTAGCGGCCCGTGAAGGTGCCGGCCGGCGAGCCCGACAGTGCGCGCGTGTCGTAGCTGGTTTCGCCCACCAGGCCGCTGAAGACCAGTCCGTTGAGACTGAACCCCAGGTTCTGCACCGCGATTCTCTGCGTTCCGAAGTCGACCGCGATGGTGCCCGAGGGGCTGCCCAGCGAGCCAGCCAGGTTCACTGGCGAGAAGGTCACGGTGTCGCGCGTGGGCATGACCCGGGTGGCTTCACCGTGCACGTAGTCAAAGCTGCCGAGCGCTGGTGCGGTGTAGGGAATGCCGTTGGAGGAGATCGACGCGCTGTTGCCGGGCACCGAGATCCAGGAGCCCCAGTACGCGGTGCTGCCGTCGGCCAGCGGCAGGGAGCCACGGGTGCCGTCCAGCGCGCTCTGCTTCAGCGCCACGAAGTTGCCGGTCTGGCCCAGCGAGAGCAGGTCGCCCCCGTTGAGCAGGTAGCTGTCGCCGCGCCACTCGGCCGCGTTGGCCACGCTGACCACGGTGCCCGTCGTGGGGGCGAAGGCATAGGCGTAGCCGGCCACGATGTTGGGCCTGAAGCCACCGGCCGAGCCCGGCGGGTTGGCGGTGTAGCCCTGCGCCGGATCCTGCTGCGCGGGGCTCGTCAGCGCCACCAGGGTGCCGCCCAGGGACAGGGCAGCCAGCGCGCGCCCGGTGTCCACCGCGAACACCGTCTTGCCCTTGTCGACGGCCGTGGTGGTGGCTGCGGCCAGCACCGCGCGCAGCTGCAGGTTGCTGCCGACGTTGACCTCGGGCATGGCGCGCTGCTGTTCGGCGGCCAGCGCAAAGTTCGGATCCAGTTCGGCAGCACGGCGGAAGAACTCGCGCGCCTCGACGAAACGGCCCTGGTCCTTCAGTTCGAGCCCCTGCGAAAAGGCCCGGAAGGCCTCCAGGTTCGTGGTGGCGAAGCGCTCGATACGGGCGCGCACCTCGGGCGAGAGGTCGTCCAGCGAGATGCCTGCGGCGCGCAGAATGCCGAAGGTCATGGCCTTCTGGGCGCGGAAGAGCGAGTCGATGCTGCCGGCTTCGGTGACGACGCCCAGGCTCCTGGCGTCGCGGCTGTCGATGACGGCGCCTTCGAGGCGGTAGGTCTGCGCCTGGGCGGCGGCGGCCAGCAGCCCAGCAGCCAGCGCGATGAGGGGCTTGTTGTGGGTCGTCATCTCACTGCACCTCGAAGTTGCCGACCACCACCTTTTCGGCGCGCATCAGGCGCCCCGAGCGCACGGCGGACGCGGTGTCCGCCAGACCGCTGTCGCCCAGCTTGGCTTCGTTGACCAGGAGTTGCACCTTCTCGCGCTCCAGCACCTTGAGGCCGGGCACCTTGTTGAGATCGGCAATGATCATCGCGGCCAGTCCCTTGGCCATGGCGCGGTAGGCGTCGTTGCCGCGGTTCACGAAGGCCTGCACGGCGATGCTGCCGGGCTCCGGGGGCGTGGCGGTGACTTCCTTCTCGCGCGCCACCGCGCTGGCCACCTCCTGCTGCAGTTGCGCGCTGGACAGCAGGGTGAGGGTCTTGGGCACGTCGCGCGCGGCGGCGCCTTCGGGGTCTTCGCGGGCGTACTGCTGCAGCAGGCGCAGGGCGTTGTCGTTGTCCTCGCGCTTCAGCGCCACCAGGCCCAGGTAGTAGCCCACCAGCGTTTCGCCCGGTGCTGCCTGGCCCACGGCCTGCAGGTCCTGCACGGCAGCGGCGTCGTTGCCGGCCCGGAAGGCCTCGATGGCCCGGTTCAGCTGTGCGCTGATCGCTTCACGCGTGCGGCCGGCCTCGGCCAGAGCGCCGGTGTCGTCCAGCAATGCGGGCGAGGAAGCCAGCACTTCGGGCCGCGAGGCCGCGTCGGGCCAGCGGAAGCTGCGGCCCCGCAGCACCGAGCGACCGCCCTGGTACTCGAGAACGGCCTCTCCCTGCACGATGCGGCCGTAGAGGCCGGGCTGCAGGGCGCAGCCGGTGGCGCAGAACTGCAGCCTCAGGAAGCCATTGGTGCGGATGCTGCGCTCGGGCAGGTCCACCTTCCAAGCTTCGTTGACAGGTGACAGACGCAGCCCGCCGGCGCTCAGCGCCACGGTGGGCGTGCCGTCGGCGGCCAGCCGCGCCGTGCTGCCGGGCGGCAGCACGATGAGGGCGCCCGAGGTTGCACGCAGATGCAGTTGGCCATCGGCGCCGGTGCGCACCAGGCCACCGGCAAAGGCCTGGCCGGCCACCAGCGCGGCACCGGCTTCGTTGCGGACTTCGCCTCGTGCCTGCACCACGGTGAAGGCGGCCGTCTGGGCCGCGGCCAGCAGCGGGGCCAGCAGGAGCACCGCGAGCGGCAATCGGACATCGGGTTTCATGGGCACTCCTCGATTCAGTACTGGTAGCGCAGCTTCAGCTGCGCCATCTTGCGGTCCAGGTCGTAGAGGTCCTGGTTGGAGCGCACGCGTGTCCAGAAGCCCTCGGCACGCAGCGACCAGCGGGCATCGAAGTTCCAGCTGACGGCGCCGTCCAGCGTGACCGAATCTTCCTTGCGCAGCGATCCGAAGACGATGTCTTCGGCACCGTAGCGCTGGCGTTCGCCCGTGATGCCGCCGGACAGCCGCAGTGGCGGCAGCGGGCTGATCGTCAGCGACAGGCGCAGCGCCGTCTGCTCGCGCCCGAAGTCGCGCCGGCCGCCGAGGTTGGACTCCACGGAGTGGTTCACCCGGACGCCGAAAGACGGCTGGCCGGGCCACTGCGGAAAGTTGGCGTTGAACTGCCCGCCCACGGTGCTGAGACGGGCATTGCGCTGCTCGTCGGCCTTCGAGTGGCGCAGTTCACCCACCTGCACGAAGGGCAGGAAGGTGTTGTCCTGGCCGATGCTGAAGGAGGCGTCGGCGTTGAGTTGCAGCGTGCTGCGGTAACGGTTGTGGCCCACCTGCAGTTCATTGGCCGCCAGGGCCATGCGCCACAGGCCGCCGCCGCCCAGTTGCGTGAAGCCGACGGTCACGGTGGCACCGGAGACGTCGAACGCCGGCTGGTTGTCGTTGACACGGTGGGTGAGGTCGAAGCCAGCGAACACGCCAAGGCGGCCTGTCACCTGCAACTGGGTCTGCCCACCCAGGGCGACCTGCTTGAAGAGATCGCCCACCTGGCGGCTGTCGTCGCCCAGGAGGCTCACGGTGCCGAAGACCAGCGGCACTTCGTCGCGGAAGGTGCCGGCGTTGACGTTGGTGTCCTTGCCGCCGCCGACCTCGGCATAGAAGCGCGCGCTGCTGCGGCTGCCCGCCACTTCGCGCTGGCGCATGGCCTGCAGGTAGCCCGCGATGGAACTGCGGACGCCCGCCGGTGGGTTGTAGCGCAGCACGAACTCGAACTCCGCGCGGGCCCGCCCGTACTCGCCCAGCAGGAAGTAGCCCCGCGCCAGTTCCAGGCGCGCGCGGTCGTTGGCCGGCACGGCCGCGAGATGCCGCTCCAGCGCCAGCAGGCCCTCGGCCACGCGGCCCACGTTGATGGCCGTCACGCCGTAGAGAAAGTCGAAGTGGACGTCGCCGATCAATTGGGGGTTGGCCTGCACCGTGGCCCAGGCCTGTGGGAACTGGCTGGCTTCCACCTGCCGGCGCAGATCGTCCAGTGGCGCTGCCGATGCACTGGCGGCGGCCAGCGCCAGCAGGACGGTGGCGAGGCGTTTCGGGTTCTTCTTCATGAGGGATGGGCGGGTCATTGCGGTCAGCGCCGGGTCTCGGCAGCGGGGCCGAAGATCAGCCGTCGCAACACGGGGTCGAAGGAAAGCAGAGGCAGCTTGAGCAGTTCGCGCAGCGTGATGCGACCGGCGTCACCGGAGAGCACCACCGTGATGTCGCCCTCCTCCTCGGCCGCGCGCTGCAGGAGATCCACGCCCGGCACGCCGGGCAGCCACGGCACGCCGCGCACGCGTTCGAGTTCAGCCAGCGCGCGCTCGAGCCTCACCTGGTCGACGGCCACGCCGACATCCGTCGCGCCGCCGCCACCGTTGTCGACATCGCCGATGCGGGGCGGCGTCGGCAGAACGATGAGCAAGCCGTTGATGTAGCGCAGCGTGTAGTTCGACGCGTCCACGCCAGGGGCGAAGCGGGCGCCCGAGGGCACGAGGTCGAACACCGAGACGCCCTTCGCCCCTTCGCTGCCCGGCGCCGTCAGCAACGCACCGAGCAGTTGGTCGCCGCTGGCCAGGCCACCGGCACTGACGGCAATGCCCTCCAGCGACAGCGTGTTGACGTAGGGCGGGTTCTGCTCGTCCGCGAAGCGCGTCACCAGAGGCCCGGTGAGCGTGAGGGGCCGTGGCGTCACCACGATGGTGCCGCTGCCGTAGATGAGGTTGTAGTTGCGGGGATCGAAGGTCCCGCCCCGCGCGTCGGAGAGCGTGATGGCGTAGGGCCCGCCGTTGACCGAGGCCGTCGCACTGGCACCGGCGCTGGTCAAGGTCACCTGGCCCAGCGTTTCGCCGGCCACCAAGCCCTGTGCCGAGAACTCGGTGCCGGCGAAGTTCAGCGTCTCGCCGTACACCTTCGACAGCGTGCCGCTGACGTCTCCACCCGCAAAGGCCAGCGTCAGCGACGCCGGCGTGATGCTGGCGGTGGCGCTGGCGGTACCGGATGTCAACAGGTAGTCGCCGGCATCGAGCCCCGCCAGCGAGAGGCCGGTGGCGCTGACGGTCTTGCCTGCGCCCACGTTCTTGTCGGCAAAGCGGATGTCGCTACCGCCGGCCAGCGTGACCTGGTCGCCGGCCACCAGCCCCGTGGTGGTGAGCGTGGCGCTGGCGTTCGTGGTGCCGTCGTAGATCTTGTCGGCCACCGTGATGGTCGCCGTGAACGGGCGGGGCGTGATGTTGACCGACAGCGTGGGGGCGCTGAAGGCGTAGTTCGCCGCGTCGGCACCGGCGAGTTGCAGGGCCTGGAAGCTGACCGGCTTGCCACTGCCCACGTGCTTGTCGGCCATGGTGCCGCTGCCGGCGACGGCACCCAGCGTCACGTCGTCGCCCGCCAGCAGGCCGGTGAGGCTGGCCCCGCTGGCATTGATGGCCACGGTGAGCGTGCCGTCGTAGATGCGGTCCACGGCCGCCAGGCCCAGCAGCGTGGCCGGGCGCGGCGTGATGTTCACGGTGACGCCGGCGGTGCCCGTGATCAGGTAGTTCGCGGCGTCGCTGCCGGCCAGCGAGAGCCCGCTGATGGCCACGGCCTTGTTGGAGCCGACGTTCTTGTCGACCATCAGGCCGGCGCCCAGGCCCCCGCCCGGCACGACGACGCTGACGTCGTCACCCGCCAGGAAGTCGCTGCTGCCGGCGCTGCCACCGGTGGCGCCGCTGGTGACGATCTGCACGTTGCGCGTGCCGTCGTAGACGCGGTCGACGGCGCTGAGGTTGGACAGGCCCGACACGCTCACCGGCCTGGGCGTGATGCTGCCGGTGGTGGTGGCGGTGGTCGCCAGCAGGGTGTAGTTGCCGGCGTCCGTGCCACCGAGCGTGATGCCGTCGATGGCGATCGTCTTGCCGGTGCCGACGTTCTTCGCCCCGGCGCCGGTGAAGGCCGCGGTCTGGGTCAGGGTCACGCTGTCGCCGCTGACCAGGCCGAAGTCGCCCGCGGTGACCAGCGCCGTGGTCGAGCCGTCGTAGACCCGGCTGCCGCCCGTGTAGGTGGGGGTCAGCGGCCGCGGCGTGATGGACGCCGTGGCGGTGCCGGTGGGGTTGCCGAGCGTGTAGTTCAGGCGGTCGGCGCCGGTGAGCGCGCCGCCGGAAATGTCGATCGTCTTGCCCACGCCCACGTTCTTGCCCCCGGCGAAGCTGCCGCTGCCGGTGATGCCGAGAAGGTCGCCTGCCACGATGTCGGCCGAAGAGCCCGCCACCTGGGCGAGCGCGGTGCCGTCGTAGACCCTGTCGATGCCGACCCAGGTGGCCGTCAGCAGGCGGGGCGAAATGTTGACCGTCAGGCCCAGGGCGGCCGAGACGCTGTAGTTGGCGCCGTCGTCGCCGCCCAGCACGATGCCACCCACCGTCACGGCCTTGTTCTGGCCGACATGCTTGTCGGCCATGGTCCCCGTGGAGGCGCTGCCGCCGGGCAGGGACACGGTGACCACGTCGCCGGCCACGAGGTCGGCACTGTTGGGCGTGAGCGTGCCGCTGGCCTGCACCGAGACGGCCACGGTGGTGGTGCCGTCGTAGGCGCGGTCGGTGGCGGCGATGCCGGTGAGGCCGTCCACGCGCAGCGGCTTGGGCGTGATGCTGGCCGTGGTGCTGGCGGCGTCGGCCGCGAGCACGTAGTTGGCGGCATCGTCGCCCGACAGCGTGATGCCGGTGATGCTCACCGCCTTGCCGCTGCCGACGTTCTTGGCGCCGGGGCCGGTGAAGGCGGCGGTCGCCGACAAAGACACGGCGTCGCCGTTGATCAGGCCTGCGACGCTGCCGGTGACCGGCGCAGCCGTGCTGCCGTCGTAGACGCGCGTCCCGCCGCTGTACAGCGCGGTGACCAGGCGCTGGGTGATGCTGCCCGTGGCCGTGCCGGTGGGGTTGGTGAGCAGGTAGTTCGCGGCGTCGGCACCGGCCAGCGCGGCGCTGGTCACGTCGATCGGCTTGCCCGTGCCGGCGTTGCGGGCACCGGCGCCGGTGAAGATGCCGCTGCCGACGATGGAGACGATGTCGCCGCTGATCAGGTCGCTCGTGCTGCCGGTGACGGACGCCGCCACGGTGCCGTCGTAGACCCGTGTCACGCCGCTGTAGCTGGCCAGCAACTCGCGGGGCGTGATGTTGACCGTCACGCCGCCCGCCGCGCCGATGCTGTAGTTGCCGGCATCGACGCCGGACAGCGTGAGCCCGGCCACCGTCACGCTCTTGTTGGTGCCGACGTTCTTGTCGGCCATCGTGCCCGTGGTGGTGCCATTGGGCGGCGCATTGAGCGTGAGGTCGTCGCCGGCGATCACGTCCTGCGAGTTGAGCGTCAGCGGGCCGCTGGCATTGACGTTCACGCTCACCGTCGTGGTGCCGTCGTACACGCGATCGGTGGCGCTGATGCCATCCAGGCCCTGCACGCGCAGCGGCCGCGGCGTGATGCTGCCCAGCGCGCTGGCGGTGTCGGCGGCCAGCGCGTAGTTGACGCTGTCGTCGCCGGCCAGTTGGATGCCGGTGACGCTGATGGCCTTGCCGCTGCCCACATTCTTGGCGCTGGCGCCGGTGAACACGGCGGTGGCACTTGCCGTCACCGCGTCGCCCGTGACGAGCCCGACGATGCTGCTGCTGACGGGCGCCGAGACGGTGCCGTCGTAGACGCGCGTGCCGCCCACGTAGGCCACGCTCACGGTCTTGGGCGTGATGCTGCCGGTGGTCTGCCCGGTGGCGTTGACGAGCGCGTAGTTGGCGGCATCGCTGCCGTTCAGGGTCGCGCCCAGCACGCTGATGGCCTTGCCGCTGCCGACGTTCTTCGCGCCGCTGCCGGTGAACTGCGCGTTGATGCCGAAGCCGACGACATCGCCGGCGAGAATGTCCGAGGAACTGCCCGTGACAGGCGCCGTGACGCCGCCGTCGTAGACGCGGCTGCCGCCGGTGTAGACGGCGGTCAGCGAGAGCTGCGCGATGTTGACCGTGACGCCCGTGGTGCCCACGAGCGTGTAGTTCGCGGCGTCTGCGCCACTCAGCCCCAGGCCCGCGATGCTGACCACGGACTTGCCGCTGCCGGCATTCTTGTTGGCCATGCTGCCGGTGGTGACGTTGCCCACGGGCACGTTCACGGTCACCACGTCCCCGTCCAGGATGTCGCCGGGCGTGGGCGTCACGTTGCCGGTGGTCTGCAGGTTGACCGTGACCGTGGTGGTGCCGTTGTAGGTGCGGTCCACCGCCTGCACGCCGCTGAGCCCCGTCAGCGTCACGGAACGCGGCGTGATGCTGCCGCTGGTGGTGGCGCTGGTGCTGGCGAGGCTGTAGTTCGCGGCATCGGCGCCAGACAGGCTGATGCCCGTGACGCTGATGGACTTGCCATTGCCGACGTTCTTCGCGCCCGCACCGGTGAAGACGGCGGTCTGCGAGAACTCCAGGTCATCGCCGACCACGACGCCGGCCTCGGTGGCCGTCAGCGTGGCGATGTTGGTGCCGTCGTAGACGCGCGAATAGGCAAGGTAACCCGGCGTCAGCTGGCGGGGGATGACCGTGCCGGTCGCGGTGCCCGTGGGGTTGAGCAGGGTGTAGTTGTTGCGGTCGGTGCCGCCCAGCTGGGCGCTGGTCACCTGGATGGTCTTGCCGGTCCCGGCGTTGCGCGCCCCGGTGCCGGTGAAGATGCCGTCGCCGGTGATGAGCAGGCTGTCGCCGGCGATCAGGTCGCCGGAGGTGCCCGTGACCGTGGCGCCCACGCCACCGTCATAGGTGCGCGTGACGCCGGTGTAGACGGCCGTGAGGTCCTTGCGGGCGATGTTGACGGTGACGCCGGCGGCGCCGGCCACCACGTAGTTGCCGGCATCGGTGCCGCTGAGCGTCAGCCCGGTGATCGCCACCTGCTTGTTGTTGCCGGCGTTCTTGTCGACCATCGTGCCGGTGGTCGTGCCCGCGCTGGGCACGCCGATGGCGACCTGGTCGCCGGCGATGATGTCGCTGCTGTCGGCGACGAGCGTGACGCCGTCGGGGATGGTGACGGTGACGACGTTGGTGCCGTCGTAGACCCGGTTGCTGGCCACCACCGAGCTCAGGCCGGAGACGGTGATGGGCTTGGCCGTGATGCTGCCGCTGGCGCTGGCCGTGGTGGACGCCAGCGAGTAGTTCGCCGCGTCGGCGCCGGCCAGCACGATGCCGCTGACACTGATGGCCTTGCCGTTGCCGACGTTCTTGCCGCCGGAGAACACCGCCGTCTGGCCGAACAGCAGTTCGTCGCCGTTGACGACGCCCGCGGTGGTCGAGGTCACCGGGGCGGCGTCGGTGCCGTCGTAGACCCGGCTGCCGCCGCTGTAGGTGGGCGTCAGCTGGCGGGGCGTGATGTTCGCCGTCGCCGTGCCCGTGGGGTTGGTCAGCGCATAGTTGTTGCG
Organism: Rubrivivax sp.; assembly: GCA_016790395.1. Taxonomy (GTDB): domain Bacteria; phylum Pseudomonadota; class Gammaproteobacteria; order Burkholderiales; family Burkholderiaceae_C; genus Rubrivivax. The sequence goes on along the minus strand of JAEUPH010000181.1, from coordinate 1,208 downwards.
CTCGACGCCGGTGAGGAATCCGCCGGTGACGTTCACCGTCAGCCCGCTGCCGGCGTTCTTGCCGGTGGCGAACTGGCCGGTGGCGGTGATGCCCAGCGCGCCCACGTCGCCGGCCAGGATGCCGTCCGACGTGGCGGTGACCTGCGCCGTCGCGTTGCCGTCGTAGACCTTGTTCGCAGCGTTGTAGGCTGCCGAGATCTCGCGCGGCGTGATGTTCACGGTGATGCCGGTGGCGCCGGCGACCGTGTAGTTGGCCGCTGCGGCGCCGGTGATGCTCAGGCCGGTGACCGACACCTGCTTGTTCTGGCCCACGTCCTTGGTGGCCACGGTGCCGCTGCTGATGCCGCTGGGGGGCAGTTCCACCTGCACCTGGCCGACGTCGGCGGCCACGATGCTGGCGCTGTTGACCGCGGCGCCGGCGACGTTGATCGCCACCGTGGTGGTGCCGTCGTAGGCACGGTCGACGGCGTTGATGCCGGACACGCCGATCGCCCGCTGGGCGATGTTCACCGTCGTGGTGGCGGTGGTCGAAGCCAGCGTGTAGTTGGCGGCCTGCGCGCCGGTGAGGCTGATGTTGCTGACGTCGACCGTCCGGCCCAGTCCGGCGGCACCATCGCCGCGCACCGCTGCGGTCTGCGTGAAGTCCACCGCATCGCCGGGCACGAGATCGGTCGAACTGCCGGTCACCGTGACGCTGGTGTCGGCCAGCCCGTTGTACACGCGGCCGAGCGCGGTGTAGCTCACCGTCACCCCCTTGGAGGTGATGTCGCCGGTGGTGCTGGCGGTGTTGCTCGCGAGCGAATAGTTCACCGCATCGGTGCCGGCGATGGTGATGCCCGTGACGCTGATCGGCTTGCCGGTGCCCACGTTGCGCGCGTTCAGGCCGGTGAACACGGCGCTCTGGGAGAAGGTGACGGCGTCGCCGGTGATGAGATCGGCCGAGCTGGCCGTCACCGGGGCGGCGATGCTGCCGTCGTAGGCACGGCTGCCGCCCACGTAGACGGCGTTCAGCAGCCGCGGCGTGATGTTCACGGTCAGGCCGCTGCCCGCGGCATCGATGCTGTAGTTGGCGGCGTCGTTGCCGGACAGTGAAAGACCGGCAATGGTCACCAGCTTGCCGTTGCCGACGTTCTTGTTGGCCACCGTGCCGGAGTTCAGCCCGCCGGGCGGCAGGGCCACGGCCACATCGTCACCCGCCACGAAGCCGG